>JAIBCD010000227.1 GCA_019694335.1 Rhodospirillaceae bacterium | reverse complement strand
GGCGGCGCACGCGCCGGCTTCACGCCGGTCGCCGATGCGCGCGCGGGCGTTCGCGGCGTATGCGGGGACACGAAATCACCGGCGGCGCGCGCCGCGGCGCGCACCGCGATGAGCCTTCGGCAGGCGCTGCGCACACGCCGAAGGCTGGCTGAACCGGGGGATGGGTGCCGCGGCGCGTCGTGGCTGCAAATGCGCCGATGCCGGGTGCGGCGCCAAACTTTTTTTGCCGGACGAGCCCGCCCGCGGCGCCGCCGGACGGCTCTTCACGCAAAAATCGCGACTCGATTCGCGAAGCGCGCTCAGTTGACCTCGCCGTTCTCCGACATGAACACGGCGATCGGGCGGGTCTTCGGGAATTGGGCCAAGGTGATCATGGCCATGACCATGAGGGGCACCGACAACAGCATGCCGGCGACGCCCCAGATCGAACCCCACACCGCCAGCGCCACGACCATCAAGAGCGGGGACAGGTTGAGGGACCGTCCCATCATGCGCGGCTCCAGGACATTGCCGATCAGTGCATGAGTCGCGGCCAACACGCCCATGACCACGGCCGCGAGGCTCCATTCCCCGGTTTGAAGCAAAGCGACGATGGTCGGGGCGACGATACCGACCGCCGAGCCCAGGTAGGGGATGTAGTTGGCGAGGAAGGCCAGCAGGCCCAGGAAGGCGGCGAAGTCCACGCCCACGGCCGCCAGGGTGACATAGGTGATCGCCCCGATGATCAGGCTGATCACGGTCTTGATCAGCACGTATTTCTCGGTACGCCGGCCGATCTCCAGGAGGATCTCGCGCAGGCGTTTCTCCCGGGCCTGATCCGGGAACATGGCGGACAGCTTGAGGTCGAAGGACCGGCGTTCCAGCAGCACGAACACGAGGTAAAGCAGGATCTCGAAGGTGTTGCCGACCACGGTCTGGAGCGCGCCCGCGAACTTGGCGGCGGCGGCGGACAGGTCGAGCTGCTGCATGATGGCGGTGAGCGTGAGCGGTTCCTTGCGGTTGACCACCGAAGCCAGCAGCGCGTTGACTTGCTCGAGAACGGCCTCAAGGCGGGCCTGGTACTGGGGCGAGGCCGCGACCGCGTCCGCGACATTGCCGGCGATCACCTGGACCATGGCGGTCAGGAACAACAGGAAGAAAACGATCGCGAGGGTCAGCGACAACCACCCGGGGGGCGGCCGGCCCGCGACCTTGACCCGCTCGATCAGGTGGGAAAGAGCCACCAGCAGGTAGGCGATGAAGATTCCAAGCACCAGGGGGATCAGCACGTCCTTGCCGATGACCAGGAAGTAGACGGTCACCGCCAGGATGATCAGGGAGGTGGCGACCGAGAAGATGTTGGTCCCGGAGGGGGGCGTGGTCATGGAGGGGCGGTTCAGGGAATGGATGCCAGGAAGAACAGGCGGAAGCTTAGCATGACCTGGTTCTCCACGGCATGAACAGGAAGGCCGATGGCGGCCCGTTCGGGGCGGGTACGGTCGATGTGCAGGCCTTCCAGGGTGATGCGGGTCTTGGTGGTGGGGCGGAAATTATAGGCCAGGGTCAGCGCCGAGCCGTGCTCGTTGGTGTCGTCGAAGGCGATGTTGTCGCTGTGGGTGCCGAAGCGGTCGAATCTGAAGCTCAGGCGATGCCGGCCCCATTCCTTGCTGACCAGGCCATAGGCCGCCCAGAAATCGGCATAGTCGAGGGGATATGCCCGGTTCGGGATGGTGACGACCTTGGTCCTGCCATTCAGGTACTGGGCGACCGCGTCCACGTCCCACGGCAGCTGCGCGGTATAGCCCAAGGCCCAGAACTTGGTGTCCCAGGCCCATTGACCGAGGGCGAGCGCCCGGTCGTTGGCGTTGTTGTCGTACCACATCAGCGTCGCCTTGCCCCAATCGGCGTGCTCGACGTAACCGGCGGTGTAGTAGCCCACGCGCATGTCGATTTCGTGGAACGGCTTCTCGGTCGGCGCCTGCTTCGAGAGGATGCCGGACGGCGGCTTGATGATCGGGATCTGGGTCAACTGGATACGGTCGAACAGGCCGATTTCGCGGTCGTGGAGCGTCCAGCCGCGCCAGGTGAGCTGGGTGCCGGCGGGGTCGTTGGCGGTGTAGAGCGCCCCGGTTACGCCGGCCTCGAGGTCGGCGTTCTGGTAGAACACCGTGGCTTCGCCGCCGATGGTGCGCAATTCCTCGCCCACCCAGCTGTTGATGGCCGAGGAGGTGATGGTATAGGGGCTGGTCCAGGCGTAGCTGGTGTTCTCCAGCGAGATCGGCGGGAAGAAGAAGCCGCCCTTGGCGCGGATCCCGAAGTCGCCGGTGGGCGCCGGTTTGTACTGCAGGAACGCTTCGACCAGGCTCAGGGTCTTGTATTGCTCGGCGGCGACCGACACGACGATTTTGCCGGTCAGGTCGAAGCCGAGCTTGGGTTCGACGATCAGGGCGCCCTCGCCGCGGAAGATCACGTCGCCCGTACCGCCGTAACGGGTCTTGCCGAGGCCGTTGCGCTCCCAGGTTTTGGTGTCGTCGGCCGCCACCGCGCGGCCCTCGATGTAACCCTTGACGTCGAGCGCAAAGTCTTCCGGTAACA
>JAIBCD010000016.1 GCA_019694335.1 Rhodospirillaceae bacterium | reverse complement strand
GATGCGATGACCCAGGCCGACGGCTTTCAATTCCATCTCGGCGCGTTCGAAAGCGTCCTTGCGGCCCGCGAATTCCAAGGGCACCGCCACGTTCTCGAGCGCGCTCATCGTCGGGATCAGGTGGAACGACTGGAACACGATGCCGATGTTCTCGCGGCGGAACAGGGCGAGGTCGTCCTCGCTCATGCCGGCGTAGTCGGTGCCCGCGATGACGACCTTGCCCGATGAAACACGCTCGAGGCCCGCCACCACCATCAACATGGTGGTCTTGCCGGAGCCCGAGGGGCCGACGATACCGACGGCGGAGCCTTGGGGGACGGTTACATCGACGCCGCGCAGGATGTTGACCGGCCCGGCCGGTCCCGCCAGAGTGAGGTGGACGCCCTCCATGGCGATCGCGGCGGGCGCGGTCATTTTCGCGCCGTCATCCGCGATCACGGCTTGCGCTTGATCCATCGGCATCCAACATTCCCCACATGCATCAGAATCGATTGTTAGCATTGGCCGCGAGATTACTGAAGCAGCCAGGATTTAAACGGCCCGCTGCGGCGATCGCCGCGCTCCTGCTGGTGTTTTCGGCCCCCTCATATGCGGCGGACCCGATCAAGATTCTAGCCCTCGGCGACAGTTTGACCGCCGGTTACGGTCTCAACAATCCCGCCGATGCCTTCCCGGCGCAGCTCGAGAAAGCCTTGAAAGCCAAGGGACATAACATCTCCGTGATCCAGGGCGGAATTTCCGGCGACACCACCACCGGCGGCCGTTCGCGGCTGGAATGGTCGCTGGCCGCCAAGCCCGATGCGGTGATCCTGGAACTGGGCGCCAACGACGCCCTGCGCGCGATCGATCCCAAGCTCACCAACGACAACCTGGCGTTCATGGTGAAACGCATCAGCGATGCCGGCATCCCCGTGCTGCTCGCGGGCATGATGGCGCCGCCCAACCTCGGGCGCGATTACAGCGACCGGTTCAACAAGATCTATCCCGCCATCGCCAAGGATATGGGTGTGCTGCTCTATCCGTTCTTCCTCGACGGCGTGGCGGCGATCCCGGAGTTGAACCAGGGCGACCGCATTCACCCCACCGAAAAAGGCGTGAAGGTCATCGTCGAACGCATCCTGCCCGTGGCGGAAAAGCTCGTCGCCCAGGCGGAAGCCGCCCGCGCCAAGAGGTGAGGGCCCGTGTTCCGCCTGTTCGCCGGCCTCGCTCTGCCCGCAGGAATCGCCGCACGCATCAATATCATGTGCAGCGGCATCCCCGGCGCGCGCTGGGTCGAACCTGAAAATCTGCATCTGACGTTGCGCTTCATCGGCGAGGTGGATGATTCGGCGGCGGAAGATATCGACTATGCCCTACGCCAGATCGCGGATCATCCGTTCGACCTGAAGCTCGAAGGCCTCGGCACCTTCGGCAAGCACGGCAAGGAGCATTCGCTCTGGATCGGCGTCGCGCCTTCGCCGGAACTTGCGCATCTCCAGGCAAAGATCGAATCCGCGGTGGTGCGTTCGGGCCAGCCCGCCGAGGAACGCAAGTTCACGCCGCATGTGACCATCGCTCGCATGACGCGCCCCGACCTCACGCGGCTGCAGCATTTCATTGAAGGCAACGGCCTGTTCCAGGCCGGCCCGTTCCGGGTGGAGCAGTTTACTCTGTTCGAGAGCGTGCCTGGCAACGGTGGCCCGGTGTACACGGCGCTCGAGGACTACCCGCTTACGTGATCGCCTTGCGCCGGATATGCGCGAGCAAGGCCGTACTGGTCTCCTCGATCATGTCCAGGACTCGCGCGAAGCCCTCGGGGCCGCCGTAATAGGGATCGGGCACGTCCCTGCTGCCAAAATTTGGGCTGCGGCTGGCCGGGTGGAAGTCGAGATAAAGCTTCACCTCGGCGCGCGCGTCCTTGGGCTTCATGGCCGCGAGGTGCGAGAAGTGCCCTTGATCCATGGCCAGGATCAGGTCGAAGTCGTGAAAGTCGCGCGCGCTTACCTTGCGGGCACGCAGCGCGGAGAGATCGAAGCCCCGTGCGGCCGCGGCCCGGCAGCTGCGGACATCCGGTGAGTCACCCTCGTGATAGTTATGCGTGCCGGCGGAATCGGCGGTGATGGTCTGGCCGAGGCCGGCCTCCTCCACCATATGACGGAACACGCCCTCCGCCGTGGGCGAGCGGCAGATATTCCCGGTGCAGACGAACAGGACTTTCATGGGCGCATATTCTTCCGCGATGGCCGCGACATCATTACCATAAGACTATGACGGCTATAACACCGCTCTCCATTCCCCATCGCGACGCGCATATCGTGATCTTGACCGGCGCGGGAATCTCAAAGGAATCCGGGCTTGACACCTTCCGCGATGCCGACGGCATCTGGTCCAAGGTGCGCTGGCAGGACGTGGCGACACCCGAGGCGTTCGCCAAGGATCCGGAGAAAGTGCACGCTTTTTACAACATGCGCCGCGCGCGCAACCGGGCGCTCGACTTGCAGCCGAACGCCGCGCATCTGGCGCTCGCGCGCCTGGAGGCCGAATGGCCGGGGCGCGTGCTGGTGGTAACCCAGAACGTGGACATGCTGCACGAACGCGCCGGCACCAAAAACCTGCTGCACATGCATGGGCTGCATGCCCAGGCGCGCTGTAATCATTGCGCCCATGTGGTTGAGTGGTCGGGCGATATGTCGGTGCGGGATGTCTGCCGGGGCTGCGACCGGCCGGGCGGGATGCGCCCCAATGTGGTCTGGTTCGGCGAGATGCCCAGGTACCTCGACGAGATTTCCGGCGCGCTCTCGGACTGCGAGTTGTTCATCTCGATCGGCACGTCGGGCAACGTCTATCCGGCGGCCGGCTTCGTGCAGGTGGCGCTGCAGCACGGAAGCCATACCGCCGAGATCAACCTGGAGCCGTCGGCGGGCGCCAGCCTGTTCGCGGAGGCCCACTATGGGCCGGCGACCGTCGCCGTCCCCGCTTATGTGGACGCGTTGCTCAAAAG
The DNA here is from genome assembly GCA_019694335.1 of Rhodospirillaceae bacterium. Classification (GTDB taxonomy): domain Bacteria; phylum Pseudomonadota; class Alphaproteobacteria; order Rhodospirillales; family Rhodospirillaceae; genus SHVO01. The sequence goes on along the minus strand of JAIBCD010000016.1, from coordinate 54,774 downwards.
CTTATGACCAGGCTCGACGCGGTTCTGAAGGAGGCACGCGCCTGCGCCTTGTGCGCGGGCCATATTCCCTTGGCGCCGGCGCCGGTGGTGCGCGGCAAGGCGAGTTCCAGAATCCTGATCGTCAGCCAGGCGCCGGGCACCAGGGCGCATATCAGCGGGCTGTCGTTCAATGACCGTTCGGGCGATGTGCTGCGCGCCTGGATGGGCGTCGACCGCGACATCTTCTACGACGAGTCCTTGCTCGCCGTGGTGAGCATGGGCTTCTGCTATCCCGGCCGCGACGCCAAGGGCGGCGACCTGCCGCCGCGCCCGGAATGCGCCGTTACCTGGCATCCGCGTATCCGGCCGCTTTTGAAGAAAGTGGAATTGGTGCTGCTGGTGGGCAGTTACGCCCAGGCCTACTACCTCAAGGACCGCCGCAAGAAGACCATGACCGAGACCATCCAGGCCTGGCGCGACTACGGCCCGCTGGCGATGCCGCTGCCGCACCCGAGTTGGCGCAATACCGGATGGGTCAAAAAGAACCCGTGGTTCGAGGAAGACCTGCTGCCGGTGTTGCGGAAGAAGGTCGCTAAGCTCGCGAAGCCTTAATTTCTTCCGCTTCGGCGGTCTCTTCGATCGCTTCCATGGTCTCGTCGGAGAAGCCGAAGTGGTGGCCGATCTCGTGGATCAGGACATGGCGCACCACATGGGCCAGATCCTCGCCGGTCTCGCACCAGTAATCCAGGATCGGCCGGCGGTAGATGAACACCATGTCCGGCATGTTGCCGGAGGTTTCGATCTGTTTATCGGCCAGCGAGGTGCCTTGATACAGCCCCAGGATATCGAACGGGCTTTCCAGCTCCATCGACCGGCACACCTCGTCGTCGGGAAATTCCTGGGTCAGGATCACGACATCGCCGGTGAAGGATCTCAGTTCCGCCGGCAAAAGAGCGAGTGCCGCCTTGGCCATGGCGTCGACCTCGGCGAGGGTGGGGGCGATGATCGATTTTGTCATATGTCGTGTGCGAGAGTATTGCTCTGATGGGCCGCGTTCTTCATGCTACATAGGCGGCTTCCGGGGGAAAGGCGAGTGTAATGGTCCAGAAGCTTGAATCCGGCGCGCGTGCCAAGGCGCTGGCGGAGCTTGCGGGGTGGCAGGACGCGGGTGCGCGCGACGCCATCCAGAAGACCTTTACCTTCGCCGATTTCAACGCCGCCTTCGGTTTCATGAGCCGGGTGGCGCTGCTGGCCGAGAAAATGGATCATCATCCCGAATGGTTCAATGTCTACAACCGGGTCCAAGTGACCTTGGCCACCCATGACTGCGGCGGCGTTTCGGAGCGCGACATCGCCATGGCGCGCTTCATGAACGCGAACACGAAGTAGAGGACAGAAGACGTGAGCAAAAAAATCCATCCCAATGCGACCGCGGCCCTGGCGGGCCTGCTGCGCGATAACATGACGATTATGTCCGGCGGTTTCGGCCTGTGCGGCATCCCCGAGGCGCTGATCGCCGCCATCAAGGAATCCGGCGTGAAGGGCCTGACCGTCATCTCGAACAACGCCGGTGTCGACGACATCGGCCTTGGCACCTTGCTCACCACGCGGCAGATCAAGAAGATGATCAGCTCCTACGTCGGCGAGAACGCGACTTTCGCCAAGCAGTTCCTGGCCGGCGAACTGGAAATCGAATTCAACCCGCAAGGTACGCTGGCGGAACGCATCCGGGCGGGCGGAGCGGGCATCCCCGCGTTCTACACCGCCACGGGCTACGGCACGCAGGTGGCCGAAGGCAAAGAGACCCGCGAGTTCAACGGCCGCCACTATGTGATGGAGACCGGCCTGTTCGCCGATCTCGCCATCATCCATGCCCATACCGCCGATCCGGAAGGCAATCTCCAGTACCGGATGACCGCGCGGAACTTCAATCCGATGATGGCCACCGCCGCCAAGGTGACGGTCGCGGAAGTCGAGAACCTGGTGCCGCAAGGCGCGATCGATCCCGACCATATCCACACGCCGGGCATCTTCGTGCAGCGCCTGATCAAGCTCGACAATCCCGTCAAGCGCATCGAACAGCGCACCACCCGCAAGCGCGCCTAGGAGAATAGCCATGGCTTGGAATCGTGACGAAATGGCGGCCCGCGCGGCGAAGGAACTGAAGGACGGTTTCTACGTCAACCTCGGCATCGGTATCCCCACATTGGTGGCCAACCACGTGCCGCCGGGTATGTCGATCCAGCTGCAGAGCGAGAACGGCATGCTGGGCATGGGCCCGTTCCCGTTCGAGGGCGAGGAAGACCCCGACCTGATCAATGCCGGCAAGCAGACCATCACCACCTTGCCGACCACCAGCTTTTTCGACAGCGCCACCTCGTTCGGCATGATCCGCGGCGGGCATATCAATCTTTCCATTCTCGGCGCACTGCAGGTGGCCGAGAACGGCGACCTCGCCAACTGGATGATTCCCGGCAAGATGGTCAAGGGCATGGGCGGCGCCATGGATCTCGTGGCCGGCGTGCCGCGCGTGGTCGTGCTGATGGAGCATGTGGCCAAGGGCGACGAGAAGAAAATCCTCAAGGCCTGCACCCTGCCGCTCACCGGCAAGGGCGTGGTGCATGTGATCGTCACCGACCTGTGCGTGTTCGAGGTCGGCCGTCCGGGCCTGACACTCACTGAACTCGCGCCCGGTGTGACGGTGGACGAGATCCGCGCCAAAACCGGCGCGGACTTCAAGGTCGCTATTTAGAGGCGTCCCTTAAGGCGAGCACGTTGCGGGCCTGCTTCAAGTGCGGCAGGTCCAGCATCACGCCGTCCAGGGAGGCGACGCCGGTCGCAGCACTTTCAAAGGCGGCGATGACGCGTTCGGCGTGGGCGACTTCGTCCGCCGAGGGGCGGAAGCCTTCGTTGATGACATCCACCTGGGCCGGGTGGATGGCCAGCTTGCCGTTCCAGCCGTCGCGGCGGATGGATTTGCATAGCGCCAGCAGGCCTTGCTCGTCCTTGAAATCGGTATGCGGCGTGTCGATGGCCAGCACGCCGGCGGCCTTGGCGCCCAGCAGGGTCATGGACATGGCCATGCGGTAAGTGAAACCGAAAGCCCCGTCGGCATCGCGGTTGGTGGCGGCGCCCAGGTCGGCGGCCAAATCCCACGGCCCCCAGGACAGGCCCAGCAGCCGTGCCGGCTTTGCCTTGGCGTATTCGCCCACGGTCAGTACGCCAGCCGCGCTTTCGGCGGCGATGGCCAGGATTGGCGTCGATCCCGCCGCGAGCCCCTGCTGTTTCTCCAGGGCGTCCAGTTCCTTTGAGATCGCTTCGACCGAGGCCGCGCCCGCCGCCTTGGGGAACACGATCCCGTCGGGCCGGCCCGGCATCACCGCCGCGAGGTCATGCTTGGGCGCGTCGCTCTCCAGCGGATTGATGCGCACGAACAGCTTGGACCTGCGCGGCGCCGTTTTCAGGAACTCCCGCGCCATCGCCCGCGCGGCGTCCTTGCGGGGCGCCGCGACGGAGTCCTCGAGGTCGATGATGATCGCGTCGGCTTTGACCTCGGCCGCCTTGGCGAGTTTCTTTTCGCTGTCCCCCGGGATGAACAGCAGCGAGCGCAGAACGGTCATTGGAGCCGAGGTCATTTGGGCCTGCGCCGCATCAGGGCCGAGCGCTTGCACACGCCCACCAGTTCGTCGCGCTGGTTGAAGCAGCGGTGGATAAAAATGACGATGCCGTTGTCGGGGCGCGACTTGCTCTCGCGCAGCTCGGCGACCTCGGTTTCGATGCGGATGGTGTCGCCGTGGAACAGGGGCTTGGGGAAGCGCACTTCGTCCCAGCCCAGGTTGGCGACGGCGGTGCCCAGGGTGGTCTCGCCGACCGAGATGCCCACCATGAAGGACAGGGTCAGGCAGCTGTTGACGATGCGGGCGCCGTATTCGGTCTTCTTGGAGGCCTCCTCGTCCAGGTGCAGGGCGGCCGGATTGTGGGTGAGGGCGGAGAAGAACACGTTATCCGCCTCGGTGATGGTGCGCCGAATAGGATGCTGGAACGTCATCCCAACGGTGAATTCCTCGAAAAACAGGCCGGCCATGAGATCCCCACTCGCAAAAGCACGCCTTTGAATCCACTACATTTCATTAGCGCGAACAACATGATATTCACGCGCACCAGAGGTACCAATTCTAATGCGTGGCTATTACGGCATAGGTGTCGAGGGCATCAACAAGCCCTTCAATGTGGGTAACCTGTTCAGGTCGGCCCATGCCTTCGATGCCAGTTTCGTGTTCACGGTCGCGGCCACCTATAAGCGCGCCGACGGCTCCCAGACCGATACCTCGGACACCCTTGGCAATCTGCCGTTCTACAGCTTCCCCACCTTGGCCGACCTGATGCTGCCCAAGGGCTGCGCCCTGGTCGGGGTGGAATTACATGACGATGCGGTGGAGCTGCCCAGCTTCACCCACCCGCGCTGCGCGGCCTATGTGCTGGGGCCGGAAAAGGCCTCGCTGTCGCCGGCCCTGGTGGCGCGTTGCGACCATTTGATCCGAATTCCGACAAAATTCTGTCTCAACGTGGGGATCGCCGGGGTGGTGGTGATGTACGACCGGCTGTTGACCATGGGCCGTGGCAGCTTTCCGGACCGTCCGGTGATGGCGGGCGGACCCGGGGGGCTAAGCCAACGGTTCCGGGCCAAGCCGCCGCTCGCGGAAGTGGCCTTGGCCGAGCGGGATGGAGATATGGAATGAGAGTCTTGCAAGGCGGCACCGGCTTTTCCAAAATCACCGGCATGATGCGCTGGATTCCGCCTTTCGCCGCCATGGCCGCCATGGGCTTGGCGCTGGCCACCCCGCTGGCCGCGGGCGCCCAGGAGATGACCGCGCTCGGCACCTTCGGCAAATGGGTCGCCTACACCTATACCGATAAGGGCAAGCCGGTCTGCTACATGGCCGCTAAGCCGGACAAGTCCGAGGGTTCGTATAAAGCGCGCGGCGAAGTGCAGCTGCTGGTCACCCACCGGCCGGCGGAGAAAGCCTTCGATGTCCTGAGCGTGGTGGCCGGCTATCAATACAAGCCGGATTCCGACGTAACGCTGGCGGCGGGCGGCCAGACCTTCACTTTGTTCACCAACGCCGACCGGGCCTGGGCGCGGGATTCCAAGACCGACAGCGCCGTGGTGCAGCAGCTGATCAAAAGCAGCACCGCGGTGATCAAAGGCACGTCCAGCCGCAACACGCCGACCACCGACACGGTGTCGCTGACCGGATTCAGCGCGGCCTATAAAGCCATCGGCGACACCTGCAAAAAACCCTGAGACAAAATGCGGATCGTCGAAGGCGGCCTGGACAATCCCCGCGTTGCGGCCCTCATAGAACTTCATTTGACGCGCGCGCGGGTTGAAAGGCCGCCCGGCAGTTCCCATGCCTTAGGTTCGGCGGGCTTGCGCGCGCCGCACACTTCCTTCTGGACCATCTTGGTCTAGACGCGCGTCGCCACTAACTGGGTGATCAGCCCGGGCTCGCCGTCGCCGACCGGCTTGTCGCCGATCCTCACCACCGCGCGCACGCCCAGGGCATTGGTCAGGAACACCTCGCTGGCGTCGATCAGCGTTTCGACGGTGACAGGCTTTTCCTCTGCGCGGGTCAGGCGAATGGCGTCGGCGCGGGCCACGCCGGGAAGTGCGCCTTCCTCCACCGGCGGCGTGATCAGGCCGCCGTTCACCAGCAGGAAGACATTGGCGGCAGTGCCTCCCGCGAGGCGCCCTTGCGTGTTGAGCAGCAGCGCATCGTCGGCGCCGGCCTGCACGGCCTGGTCGCGGGCGATGACATTGTCGAGATAGTTGAGTGTTTTGAACCGCGACAGCGCGGAGAATTCGTTGCGCCGGGTGACGGACGAAATGATCACGCGCGCCGGCTCCGGCTCAGGAGGCGCTTCGGCCGTGGTGATTAGCAGCGTCGGCTTTGGGCGCGCGGGCAGCGCGAGGCCGCGCGCATCCGGTCCGCGTGTGAGTGTGATTTTCACCACGGCCTCGGTGAGCGTATTGGCCGCGACCAAGCCCGTGACCTGGCTTTCCAGGTTGGCGTCGTCATAGGCGAGCGGGATGCCGAGCGCGCCGGCGCCGAGCCGCAGCCGCGCGAGATGCGCCGGCAACCGGCGGACCCTGCCTTTGCGCAGGCTCATGGTCTCGAACAGGCCGTCGCCGAACGCGAGCCCCCGGTCGGCGGGGTCGATGCGGGCGTCGGCGACTTCGACGATCTTTCCGTTAAGGGCGATTTTCACGATGCCGTTTGGGGTCTAGGCGCTGGGCGGCAGGACGCGGTTGGGCGCTACATGACCGTCGCAGAAGGTCTTGATGTTGATGATCACGCGCTCGCCCATGGCGATGCGCCCCTCGATGGTGGCGGAACCCATGTGGGGCAGCAGGATCACGTTGGGCATCGCCAGCAGCTTCGGATTGACGGCGGGCTCGTGTTCGAACACGTCGAGGGCGGCGCCCGCGAGCTGGCCTTTCGCCAACATCGAAATCAGCGCGGCTTCATCGACGATCTCGCCGCGCGCCACGTTCACCAGATAGGTCGTCGGCTTGAGCAGCTTGAGGCGGCGCTCGGACAGCAGATGGAAAGTGGCCGGCGTGTGCGGGCAATGGATCGAGATCACGTCCATGCGGGCCAGCATCTGGTCGAGGCTTTCCCAATAGGTGGCCTCGACCTCGGCTTCCAGCTCGGGGCGCAGGCGGCGGCGGTTGTGATAGTGGATCGCCATGCCGAAGCCGCGGGCGCGGCGTGCCACCGCCGTGCCGATGCGTCCCATGCCGATGATGCCGAGGCGCTTGCCGTACAGCCGCTGGCCCAGCATGTGGGTCGGGCTCCAGCCGGTGAACTTGCCGTCGCGGATCAGGGCGGCGCCTTCCAGGAGGCGGCGCGGCACCGCCACCATCAGCGCCATGGCCATGTCGGCGGTGTCCTCGGTGAGGACGTCCGGCGTATTGGTGACCGTGATGCCGCGCCCATGGGCGGCGGCCAGGTCGATATGATCGACGCCGTTGCCGAAATTGGCGATCAGCTTGAGGCGCGGGCCCGCCTTGGCGAGGGCGCTCGCGTCGATGTGATCGGTGAGGGTCGGCACCAGCACGTCGCAGTTCTGCATCGCGGCGGCGATCTCGGCGGCGCTGAAGGCGCGGTCGGCATCGTTCAGGCGCACGTCGAACAGCTCCATCATCCGCGTCTCGACGACGCCGGGAAGCTTGCGGGTGACAACGACTGTGGGTTTGGTCCGCGCCATGGTGATCTGGGGAGTAACGGACGAAAGAACCGGGATCGAAAAGGCGTAGCAGTCGTCCCCCGGCTTGTCTACCAATCGAACCCAGGGCGGCCGCGCCGCCGTTGCCAAAGCCCGGAAACCAAGGCAAAAAGGCCACATGAGATTTGCGGCGCTGATTTCTTTCGCGGTTTTGTCGAGCTTCGGATTTGCCATGGCGGCCGAGAGGGAGCCGCCGCCGCCCCGCGCGTCCGCCGCCGCCCCGCGTCCGCAGGAAATCCCCTCCCCTTCAACGTCCGCGCCAACCGCGAACGACATCGCGCCGGATGACGACGCGGCGGACGGAAAAAGCAAGATGGAGCCGAAAGAAGAGTCCGGAACCCATGGTACGGCGCTCAAGATCCCGCGCTTCGTGTCCCTGCGCACCGATCCGATCAACCTCAGGACCGGGCCCGGCATGCAATATCCGAAGGAATGGGTCTATGTGCGCCGCCGCCTGCCGGTGGAGGTGATCGCCGAGTTCGATAAGTGGCGGCAGATCCGCGACCCCGACGGCGCGGAAGGCTGGGTGCATCAGACCATGCTGTCGGGGCGGCGCACCGCGGTGATCGCCACGGCGTTGGCCAGCCTGCGCAGCGAGGGTAGCGACACGGCGCGGGAATTGGCCCATGTGGAAAAGGGTGTGATCGTCAGCCTGCAACGCTGCGTCCTCGGCAGCGATTACTGCCGCGTGGAAGCCGGCGGCATCCAAGGCTGGCTGCGGCGCGACCAGGTCTGGGGTCTCTATCCCAACGAACCCGTGCCGACGCCGTAGGGCTCTTCTTAAACCGTCAAATCTTCCGCCAGCGCCGCCCGGTGCGCGTCCGGCAGCGCGGCCATATGGCCGTAGTTGGCGTGGGAAATTCCGACGATGATCTGCGTTCCGGGCGTGCGGAAGGCTTTGGCCTGCTCCGGCGTGAAGGCGAAATGCAGGAAGTGCACCGATGAGGTCTTGCCGTCGGGAGTGGTGCGGTCGATGTCGTTTTCCGGCACGCCCTTCACGGTATGCCCTGCGAAACTCAGGTAGACCATGTCCTCGACATGGCCGAGCCGCGCGAGGGTGCGGCGGCGCACGGTCTCGTCCTCGATCTCGATCATCATGGTCGCCACCAGCTCGGAGCCTTGCGGGATGAGCGGGTTATAGGCCGAGAGTTCGCCCTCGATCTGCTCCTCGCCGCCCTGCTCGATGTAGAGCATCTCCTGCACCTGGGCCCACATGGTGTCGTAGTTCTCGAAGTACAGGGTGATGGACGGGCCGATATGCACCCGGCGCTTTTGCTTCACGTCCACCAGCTTGCGCCGGTGCTCGCGCCGGATCTTGGCGTATTCGGGCAGGGGCATCAGGTCGGCGCGGGTGATTTCACGGCGCTGCGGGGTCATTTCTATAGTCCGTAAGCTTTGGCGAGGATCTCGATGGGGTGGAGGGATTCCTTCTTCCCGGCGCCCTCGATGTTCTCGAAACCCTGCGCGATATGCTTGCCGGCCAGTGGGCACTCGGACGCGAGATAGGCTTTCCCCGCGTCGGCGGCGCGGCGCACGGTGGTGCGGGCGAATTTGGTGGCAACCTCGAAGTTGCCTTTCTTGATGCCCCACGACCCGCCGTGACCCGAGCAGCGCTCGACCACCGCGACATCGGTATCGGGAATCAGGCGCAGCATGTCGGCGCCCATGGCGCCCATGTTCTGGGCGCGGGCATGGCAGGGCAGGTGTACGGCCACACCGCCCGCGAGCGGCTCCAGGCCCGGCGCGATGCCTTCGTGGTCGGCGATCGCCACCACATATTCGGTGATATCGAAGGTCGCCTGGGCCAGCGCCTTCACGTCGGGATCGTCGGGCAGGATCAACGGCCACTCGAACTTCATCATCAATGCGCAAGACGGCACCAGCGCCACGATATCCTTGCCGGCCTGGACATGAGGCTTGAGCGCCTGGGCCGTGCTGCGGGCTTTGTCCGCGACGCGCGCGATGTCGCCCTGCTCCAACTGCGGCATGCCACAGCAGCCGGGGTAGACCACTTCGGCTTTGACGCCGTTCTTGGCGAGCACCTTGAGCGCGGCTTCACCTATCGCCGGGTTGTTGTAGTTGACGAAGCAGGTGGCGAAGATCACCGCGTCGCGTTTGCCGAAGGCCGGCGCGGCGCTGTTCACCGCCGGCGGATTTTCCTTGGCACGCGCGACGAAGGTCTTGCCGGTGAATTTCGGCAATTCGGCGTTTTTGTCGATGCCGGCGACCGTCTCCATCAGCGGCCGGGTCAGGCCGTTGCCGCGCTGCGTGGCCCAGTTGGCGAGGCCGGCGACGGCGCCGACCAGCTTGCCGTTGCGGTCGGTCTCGGCGAGTTGTTCGTCGAAGAAGGCCGCGCCGTGTTTCGCGCGTTCGGCCGCGCGGTAGCGCAGCAACAGGTGCGGGAAATCGATGTTGAAGGCGTGCGGCGGGACGTAAGGGCACTTGGTCATGAAGCACATGTCGCACAGCGTGCAGGCGTCCACGACCGGCTTGAAGTCCTCGCTCTTGACGCCGTGCAGTTCGGCGTCGCCCGCGGCGTCGATCAGGTCGAACAGGCGCGGGAAGGAGTCGCACAGGTTGAAGCAGCGGCGGCAGCCATGACAGATGTCGAACTGGCGGCGCATCTCGGCGTCGAGTTTCTCGGCGTCGATGAAGTCCGGATTCTGCCAATCGATGATGTGCCGGGTTGGCGCCTCGAGACTGCCTTCCCTCATGGGTGCTCCTCAGCTGGAGCGCGTCCCTGACGCGCGGCCGAATTTCAATAAAACCGGCCGAAGTCCAAACAGGAATTCGGCCGGTTCAGATCGGATGACGGACGCTTAGCCCAGGGTATCGAGGGCTTTCTGGAAGCGGCCGGCGTGGGACTTCTCGGCCTTCGCCAGGGTTTCGAACCAGTCGGCGATCTCGTCGAAGCCTTCCTCGCGGGCGGCCTTGGCCATGCCCGGGTACATGTCGGTGTACTCGTGGGTTTCACCGGCCACCGAGGCCTTGAGGTTCAGCTTGGTGTCGCCGATGGGGTGACCGGTGGCCGGGTCGCCGACCGGCTCCAGGTATTCGAGATGGCCGAAGGCGTGGCCGGTTTCGCCTTCCGCGGTGGAGCGGAACAGGGCGGAGACTTCGTTCTGGCCTTCGACGTCGGCCTTTTGCGCGAAATACAGGTAGCGGCGGTTAGCCTGGCTTTCGCCGGCGAAAGCCGCCTTCAGGTTTGCTTCGGTCTTGGAGCCGCGGAGTTGGGCCATGGGTCGCTCCTCATCTTGATAAAGCCAATTCAAAACGGCCCGTCAGACAGGGCTCGTTCAGCGCGCCAGTTGTACGGAGGGCGTGCCCGCAAGTCAAGCAGTTTAGAATCATTATAAATTAAGGTTGCGCGTCACTGTTCGCGCCGCGCGCCGGCCGGTCTTTGGGGTCAGTCCTTGACCCGGATGATCACATCGACCCGCGCCACGACGCCGTCCGGAGGTTCGGGCAGGTTGGCGAGCGCGATGCGTTCGGCGGGGATGTCCTGCAGACGGCCGGATTGTTCGAAGTAGAAGTGATAGTGGTCGCCGACATTGGTGTCGAAATACGACCGGCTGGAATCGATCGAAATCTCGCGCAGCAACGCCTTCTCGGTGAAGTCATGGAGCGCGTTGTAAACCGTCGCCAGGGAAACATCGACGCGGTGTTCCTTGGCTTCGTTAAACAGGCCTTCGGCGGTTACATGCCGGTGGCCCTGCGCGAACAGCAGTTTCGCCAGCGCCAGGCGCTGCCGGGTCGGACGCAGACCCGCGGTGCGGAGGCGTTCGAGGACGGTGAGGTCGGCGGTGGGAGCTTTTTTTGCGCGCATGATGCCCGGTGTGTGCAGCATTCTGCCTGTAACATTCTTCGCGGGAGCGGCCCGAAGGCGGATGGCCCCAGGACATCTATCCATAGCTATAAGTTAGGCTGATTTAGTGGGCCTTTGAAGGAAAACTTGTATAAAAGTTGCGCGGCGATGCCGCGAAGTCCTTGTCCGGACTGCTATTTTGTCCAACTTCCGCAAGAAAACAGCACCTTATAAGGAATAAAAAGTGCGCCCCGAACGTCGGAGCCTCCGCTATGGGAGGGGCCGGGGAAAGGGGCGGTGGACCGCCAAGCCGCTGGGGATGAGGGGGAAGGGATGCGGCCGGGACGGTCCACCGGTGATCCCCGCCTTATGGTTCAAGTGGGGGATCTCGCGTCGACGGGACTTGCCCGATCGACCGTCCGTGGAGGGGGGACTCCCGAACGGCATGACCAAAGATCGCGTGAGATTGTGTCGCGACTGGGGCTAGCACTTAAAAATACTGTCACCCGTCACGCGTGCAAATTCACACACGCGCGAGGGCGCATGTGTTGCGGTAACGCGATGTAACGCGCGCCGCGTCGATTCAACGCGCGCCGCGTCGATTCAATGGGCGCCGCGTCGATGTTACGCGCGCTGCCCTTAGATGTGGCCGTTGTAGCTCGGCTGGCTCAACACTTCGATACGCACGGCCATCGGGCCCTTCTTGCCGGGGCGCACATACATGCGCACCTGCTGGCCCGATTCCAAGCGATCGAGATTGGAACGCTGCAAAGCGCCGATGCCGATGAACACATCGGCCCCGCCGTTCACCGGCATGCCGAAGCCGTATCCCTTGTCGACGGCAAAGAACTTGATCTCGCCCTCGAGCACGGTTTCGTCGCCGTCGGCCGGCGGCATGTCGTCGGCGACCGTCGAGTCATCGACGCGATCGATGATCGACACCTGCGGTCCACGCGGCCCATGCGTGAGATCGCAGATGATCGTCGCACCTTGACGCAAGGTGCGCAGGCCCGCGCGCTGCACGACGGAAACATGAAGGAACGCGTCCGACGTTCCGTCATTCGGCGCAACGAACCCAAAACCTTTAGCTGGATTGAACCATTTTACCTTGGCGGTAATGCCCGACTTGGCAGGCTCCGCCTGTGAAGACGTTTGCAACATGCCTGAAAATCCCCCACCCCTAGTGCAGCAAACTTACACTAAGTTTCATTTTGCAATAAAGGGCCGCCACGGAAGGCACAGCTGGGATCGCCCCATTCCATGGGCTTTATTGCACTGCACATCTGACGCGTTGCGTGGGGGGACGACGGCTACCCGGCGACGCACGCAACGGCCTTGCGCCATCCCTCCAGAAGCGCCCCGCGTGCTGCGCGCGCAATTTTTGGACTCGCGCCAAAATCCAGACTCCATGCGGCTTTGATATCGTTCAGGGAACCGAACACCCCGCTTCCCAGCCCGGCCAGGAAGGCGGCGCCCGCGACCGTGGTCTCGGCGCAGGCCGGGCGTTCGACCGGCACGTCGGTCATGTCGGCCAGGAACTGCAGGAACCAGTTATTGGCCGCCATGCCGCCATCGACCCTGAGGGCGGCAGGCTCGGCTATCCCGTCCTGGCGGAGCGCCGACATCAAGTCCGCGGTCTGGTAGGCCACCGACTCCAGGCCGGCACGCACGATCCGCGCGGCGCCCGAGTCGCGGGTCAGGCCCAGGATCGCGCCACGGGCATCGGGGTTCCAGTGGGGAGCGCCGAGGCCGGTGAACGCCGGCACGAAATAGACGCCGCCGGTGTCCTCGAGTGACGCGGCGATCTTCTCCGACTCAGCGGCGGTGGCGATCATATGCGCTTCGTCGCGCAGCCACTGCACCACCGTGCCGGCGTTGAAGATGCTGCCCTCGAGGGCGTAAGCGGTCTCGCCCTTGATGCGATAGGCAACCGTGGTGAGCAGCCGGTGGCGCGACACCAGCGCTTTGGGTCCGGTGTTGACCAGCACGAAACAGCCGGTGCCGTAGGTGCTCTTGGTCATGCCGGCGTCGAAACAGGCCTGGCCCACCAAGGCACCCTGCTGGTCGCCCACCAGCGCGGCGATGGGAATCGGACGGCCGAGCAGCGTGGACGTGCCGAACACGCCGGCGGTATCGCGCACCTCGGGCAATGCTGCGCGCGGGATATCGAACAGCGCCAGCAGGTCGTCGTCCCAGACGCCGCGGCGGATATCGAACAGCATGGTGCGCGCGGCGTTGGTGGCATCGGTGGCATGCACGGCGCCGCCGGTCAGGCGCCACAGCAGGAAAGAGTCGATCGTGCCGAAGGCGAGTTCGCCGCGCCGGGCACGTTCCCGCACGCCGGGGACGTTGCGCAGCACCCACTCCACCTTGGTGGCGGAGAAATAGGAATCGACCAGCAGGCCGGTCTTGCCCTGGATCGCCGCTTCATGCCCGGCGGCTTTGAGTTCGGCGCAGCGCGCCGCACCCCGGCGGTCCTGCCAGACGATGGCGTTCATCACCGGCATGCCGGTCCTGCGGTCCCAGATCACCGACGTCTCGCGCTGGTTGGTGATGCCGATGGCCTTGATACGCGCAGCACCGCCGACTTCTCCGACCGCGCGCCCGCACACCGCCAAGGTCGCGGCCCAGATCTCTTCGGGATCGTGTTCCACCCAGCCGTTGGCGGGATAGATCTGGCGCAAGGGCTCTTGTGCGAGCGCCATGGGTTTGCCCGCGCCATCGAACACCAGCGCGCGGGTGGAGGTGGTTCCTTGATCTATGGCGAGGAGCAAGGGATCGGCCATGAGCGCGAGTCTGGCGTGAGAGCGCGGCTCCCCGCAATCGCGAACCTAAGAAATCAGGCGACTTCGCTGACGTTCTTGCCGAGGTTCGGGTCGTTGGCGGTGCCCGACTTGCCTTCCAGGAAGGCCTGCCAGTCGTAGCTGTCGTCCTCGGGAATGTTGAAATTCTGCGCCCACACCGGGTCGGACAGGTGTTTGTCGCTGGCGCCCTGCACTTGGCGGTCGGCGCGCATCAGGTTGCGTTCGGTGATCACGGCCAGGCGGCCGGCGCCGTGTTCCTTGTAAATCAGCAACGCCATGCGGAAGGCGTCCGAGGACTGGCGCATGTATTCCCATTCGCCGGTGTGCTTGGCGAGCAGGAACAAGGCCGAGCCCAGGGTGTTCTGGATCGCGGCCCACTGTAAGGGCGCGGTGTCGGGCGTGCGCACCTGCAATGCGGACATGCAGGATTTCACCGCGTATTCCAGGATCGGCACGCTGCGGGCGTTGTCGCCGTAGACCTGCAGGATCTGCGCGAGCGTGTTGGAGATCTCCGACCAGCGGATCGGGTGAGAGTATTTGTTGAAGACCTGGCGCGCGGCCTGGCACGCGTGAATGGCTTCGCGCAGCGCGTTGTCGTCGCCCACGGCCATGTCGAATTTATAAAGCACGCAGCCCAGGCGGTATTTCACCAGGCCGAAGTCGCCGGGTTGACGGCGGCGCGAGATGTGAATCAGCGCGCGGCGGTAGGCATCGGCGGCCTGTTCCAGCCACACCGTGTCGTTCTGGCGTTCGGCGATGACCTGCAGGGCGAGGCCGAGCTGCTGATAGAGCTGGCCCAGTATCGGTGCGTTGTCGGCGTTGGTGAGTTCGATCGCCGCCTGCCAGGCTTCGGCCGCGGCGTGATACCAGCTACGGTCACCTTCCAATTGAGCGCACACGGCGCAGACGTTGCCGTAGGAGAACAGGATGGTCGCGCGTTCGGCGGGCTCGAGCGCGGTCGAGGGCTCCATGCCGAGCGGGCGGGCGTTGGCGGCCAGCGCGGGCAGGGCCGAACGCAAGATGCGTCCTTGCGTGAAGGTGCGCGGGTCGGTGGCGGCCAGCACCACCGCGCGGATCAATGGAATCCAGTCGGCGTAGAAGTCCACCGGCACCGTCAGCACATTGAGCGGCGTGAACCGGCCTGGGCGTTCGCCGGGGCTCGACGCGGTGGCGATGAAGCGCAGTTCAATGTTGCGGCCGGTGGGGTCGATATTGCCCCACAGCAGAAGATCCGCGTTGGCGGTGCCCATCCAGGCGCGGGCTTCGCGCGCGGCGCGGCGGGTGACGTCGTCGTTGACGGCGGCCGACGGATCGGCGAGGCCGGGCACGAAGCGCGAAAGGTCGCGATCGACCGACATCGCGCGCACGCCGGAGATGCCGTCGAGGGCCTGGAGCACCATCTTGTGCTGGTTGTCCTCGAAGTCGTCGCGGAACTTGGCGACCATGATCAGGATGTCGGCGGGCGGCGGATGCTTCGCCTTCTTCACCGGCTTGCGCGGATCCTTGACCACGGCATCGAAAATCTTCTCGATGAAATTCGGTTTGCGCTCGCCGATCAGGTTGACCGGCAAGGGGCGGCCGATGCGCACCGGCACCGGGGTGAGCACCGGGGATTCCTGGGGCACCGGCACCGGCAGGTTGGCGGCGGCGGCCTTGTAGGCGGCCGCGCGTTGGCCATCGTCGTCCGGGCCGCGCATGCGCTTGGCCAGCCGGGTCATGACCTTCAAGGCCGTGTCCGGGTCGGCTTCCATCTGGCGCAGGAATTCGTCGCGGGGAATCGCTTTCACGATGACCTGGCCGCGGGCGCGGGCGCTGGTCGAACGCGGGGCGTTGTCGAGCACGCCCATCTCGCCAAAAATCTCGCCCGCGCGCAGGCGTGCGATAACCGAGGCGCCTTCCGCGCCGTCTTTCACCAGTTCGACGGAGCCCTCCAGAACCTCGAAGGCCCAGCGGCTGTCTTCGCCTTGACGGTAGATGAAATCGCCGTCCTTGAAGGCTTTGCTGACAGTTCTCAAACACGCGCTCCCTACCGTGACCGGGGACACGATGCTCGCGGCCGGTTCGTGTGGTCCTGCCACTGTGGCGGGGAGCGGTTTAATAAAAGTTAAGTGGGAAGGGTTTGCCGTGGCTGAAATTGAATGTGTAATTACACATCAGGCTTCAGCCGGGCCTTCCGCAAGGCGGGCAAGTCCTTGAAGCAATTGAGCGGCGTGGCTGCCGCCCAGCTGTTGGGCGACCTGCTTCTGGGCCCCTTGCCAGGCCTTGATGGCGGCGGCCAGGAGGTTTTGGCCAGTCATGGTGAGCGCGATTTCGTCCGGGAGGCGGCTGCCGCCCGGGATGATTACGAGCAGGCCCGCGGTCTTCAGGGGGCCCAGGTTACGGAGCAGGGTGGTGCGGTCCATGGCGAGGGCTCGCGCGACCGCCGGCTGGGTCGTGGGCGCGGTGCTGGCGACGGCAATCAAAACATTGAATTGGCTGGCTTTTAGCCCGAGAGGCTGGAACGCCTGGTCGTAGATCCGGCTGATCGTGCGGGTCGTCCGCCGCAGGTTATGGCAAAAGCACACCTCCGCCACGGCTGCGGGGCTGATGACGATACCGGCATCTCCGTCGGCGGGTGGGCGGGCCATTGGCATGTGTATATACACATGTGGCCCTCCGCGCTACGGGGCCGGCGGGGCTTTGGGCGGGTGTTTGATGGCGCCCTGGTAGATCCGGGCAATCTTGCCGTCCAGAGTCGCGGTCACGAAAGGGTTGCCGTTGGCGTCGCGGCCGAACTCCATGCCCAGCCGATTCTGCTCCGCGGCGGCGATGGCTTCCGCTTCGGTTATGCTAAAGGCCTGGGCGATGGCGCCGATCAGGGCGCCGATCTCGGAATACATTTCACGCTGGGTCGTCATCGGCTCGCCTTGGAGAGAAGCTATGTATCGTAAATTCTTTGTCCTTGTCCTTGCCGCCCTGCTGGTGCTGCCGGGCACGGGCCGCGCCAAGGACATCCTGGAAACCGCCACGGACGCCGGCACATTCACCATCCTTCTGGCGGCCGTCAAGGCGGCGGGGCTGGCGCCGCTCATGCAGGGCAAGGGGCCCATGACCCTGTTCGCGCCCACCGACGACGCGTTCGCCAAACTGCCCAAGGCCACGATGGAGAGTTTGCTCAGGCCCGAGAACAAGGAAAAGCTGCGGCAGCTGATCACCTTTCACCTGGTGATGGGCCGCATCACGTCGCACGATTTCATGGGCAAGCGGCTCGAAGCCGCTACCGTCGAGGGCGGCTTTCTGCTGATCGACGCCACCAAGGGAATCATGATCGACGACGCGAAAATGATCAAAGCGGACCTGATCGCCGACAACGGCTTCATTCACGTCATCGATACAGTGCTGATGCCCCACTAGACCCGATCCCGAAGCTCACGTAGACCGGACACGCGGGATCATGGTTGAGATCAAGCAATGAAATTCGTCAGCTACGAATATACCCAAGGCCCCAGCTTCGGCGCGGTGATCGGCAACGATATCGTCGATCTGTCGGATGCCGGGCCGTCGTTGCGCGCGGTGCTGGCTTCGGGGCCGCTCGGCAACCTCCAGGCCGTGGCCGCCAAGCGCAAGCCAACCGTGTCCCTCGATCACGTCGTGCTGTTGCAGGTGATTCCCGATGCCAGCCGCGTGCTGTGTGTCGGGCGCAATTACCGCGACCATGTGGCGGAGCTGGGCAACCTGCCGCCGGAAAATCCCAACACCTTCATGCGCACCACGCAGTCGCTGGTCGGGCATCGCCAGTCGATCGTCTGTCCGTCGGCATCCCATCAGTACGACTTCGAAGGCGAGCTCGGCGTGGTGATCGGGCGCGGCGGCCGGCGCATTCCGGTCGACCGGGCGCTGTCGCATGTCGCCGGCTACACCTGTTTCTTCGACGGCAGCGTGCGCGACTATCAAAAGCATTCGTTCACCGCCGGGAAGAATTTCGATTCGTCCGGCTCCTGCGGCCCATGGCTGGTGCCGGCCGCGGAAGTGCCCGATCCGCAGAACCTGAGGCTCTGCACGCGCCTGAACGGCGAAGTCGTGCAGCAGGACAACACCGCGTCGATGATGCTGTCGGTGGCCGAGATCATCGCTTATTTCTCCATCTTCACCCACCTCGAGCCCGGCGATGTGATCGCCACCGGAACGCCGGCGGGCGTGGGCGCGGGGCGCAAGCCGCCCTTGTGGCTGAAGCCCGGCGACAAGATCGAGGTGGAGATCGAGCGCATCGGCGTGCTCGCCAATACCGTCATCTCGGAGCCCTCCGTCTGAGGCGCCGGGCCGCACGGGGGGTGCTGCCGGCCGCGCTGATGGCGGCCGTGGCGTTTGCCGCGGCCCCGGCGGTTTCCGCCGCCGACAAGTCCGAAGCCCTGGTGATCGCGGTGCCGGAATTGCCGCAAGAACGCGATCCGCAGCTGGCGGTGCGCGATGTCGATCTCGCCGCCGCCGCCGAATTGTTCATGGGCCTAGTGACCCGCGACGCCCAAGGTAAACTGATTCCGGGCGCGGCCGAGCGCTGGGACATCAGTTCGGACCAGCTCACATATACTTTCGCGCTGCGCCGCGGGTTGCAGTGGTCCGACGGCAGCGCGCTCGACGCCGAGGATTTCGTCGCAGGGTTCCGCCACGCCCTGGCGCCGTCGCCGGGGGCGCCGTTCGCGGGTTCGCTCGCGGCGATTCAAGGTGCCCAGGAAACGCTTGCCGGCACGCCGCGCGCGAGCCTGGGCGTGTCCGCGCCGGACTCGCGCACCGTGCGCATCACGCTCAAGCACCCGTCGGCGACGTTCCTTGCGACCTTGGCGCTGCCGGTGGCGATGCCGGTGCCGCACCGGCGCGGCGAGCGCACATTCGCGCGCGAAAGCCAGGCCAGCAACGGCCCGTTCATGGCGCAGGCCACGGAAGACGGCGTTACCCTGGTGAAGAATCCGCACTTCTTCGCGGCCAACGACGTGAAGATCCCGGCGGTCACTTTCGTCACCGCGCCGTCGTCGGACGAGGCCATCGAGATGGTGCGCACGCGCGCGGCACAACTGACCTGGGGCTTTTCGTTCATGCCGCCGCCGCCCCGGGCGCGCGGCCTCAAGGCCGAGGCCGGTTCGGACCTATTGTTTGTGGCGGTGAACGCCCGCAAGCCGCTCCTGAACCGGCGCGAGAACCGCCATGCCCTGGCCATGACCATCGACCGCGAAGCTTTCGTCCGGTCCTCGCGCCTGGAGAACGCCGCGCCCGCCTATACCATGGTGCCCCCACAGCTGGCCGGCGCGGCGACGTTGCACCGCGCGGCCTATGCGCCGCTCACCGGCAATATGCGTTCGGCCGTGGCCGAGGTGCTGCTGGAGGAAGCCCAGGTCAGCCGCGCCCAGCCCGTGACCCTCCAGTTCCGCTATCCCAAAGGGGCGGCGACGGCCGCGTTCGCCAAGGCGGTCACGGCGGGCTGGCCGCGCATCGGCATCACCGCGCAACTGCAGGAAGACGGCCCGGCGGAATTCGCCGAGGCCTTGAGACGCGGCGATTTCGACCTCGCCCTCACCACGTGGCCGGCCCGGGCCGAGGACGCCTTCGGGTTTCTCACCCCCCTGACCCGCGAGGCCGGCCCCTGGAACATGGGCGGTTACGAGGAGCCCGAGTTCAACAAGCGCATGCAGGCGGCGGTGTCGGAAACCGACCCGGTGATCCGGCCTCAGGCCACCCTGCAAGCGGAGAATGTGCTGATCGAGGACCAGATCATCCTGCCGGTGGTGTTCTTCACCCCCCTGCGCCCCGTGGCGGTGGAGGGCTGGCAGCCCAATGCGCTGGGGGTCCATCCCTTGCGGTTCCTGGCGCGATAAGCACGTGGTGCTTTCGCGCCCGCTGACCTAAGCTCATAGCCGCATGTGGTCATACCTCGCCCGGCGCGTTCTCATTGGCATCCCAACGCTTTGGGCGATCATCACCGTCTGCTTTTTCCTGATGCGGCTCACGCCCGGCGGGCCGTTCGATTCCGCCGCCCCGGTGCCGCCGGAGATCCTCGCCAACCTGCGGGCGCGCTATCACCTCGACGACCCCCTGTGGCAGCAGTACCTCAGTTATCTCTGGAACCTGCTGCACTGGGATTTCGGGCCGTCGTTCAAATATAAGGACTTCACGGTCACGGAACTGATCGCGCAGGGGTTCCCGGTCAGTTTCCAGAACGGCTTCGCCGCCATCCTGCTCGCCATGGTGATCGGCATACCCATGGGGATCGCGGCCGCGCTGGCGCAGAACACCGCCCGCGATTACACCGTGTCCGGTATCGCCATGACCGGGATCGTGATCCCCAATTTCGTGATGGGGCAGCTCCTGATCCTGATCTTCGGCGTCTGGCTCAAGGACACCGCCGTGCATCTGCCGGCGGGCGGATGGAACAACGGCGCTTTCGCCAACCGCATCCTGCCGGTGATCACGCTGGCGCTGCCGTTCGTGGCCTATCTCGCGCGCATCACGCGCGGTTCGATGATCGAGGTCATGCGCGCCAACTATGTGCGCACCGCCAAGGCCAAGGGCCTGCCGTTCCGCGCCGTGGTGATCCATCACGCCCTCAAGAGCGCGCTGACGCCGGTGGTGACCTTCCTGGGCCCGGCCACCGCCTTCATCCTCACCGGCTCGATGGTGGTGGAGACGATTTTCCAGATCCCCGGGATCGGCCGCTACTTCGTGCAGGGCGCCCTCAACCGCGATTACACCCTGGTCATGGGTGTCACCATTCTCTCGGCCGCCATCATGATCCTGATGAACCTGCTGGTGGACCTGCTCTACGGCGTTCTGGACCCCAAGGTGCGCTATGACTGACATGGCCGCGCCGGATGTGCCCCCCGCTTCAAATATTGGGCCGGACGCAATCGAAGGCCGCAGCCTCTGGCAGGACGCCTGGCGCCGGCTGATGCGCAATAAGGCGGCGGTGGCCAGCCTCATCATTCTCGGGCTGATCGCGTTCTTCTCGGTGTTCGGGCCTTACGCCCTGGCCTGGACCTACGATCAAATTGACTGGGACCATGTCGAGGCGGTGCCGCCCAGCCTGGCGTTGAAACACTACCTCGGCACCGATTCCGTCGGCCGCGATCTGCTCGCCCGCACGCTGTTCGGCGGGCGCGTGTCGCTGACGGTCGGGTTGCTCGCGACCTCGGTGGCGCTGTTCATCGGCGTGACCGTGGGCGCGGTCTCGGGCTATCTCGGCGGCAAGGTCGACCAGCTGCTGATGCGCTTCGTCGACCTGATGTACTCGGTGCCGTTGACCTTCTTTGTCATCATCCTGATGGTGCTGTTCGGGCGGAACTTCATCCTGATGTTCCTGGCGATCGGGTCGGTGGAATGGCTGACCATGGCGCGGATCGTGCGCGGCCAGACCCTCACCCTCAAGCACCGCGAATTCATGGAAGCGGCGCGGGCCTCCGGCGGCAGCACCGCCAGCATCCTGATCCGCCATGTGGTGCCCAATGTATTGGGGGTGGTGATCGTCTATGTCACGCTGACCATTCCGCAGGTGATTCTGCTGGAGAGTTTCCTGAGCTTCCTGGGCCTGGGCGTGCAGGAACCGATGACCAGCTGGGGCGTGCTGATCAACGAGGGCGCCGCCGAGCTGGAGATTACGCCCCGCACCTTGATCGTGCCGGCGGTGTTCATGACCGCCACCTTGTTCTGCCTCAACTTCCTGGGCGACGGCTTGCGTGACGCGCTCGATCCGAAGGATCGCTGATGGCACTGCTCGACGTCCGTAACCTCACGGTGCGCTTCGACACGCCGGACGGCGAGGTCCAGGCGGTCAGCGATCTGTCGTTCACCATGGAGAAAGGTGAATGCCTGGGGATCGTGGGCGAGTCCGGTTCCGGCAAGAGCCAGACCTTCATGGCGGCCATGGGCCTGCTCGCCGATAACGGCCGCGCCACCGGCGACGTGCTGTTCGGCGGCGCCAACCTGCTGACCGCCGGCGAGAAGCAGTTGAACGCCATCCGCGGCAACAAAGCGGCGATGGTGTTCCAGGATCACATGACCTCGCTGACGCCACATATGAAAGTGGGCCGTCAGATGGCCGAGGTGCTTGTACGCCATCGCGGTTTGAGCGCGGCGGCCGCGCGCGACGCGGCGATCGCGATGCTGAAACGCGTGCAGATCCCGGACCCGGAACGCCGCGCCGCGATGTACCCCCACGAGTTGTCCGGCGGGTTGCGCCAACGCGTCATGATCGCCATGAGCCTGCTATGCCACCCGGAGCTCCTGATCGCCGATGAGCCGACCACGGCACTGGATGTCACGGTCCAGGCGCTGATCCTCGACCTGATCCGCGAGGTCAAGGAGCAGGACCGCACCTCGGTGATCCTGATCACCCACGATCTCGGCGTTGTCGCGGGGCTCGCCGACCGGGTGGCGGTGATGTACGCCGGACGCATCGTCGAGCTTGGCGATGTCGCGCAAATTTTCGCCGCACCCCAGCATCCGTACACCCAGGGCCTGCTGGCGTGCACGCCGCGCCTGGACGATGTGGGCAAAGTCCTCAAGACCATTTCCGGCCAGCCGCCCAACCTGCAGCGCTTGCCGCCAGGCTGTGCGTTCGCGCCGCGCTGTCCGTTCAAGATCGCCGCCTGCGCGGAGCGTCCGCCGCTGCGTCCGGCAGCCGGCGGTGGTCTGAAGGCTTGTGCGCGCGATGATATCGCCTCAATCAACAGGGCCGCGTCATGACCGCGCCGTTACTGCAAGTCAAAGACCTGAAGGTTCATTTTCCGGTCCGCACCGGCGGCGTGGTGATCGGCCGCTATCAGGCGTTGCGCGCGGTGGATGGCGTATCGTTCGATCTCGCACCCGGCGAAACCCTCGGCATCGTCGGCGAATCCGGCTGCGGCAAGACCACCCTGGGCCGCGCGGTCCTGCAGCTCCTGCCTGTGACCTCGGGCGCCGTGACCTGGCTGGGCCAGGAGATGACCGGCCTCGGCGCCGCGGCGGTCAAAGCCGCACGCGAGCACATGCAGATCGTGTTCCAGGATCCGCTCGCGAGCCTGGACCCGCGCATGACCGCTGGCGACATTATCGCCGAGCCCTTGCGCAACTATCACCCGGAGCTGTCCCGCGCCGAAGTCACCCGCCGTGTGGGGGAACTGATGGAGCAGGTGGGCCTGTTGCCGGCGATGGTCAACCGCTATCCCCACGAATTCTCGGGCGGCCAGTGCCAGCGTATCGGCATCGCGCGCGCCATGATCCTGAAACCCAAGCTGGTAATCTGCGACGAACCGGTCAGCGCGCTCGACGTTTCGGTGCGCGCCCAGGTCGTGAACCTGCTCAAGGATCTGCAGAAGACCTTTGGCCTGGCGATGCTGTTCATCAGCCACGACCTGGCCGTGGTGCGCCATATCAGCGACCGGGTGCTGGTGCTGTACCTCGGCAAGGCGATGGAACTG
Source organism: Rhodospirillaceae bacterium (assembly GCA_019694335.1). Lineage (GTDB taxonomy): Bacteria > Pseudomonadota > Alphaproteobacteria > Rhodospirillales > Rhodospirillaceae > SHVO01. Next base: position 31,474 of record JAIBCD010000016.1, on the reverse strand, counting down.
GCGACGCGCGAATCCCTCTACCAGGCGCCGCGCCATCCCTATACTCGGGCGCTGATGTCGGCGGTGCCGATTCCCGATCCGGTCAAGGAGCGCGCCAAGCCGCGCATTATCCTCGCCGGCGATTTGCCGTCGCCGCTCGATCCGCCCTCCGGCTGCGTGTTCCGCACCCGTTGTCCCAAGGCCACTGCCGTCTGCGCCGCGAAAGAGCCGGTGCGGGAAACCTCCGCGCATGGGCACGACGTGTGGTGCCACCACTGGCGTGAATAAGGATTTTTAATGCCGCCTGATTCCAAGCTTGGCGATCCCGCGTTGTTTTTCGACTGTCACGTTTTCGTCTGCACCAACACCCGGCCCGCGGATCACCCGCGCGGGTCTTGTGCCCGCGGAGGTTCCGTCGAACTGCGCGACTACATGAAGGACAAAGCCAAGGCCATGGGCCTGAAAGGCGTGCGCATAAACGCAGCCGGTTGCCTTGATCGCTGCGAATTGGGGCCCAATCTGGTGATCTACCCGGAAGGGGTCTGGTATCATTTCGATACGCGAGCGGATATCGACGAGATTCTCACCGAGCATCTGCAAAAGGGCGGGCGCGTGCCGCGCCTCATGCTCAAGCCCGGCGACACCCCGCCCAAAAAGTAGTTAGAGGGTACCCATGAAATTTGGCCCGCTGAAACGTGGCTTGCTGAAACGTGGCCTGCGTCTCGCCGCCGTTGCTTTGCTGATTCCGGCGTACGCCTGGGGCGCGGATACGCTACCCGAAGCCGCCACGGGCCGCTCCGAGGTCAAGGGCGGCACGGCCAAGTCCTACATGGTGGTCGCCGCGAATCCTCTGGCGGCGGACGCGGGCGCCGCGATCATCAAGGCGGGCGGCAACGCCATCGATGCGGCCATCGCCGTGCAGCTGGTGCTGAATATCGTCGAGCCCCAGTCATCGGGCATCGGCGGCGGTTCGTTCATCGTCTATTGGGACGCCAAGACCAAGACCCTGCACAGCTACGACGGCCGCGAAACCGCGCCGGCGGCGGCGCGCGAAAACCGCTTCCTCACCCAGGACGGCAAGCCCATGGGCCGGATGCAGGCGATCGTCGGCGGCAAATCGGTGGGTGTGCCGGGTACGCTGCGGGTGCTGGAACTCGCGCACCAAGCCTACGGCAAACTGCCCTGGGCCAAAGACTTCGAACCGGCCATCAAGCTCGCCACCGATGGCTTCGCGGTCTCGCCGCGCCTGCATGCGTTGCTGGCGGGCGACAGTGCGTTTCAGTCCATGGAGGAAGCGCGCAAGTTCTATTACCAGGCGGACGGGTCGCCGCTGCCGGCCGGCACATTGCTCAAAAGCCCCGCTTTCGCCACCACCCTGCGCACCATTGCCTCTGGCGGTGCGGACGCCTTCTATAACGGCAAGATCGCCGAGGATATCGTGCGCACGGTCACGTCGGCCACGAAGAATCCCAGCGACATGACCATCGCCGACATGAAGGGTTATAAAGCCGTCGAACGCCCGCCCGTGTGCGGCTTCTATCGCGGCCACAAGATCTGCGGCATGGGTCCGCCGTCCTCGGGCGCCGTGGGGGTGCTGCAATCCCTCGGCGCGCTCGAGCGCTTCGATTTGCGCAAGCTGGGCCAGGGCTCGGCGGAAGCGGAGCACCTGTTGATCGAGGCCGGGCGCCTCGCCCTGGCGGACCGCGCGGTCTATCTCGCGGATCCCGATCGCATTCCGGTGCCGACCCAGGCGCTGGTTGCGCCCGGCTACATCAAGGAGCGTTCGGCGCTGATCGATCCCGCGCACCGTATGCAAACCGCGCCCGCCGGCAAGATACCGGTGAAGGGCGCGCAGCTGATTCCGGCTGACAGCCCGGAACTGCCCTCCACCAGCCACTTTTCGATCGTGGACAAGGACGGCAACGCGCTCGCCATGACCACCACGGTGGAAAGCGCCTTCGGGTCGCGGCTGATGGTGGACGGCTTCATCCTCAACAACCAGCTCACCGACTTCTCTTATGAAGATGTCGCCGAGAACCGCACCGTCGCCAACCGGGTCGAAGGCGGCAAGCGCCCGCGCAGTTCCATGAGCCCGACGATCGTGTTCGACGCGCAAGGCAAGCCGGAGATGGTGCTGGGTTCGCCCCTGGGCGCGGCCATTGTCGGTATCGTGGTGAAGGCGCTGGTGGCGCTGATCGACTGGCAATTGCCGCCCGATGCCGCGGCGGCCGTGCCTGGCGCGTTGTTCATCGGCAATGGCGTCATGCTGGAAGAAGGACTCGCCAAGGCCGAAGCCGGACTCAAGGAACGTGGCCACAATGTCCGCATCGGCGACTACGCCAGCGGCCTGCACATCATCACCATCGCCAAGGACGGCACGCTCAGGGGCGGCGCCGATCCACGCCGCGAAGGAACAGTGGTCGGGGAGTAGGCGCTATTTCCTGGCGTCGCGCTGAATGACTTCGACCCTGCGGCCGCGCGCGGTCAACGCGCGCCAAAGAAAAGGGCGGCCACGCGCGCGGTCAACGCGCGCCAAGTAAAAGGGAGGATGGCCGCCTATTTCCTGGCGTCGAGTTGCATCACTTCAACCATGCGGCCATCCGGATCGTAGGCGTAAAGATGGCGCCCGCTGGCCGCCGTGCCATCGGCGGCGGTGAAGCGGCCGGGCGGCAGGGGGAAACGGGTGCCGATCTGGTTGAGGCGCGAATAGGCGCCCTCCAGGTCGGGCACCACGATGCCGATGATCACGTCGCCGGTACCGATGCCGAGCAAGTTGCCGCGCGCGCTGGGCAGGGCCGGGCGGTCGTACCACACCAGCGCCAGCGACTGGTCGTCGCCGTTCAGCACCACCACGCGCGAACGGGTGGAGTCGGCGGTCAGCGGCAGTTCCGCCGCGCCGTAGACACTGTCGGCTTCGGAGGCATTCTTTTCCGACGATTTGACCAGGCCAACGCGCTGGTAGAAGTCCAAGGACTTATCGATGTCGCTCACCACCAAGGTCAGGCGCTTCAGCCCGGCGGCGCGCGCGCCCGGGGAGCCCTGGGCAGCGGCTTCACCGCCGAACCCCATGGCCAGCACCGCAAGCACGACGCAGGCGAGGCGGGGGAAGCGCGGAATGGTCATAGGGAGTCCTTAATTTCGGGGCGCCCGAAGGCAGGAGCAGACTGTATCCAATATGTGAATTGGCACGCCAGGGTTCAATCGCCGGTCCTAACAATGACGCAACAATATCAACGGCTCGGAAGCAGGCTTGAGTGCGGGGAACGGGTAGCGTTTAATGCACTCAACCGAAGTGGGGGTCCGGGGCCCGACGCGGGCGGCGCAAACGCCGAGCCTGTCGCATTCCCTTCCGCCGCACAACTGCCGCAAAACTAATAGCGCCGAGAGTTCCTCTTCCCATGAATACAAGCGCCCGCGACCGTTTCGTCGCCTTCGCCTTCTGCTGGGCCGATATGCTGGTGGAGCTCGACCCCACCCGCAAGATCACCTTCGCGACCGGCGCGACCAAATCCTTGCTGGGTCTCGGCCCCGAGGGTGTGATTGGGCGCAATTTCATGGATCTGGTCTCGCCCAAGGACCGCGTGCTGGTCGAACAGCTCCTGTTCATGACCTCCAAGAAAGGCCGCATCGACAATGTCACCATCCGCCTGCAGGGCGAGAAGGGCCTGACGCCGCCAATCGCCTTCGCCGGCTACATGCTGCCGGACCTCAAGGACCACTTCTTCCTCGCCCTCCGCACCCAGGCGCACCTCGACGACAAGGGCGAGACCGAGAAAGGCGTCGCGCGCGACAAGAGCACCGGCCTGCTGTCGGGCGATTCGTTCTCCGAGCTCGCCGTCAAACGCCTGAAAGACGGCGCGGAAATGACCCTGGTCAACGTGCCGGGATTCCAGGAGTTCTACGACAAGCTGCCCGAAGATGAACGCCAGGTGTTGCTGAATACCGTTGGCACCACCTTGCGCGCCAACTCCGTGGGCGGGGATTCCGCCGGCGAAATCGGCGAGGGCAAGTTCGGCGTGGTCCACGAGAAGGGTCTCGACGTCGCCGCCCTGGAAGCCAAGATCGCCGAAGCCACCAAGGCCTTCGATCCCGACGGCAAGGGCGTCGCGGTGCAGGCCGCGACGGTGGAAGTGGACGACATGAGCGGGGTCAACGAAGGCGACCTCGCCAAGGGCCTCGTCTACACCATCAATCACTTCAAGGAGCAGGTCGGCGATAAGTTCAACGTCAAGGACATCGCCGCCAATATGAACGACCTCGTCAAGGAGGCCGTGAAGTCCCTGAACAATTTCCGCAGCCTGACCGCGGGGAATGACTTCCAGGTGGCGTTCCATCCGATCTTGGACGCCCGCACCGGTGCCGTGCACCATTACGAGGCGCTGGTGCGCTTCAACGGCAATTTCGAGGAAAGCCCCTACAAGTACATCACCTTCGCCGAAGAGACTGGCCTGATCACCGAGTTCGATATCGCCATGGCGCGCAAATGCGTCGAATGGCTGCGCAAGAACCGCTCCGACAAGGTGTCGATCGCCGTCAACATCTCCGGCATGTCGGTGGGCAACGACCAGTACTCCAAAGACCTCCACGCGATGCTCGACGCCGACACATGGCTGCGTAACTTCCTGGTGTTCGAGATCACGGAATCGGCGCGCGTCGCTGACCTGTCCCAGGCCAATAATTTTGTTCAGGGCCTGCGCAAAAAGGGCTTCCATGTCTGCCTCGACGACTTCGGCGCGGGCGCGGCCAGCTTCCAGTACCTCTCCGTGCTGGAGGTGGACGTGGTGAAGCTGGACGGCAGCGCGGTCAAGAACGCGCAGACCGCGCCCAAGGGCCGCGCCTTCCTCAAGGCGCTCACCACCCTGTGCAAGACCATGGATGTGGAGACCATCGCCGAGATGGTCGACAGCAAGGAAGGCCTGGAGTTCGTGCGCGATTGCGGCGTGGAATACGTCCAGGGCTTCTTGTTCGGTAAGCCCGACGCCGACCCGTGGAGCTTCATCAAGAAGCTGGACCGTAAGCTGTTCGCCTGAGGCCCGTGCTTATCCGGGAGGAACGGCCGGAGGATGCGGGTGCGATCCATGCGCTCGTCACCGCCGCCTTCAATTCAAACGCCGAAGCGGCCCTGGTCGACGCCCTGCGGGCCGATGGCGACCTCGTCCATTCCCTGGTGGCCGCCGAAGGACCGGATTTCCTCGGCCATATCGCGTTCTCGCGCATGACCGCGCCGTTCGCGGCCCTTGGCCTCGCGCCGCTGGCGGTGACGCCGGCGCGCCAGGGGCAAGGGATCGGCGCCCGGCTCATCGAAGCGGGCCTCGCGCTGGCCCGGCGCGGCGATTGGCGCGGCGTATTCGTGTTGGGCGACCCCGCCTATTATGGAAAATTCGGTTTTGCCCCCGCCCTGGCGGCGGGCTTCAATTGCGTCTATGCCGGACCGCACCTGATGGCGCTGCCGCTCGGCGGCGACTTTCCCACGCATACCGGAGATGTGGCTTACGCGCCGGCGTTCGCGGCGCTTGGCTAAGCCGCCGCGGCCTTGATCCTTTGCACCATCGCCACCAGGCCGTTGCGGCGTGTCGGCGAAAGGTGCTGGTCCAGGCCCAGGGTCTTGAAGGCGGCTTCCGGATCGATGCCCGCGATGGAAGCGGGCGTCTGGCCCGAGAACAGCACCCCCAGCACCGCGATCAGGCCCTTCACGATATGGGCATCGCTGTCGGCGGCGAAGGCGAAGCGGGATGGATCGCCGGGCGGGTGCCCGGTCACCAGCCACACCTGGCTCATGCAGCCGCGCACCTTGTTGGCCTCGGTCTTGAGCGCGTCCGGCAACGGCGGCAGCTTGCGGCCCAGGTCGATCAGGTAGCGGTAGCGGTCCTCCCAATCGTCGAACAGCGCGAAGTTCTCGGCGAGTTCGGCGAAGGTCATGTCCGGCTGGATCATAACCGGCCGATTCTGGGGAAGGTCGGTAGCTGGCTGGTTCATGGGGCTGTAAAGTAAGCACCCAGCCCCCGAGTTCAAGCAGTTATCTCTATGCCCACCATTCCCGTCACACCCGATTTGACCATCGACGAGAACGAAATCGATCTCTCGTTCATCCGCTCCAGCGGTCCGGGCGGGCAGAACGTCAACAAGGTGTCCTCGGCGGTGCAGTTGCGCTTCGATGCGCGGCGGTCGCCCTCGCTGCCCAACATGGTCGCGATCCGGCTGTTGAAGATCGCCGGCAGCAAAGCCACGTCGGAGGGCGTGATCGTGATCACCGCCAATCGCCACCGCACCCAGGAGATGAACCGCAAGGACGCCATCGACCGGCTGGTGGAAATGACGCGTCAGGCGACCATCGCGCCCAAGCGCCGGGTCAAGACCAAGGTCACCAAGGCCTCCAAGGCCGAGCGTCTGGACTCGAAGAAGAAGCGCTCGGGCACCAAACAGGGGCGGCGCGTGCGCTCTTCGGACTGGGATTAGCGATGCCGCGCTGGTCGGTGGTCCTGCCGTACTACAACGAGACCGGCTATTTGCGGCCGACGCTGGAGTCCCTGTTCGCGCAGGAGCTCCGCGCTTTCCGCCTGATCCTGGTGGACAACGCCTCCACCGACGGTTCGGGCGACCTTGCCCGCCAGATCGCGGGGGAGCACGCGGATATCGAAACCCTGCACTTGCATGAGTCCCGCCCCGGCAAGGTCAACGCCCTGCAACGTGGGCTGGCGGCGGTGGCGACGGACTTCGTCGCTTTCTGTGACGCCGATACCTTTTATCCGCATCACTATTTGCGCCGCTGCGATGAATTGTTCGCGTCAACGGATGCGGTTGCGGTCATGGCCATGGACCTGCCCGCCGATCACGAAGGCCCGGCCGCGCGGCGCAAACGCGCCAAGGTGATGGCGGTGTCGCGGATTCTCTCCCGGCAAACCCACACCGGCGGTTTCGGTCAGAGTTTCCGCACCGAAGTGTTGCGCAAGGCCGGCGGTTTTACCGCCGACATCTGGCCGTTCGTGCTGGAAGACCATGAGATCATGCAGCGCGTGTTCAAACACGGCCGCTCGATCTATGCGCCAGATCTGTGGTGCGTGCCCTCGAACCGGCGCAAGGATCGCACCGGTGTGGGTTGGACCACGGCGGAGCAGTTGCTCTACCATCTCACGCCCTTCGTGTTGAAGGACTGGTTCTTCTACCACTTCCTCGCGCGCCGCTTCGCCGCGCGGGCGCTGGACAACACTAAGCTCCGGCAGAAGAGCTGGGTGTAAGGCACGCCGGCGACATGGGGTATTTAGAGGCACAAATAAGAGGTGCGAGGGAGGAGGACGCGGCTTCTGTCGTTGCCTGGTTCACAACCTACGCTGAGGCGATCCTCTGGGGTGGGCCTGCGGTGCCGGCAGGTTTTGATGCGAAGTGGCTCGCGGGGGAAATAACGGCCGCGCCTGATGGCTATCGGACAGCCTACGTACCTGGAGTGATTGTCGGCATATGCGGCTTGCGTCGTTTCGCGGAGGAACGGCGTCTGCATATTCAGAGACTTGGGATCGCGCCTCTCTATCGCGGCAAAGGCTTGGGCCGCCTCCTCTTAAAGGATGCAATAGCCGAGGCGCAAAAGCAGAGCGTGCCGACTGTCAGCCTGAACGTCTACGGATCGAATTTGCGCGCGCGGCGACTCTACGAGGAGTTCGGCTTCTGCGCCTCAAAGACGCGGAATGCCCCTGAAGATGTGAGTGGCGTTAGTGTTTATATGGAACGCCCAGTGGCACTTTGAAGTGCTCGTTACTAAGCGGCAGTGGGGTCCGCACTGAACTGCAACGCCGCGACCCGCGCATAGAGTGGGTTGGAGACCAGCAATTGCTCATGACGGCCGGTATCCACCAACCGCCCATCGTCGATCACCGCAATCCGGTCGGCATTAACCACGGTTGCCAGCCGGTGCGCGATCACCATGGTCGTGCGGCCCACCATCAGGCGTTCCAGCGCGGTCTGCACCAGGCGTTCGTTTTCGGCGTCCAGCGCGCTGGTGGCTTCGTCCAGTAACAAGAGGGCTGGGTCGCGCAGGATGGCGCGGGCGATGGCGATGCGCTGTTTCTGTCCGCCCGAAAGGCGCACGCCGCGCTCGCCCAGGAAACTCCTCATTCCATCGGGCAGCTTGCGGATGAATTCCATTGCGGCGGCGGCCTCGGCGGCGGCTTCCACCTCGGCGTCGGTGGCGGTGGGGCGGCCATAGCGGATGTTCTCGAGCGCGTCGGCGGCGAAGATCACCGGATCCTGGGCCACTAGGCCGATGCGCGCGCGCACGTCCTGCGGGTTGGCGTCGCGCAGGTCGATGCCGTCCAGGCGCACCGCGCCTGCCTGGGGGTCATAGAAACGCAGCAATAGCTGGAACACGGTGCTTTTGCCGGCGCCGGAAGGGCCGACCAGGGCCACATGCTCGCCCGGTGCAACACTGAGGTTGAGCCCGTGCAGTGCGGCCGCGTCGGGGCGCGAGGGATAGTGGAAGGTGACGTGATCGAATTCCACGGCGCCACGCGCAGGCACGGGCAGGGCCTTGGGTTGTGCGGGAGCTTTGATCTCCGGTTCGGTCTCCAGCAGTTCCACCAGGCGTTCGGTGGCGCCGGCAGTGCGTTGCAGGTCGCCCATCACTTCGCTCATGGCGCCGACCGAAGCGGCGACCGTGACCGAGTAGAAGATGAACGCCGATAATTCACCGGGGCTGATGGTGCCGGCGATCACATCGCGTCCGCCCGCCCACAGCACCAGGGCGATGGCGCCGAACACCAGGAGGATCACGGTACTGCCGAGCAAAGCACGCGCCAGCACCCGGCGCATGGCGGTGGAGAAGGCGCCTTCGGCATTTGCGTTGAACGCGGCGCGGTCGATGTCTTCGTGCACATAGGCCTGCACGGTGCGGATGGCGTTGAGGTGCTCCTCGGCGTAGGAGCCCACGTCCGCCACCCGGTCTTGGCTTTCGCGCGACAGGGCACGCACGCGCCGGCCATAGAGCACGATCGGCACCACCACCGCCGGCACCACCAGCGCCACGAAACCGGTGAGCTTGGCGTTGGTGACCAGCAGCATGATGATGCCGCCGACCAGGGCGAAGAAATTGCGGATGGCGATGGACAGGGACGAGCCCACCACGGTTTGCAGCAGCGAGGTGTCGGTGGTGAGACGCGAGAGGATCTCGCCGGTCTTGGTGGTCTCGAAAAAGCCGGGGTTGAGTTTCAGGATCTGGCTGAACACCGCCTTGCGGATATCCGCCACCACGCGTTCGCCGATCCAGGAGATGTAGTAGAATCGCACGTAGGTGGCGGCGGCGATCACCACCACGATGGCGATGACGATGCCCAGGCCTTCGTTGAGAAGCGCCGGATCCTTGGCCGAGAGCCCCCGGTCGATCAGGAACTTCAGTCCTACGCCCATGCTCAAGGTCGCCGAGGAACTGGCGATCAGGGCCAGGAAGAAGATCACCAGTTGCCGCTTGTACGGCTTCATGAACTGGTAGGTGCGCAACAGGTAGCCGTAGTTCTTGCTTTTGGGCCGGTCGGGCAGGTTCCACCGGCTAGGGCCACGCTGATTGCTCAAGGGGATTCTCGCTGAAAGAAAGGGTCTGAATTGGACCCGGAAGCCGGCCAAGTCAATGTTTGGCCCGAGAAATATTACGCCTAAAATCAGGGATGGCTCCCGTCACCACCATCTGCCGCGACTGCCTGAGGGAAAGCGCCGAGCACCCGCTGGCCTGCAAGGTTTGCGGCTCGGACCGGTTGTTGTACCACCCGGAACTCGCCCAGCTCTCCATCGCCCATATCGACTGCGACGCCTTCTACGCCGCGGTGGAGAAACGCGATAACCCGGCGCTGATGGACAAGCCGGTGATCGTCGGCGGGGCCACGCGCGGGGTCGTGACCACGGCCTGCTACATCGCGCGCAAATTCGGGCCGCGTTCGGCCATGCCCATGTTCAAGGCGCTGGCCATGTGCCCCCAGGCGGTGGTGATTCGCCCCGACATGGCCAAGTACAAACGGGTGAGCGGCGAGATTCGCAAGATCTTCGACGCGGCCACGCCCATCGTCGAGCCGTTGTCCCTGGACGAAGCCTTCCTCGACCTTTCCGGCACCGCGACCCTGTTCGGCCGTTCGCCGGCGGCGACCCTGGCGCATATCGCCCGGGAGGTTGAGCGCGAGATCCGCATCACCGTCTCCATCGGGCTCAGCTACAACAAATTCCTGGCCAAGATCGCATCGGATTTCGACAAGCCGCGCGGGTTCTTTGTCATCGGGCGCGGCGACGCGGTGCAGGTGCTGCACGACCTGCCGTTGTCGCGGCTCCCGGGTGTGGGGCCGTCGCTGGCCGACCGGCTCAAGGTCGACGGGCTGTTCTCGGTCGGCGATGTGCAGAAGAGGCCCGAGTCCGAAATGGCCGCGCGCTACGGCGACACTGGCCAGCATCTTGCCCGGCTCGCGCGCGGCGTCGACCATCGCAGCGTGAAGAACAACCGCGAAGCCAAGAGCATCTCGGCCGAGACCACCTTCGAGGTGGACATCGGCGCCGCCGCGGAATTGCGCCGCCGTCTGTGGCCGTTGTGCGAACGGGTTGCGGACCGGTTGAAAGCTACGGGGCTCGCGGGCGGCACGGTGACCCTCAAGCTCAAGACCAACCGTTTCAAATTGCGCACCCGGCATCAGCGCGTGAATACACCGACGCAGTTGGCGGAAACCCTGTTTCGCGCGGCCGAAGGCTTGCTCATGAAAGAGGCCGACGGTACCAAATTTCGCCTGATCGGCGTCGGCGCGGACAACTTGAGTGACGCCGATGCGCCGCTGGCCGATCTGTTCGCCGCGTCCTCGGACAGCGAACAGCACCATGCCGAGGTGGAGAAGGCCATCGACGCCGTGCGCGCCAAGTTTGGAAAAAAATCCATCCGCAAAGGCCGGGCGGACCTGTGAAGAGATCCGTCCTCCCCATCGTTTTTGCGCGCCTTCGGCGCGCGGGGCTGAATTGTAGGGTAAGCACTTGAAATTTCGCGCGGTGAGGCGCACTTCTACCTTTCAAAATGCCGGCCTTCCGCCGGCGGGCGCCCGCCTCCCAGGAACTCGTAGATGGACATCAAAGGGGAGCAATTCATTCCCGTGCCGCGCCCGCAAGTGTGGGCGGCGCTCAATGATGTCGAGGTTCTGAAACAGGCGATTCCGGGCTGCGATTCCATGACCCGCCTGTCGGATACCGAGATCGAGGCCACGGTCACCGCCAAGGTGGGCCCGGTGAAGGCCACGTTCAAAGGCCAGGTGACGTTGTCCGATCTCGATCCGCCCAACGGCTACTCCATCCATGGCGAAGGTAAAGGCGGGGTGGCGGGTTTCGCCAAGGGCGGCGCCAAAGTGCGCCTCGCCGACGCGCCGGGCGGCACGACTTTGCGGTATGATGTGGACGCAGCCGTCGGCGGCAAACTCGCCCAGATCGGCGCGCGCCTGATCGAAGGTACCGCGCGTAAACTGGCCGACGAATTTTTCGCGGCGTTCACCAGGATCGCAACGGAAAGGCCATGACCAAGGTTTCCATCACCGTCAACGGGCAAGCCCAAACCGCCGACCTGGATCCACGCACGCTGCTGGTGGAATTCCTGCGGGAGCATCTGCGGCTCACCGGCACGCATGTCGGCTGCGACACCAGCCAGTGCGGCGCCTGCACGGTGCACCTCGACGGCCGCGCCGTGAAGGCCTGTACGCTGCTTGCGGCCCAGGCCGATGGGAAATCCGTGACCACCATCGAAGGGCTCGCCAGGGGAGATGTGCTTCACCCCATGCAGGCGGCGTTCCGTGAGCATCACGGTCTGCAATGCGGCTTCTGTACCCCCGGCATGGTCATGACGGCCGTGGCACTGGTGAACGGACACGAAGGCCCGCTGTCGGAACACGACATCCGCGAAGGCCTGGACGGCAATCTGTGCCGTTGTACCGGGTACCAGAACATCGTGCGCGCCATCGCCGCCGGCGCCGTGGGCATGAAGGCCTGAGATGTACGCATTCGAATATCAACGCCCGGCTTCGGTGAAGGATGCCGTCGCTCTGGTTGGCGACGAAACCGTGTTCCTCGCGGGCGGACAAACCCTGATCCCGACCTTGAAACAACGCCTGCGGCAGGCGTCGGCGGTGATCGATCTGGGCGCGATTCCCGAACTGCGCGGGATTTCGGCGACCGCGGACGCCGTCACCATCGGCGCCATGACCCGGCATGCCGAAGTGGCCGCATCGCCCGACGTGCATGCGGCGATCCCCGGCCTCGCGCGCCTCGCCGGCCAGATCGGCGATCTCCAGGTGCGCAATAGCGGCACCTTGGGCGGCTCCATCGCCAACAACGATCCCGCCGCCGATTATCCGGCCGGCCTGGTCGCGCTCAACGCGGTGGTTCACACCAACACCCGCACCTTGCCGTCCGAGGAATTCTTCACCGGTATGTTCGAGACCGCGCTCGCGCCCGGCGAACTTGTGGTGAAGGTGGTGTTCCCGAAACCAAAGCGTTCCGCTTTCGCCAAATTCCGCAATCCGGCTTCGCGCTATGCCATTGCCGGGGTTTTTATTGCCGATACCGCCGATGGAATGCGCGTGGCGGTGATCGGCGCGGGCCCTGGCGTATTCCGCGTGCCGGCCATGGAAGCGGCGCTGGCGAAAGATTTCAGCGCCAGGGTACTGGCCGGAATCACAATCGCGGCCGACGGCCTCAATGAAGACATGCACGCCACCGCAGCTTATCGCGCGCACCTGGTTGGCGTGATGGCGGCCAAGGCCGTGGCGTCGCTCACCTAATTCTCTCAAGTATTTCTCTCAAGGATATCTCCGATGAAGATCGCGCTTATCGGCAATGGCGCCATTGCCAAACTGGTCACGGCGTTCTGCGCCGCGCGCAAGGACCGCTTCCAGATCGTCGGCGCCATTGGACTGCCCGAGAACGACAAAGTGTCTGTCGGCGCGCATCCGTTGATGTACGACTACCAGCAGCTGTTGGCGCTGAAGCCTGAGTTCGTTGTGGAATGCGCAAGCCACAGCGCGGTCGAGTCTTATGCCGTGCCGACGCTGGATCTCGGACTGGATTTGTTGGTCGTGTCCATCGGCAGTCTCGCTGACGAGGCGCGCTGGACGAAGGTGAGTGCCGCCGCCGCGCGCTCCACCGCAAAGCTGCTGCTGCCGCCCGGCGCGCTGCCAGGGATCGATGCGCTGTCGGCGGCGAAACTCGCGGGGCTCACGCGGGTTTCCCTGCGCTCCGCCAAGCCGCCCAAGGCCTGGAAGGGCACGCCGGCCGAGGACGAGCACAATCTTGATGCCATCGCCACCGCCACGGTGATCTACAGCGGCAACGCGCGCGAAGCCGCGCTGATGTTCCCCAAGAACGCCAATATCGCCGCCACCACGGCGCTGGCCGGCATCGGCTTTGAAAAAACCGAGATCGAACTGGTGGCCGATCCGGCGGTGACTCAGAACGTTCACCGCATCCAGGCGGAAGGCGTGTTCGGTTCCATGGTGACCGAGATCAAGGCCAACCCGTCACCGGACAATCCCAAGACCTCGCACATGGCCGCGCTGTCCATCATGCGCATCCTTGAAAATCGGGCGTCCGCTATCGTGCTGGGTTGATTGGTTTGTGTCGCGTGGCCGATGGCCACGCTTTTGGGCACATGGCCGCGCTGTCCATCATGCGCATCCTGGAGAACCGGGCGTCCGCTATCGTGCTCGGTTGATTGGTTTGTGTCGCGTGGCCGATGGCCATGCTTTTGGGCACATGGCTGCGCTGTCCATCATGCGCGTCCCGGAGAACCGGGCGTCCGCGATCATGCTCGGTTAGGCCTTGACCCAATACCGCGGGTCGCTGCCCAGGATCAGATAGCTGTCCGTGGCGTCGGCCAGGCCTTTCACCACGGTGTCGTAGGCGGCCTTACGCCGGTCCCAGGCGAACTTGCCGACGGCATTGGGCGAATTGAACATGTCCGAAAGCCACAGCGCGCTGTTGCCGGTGGCGTGGGTTGCGAGCATGGCCGCGACACCCGCCTGGTCCTGCAGCACGTCCACCTCGACGAAATGATGGGTCAGGGTGCGGAAACGCAGCCAGTGGGTCAGCCACTGTTCGTTGGATGAGAACACCTCGCCCATCTCGCGGCGGAATTCCTGGTCGATGGAGGCGGCGTCCTTGAGCAACGCCGGCGGCAAGTAGGCGGCGGCGCCCGCGAACATGGCGTCGATCCGCGCCCGGGCGCTCAGGAAGAAAGCGCCGAAGTCGCGCCCATCCCACTCCTCGATCATCATCTTGCGGAGCGCCAGGGCCGGCGCGCTGTAGTCGTAGGTGATCACCTGGGTGTGGGGGCCGAAGCCGAAGCTTTCGAGCAGGCGGTTGGCCTTGAAGCCGGACGCCAGCACGAACGCCCGGTCGAGGCCGTTCTTGTACTTGAGCGTCGGCATGTCGGCGTCGGTTTCGCTGTTGAACACGAACACTTTGTGGGGCGAGCCGACCTTGTCCGGCGTATTGCGCAGGAACGCGACGGTGAGGTTGAGCTGCTCGTCCTGGCTTTCTTCCGCACGGGTGACATCGGCGAGCGCCGCGACCCACTCGTTGGCATCGCCGTAATAGGCGTAGCAATGGCGCTTCCATTTGCGCACGGCTTTCGGCCAATTGAGGATCTTGTGCCCTCCCGCGATCCCGGCGGCGATGGCGTTCCAGCCGTAGCCGAAAGAGGCGTCGAAAGTGAAATCCTTGCCGGTGGGCTGCAAGTAAAGCGGGGTGTAGTTGTCGTGCACGTTCTCGATGCTGCGATACGGCATCGGCAAGGTCTTCTTGGCTTTCTCCAGACCGCCGAATTTCGGTTTCCCCAGCTTCTTCCACGCTCTGCGGTTCACCAGCATGCACTGGTCATGCATGTAGAAATATCCGCCCCGGTCGATGATGTGGCCCATGAGGAATTCGCATTCCTCCATGGCGGCGGTCATGTCGAACGACAGCTGGTCGTAGCCATAGAACATATGGCCGCAGTTCTGAATCAGGCAGAAATCCTTGGTGCCCGAGGCCAGCGCGGCGTTGAGTGAGGCCGCGAAGGTGATGTCGCGGATACCGGCGTTGAACGAGAACACGGTGAAGAAAGTGGTGAGTTCGGCCAGGCGCATATCGAGCTGCAGGACATTGCGGCCGATGCCGGCGTGGGCGTCGAAGGTCGGCAGGTTGACCAGGACGAAATCCAGATGGTTGCGCACCTGCGCCTGCGCACCGCCATCGATGAAGAAAACCATGATCCGATCCTGATTTACCGCGGGCGGAGTGTGGATGATCTGGCGATCAAAAACAATTCGCGCCCTCCTAAAAACAATTCGCGTAAGCCCCAAGCTTCGCGGCCCGTCCGGCGATCGCCTCGGCGCGGCCTTGTACATAGGGCCCGGGTTTGGAGGCCGACCACTTCAAGGGGCTGGGTAGCACGCTCGCCAGCAGCGCCGCCTCATGGGCATCCAAGGCCGCCGCGCTTTTGTGGAAATGATAGCGCGCGGCCGCCTCGGCGCCGTAAATGCCGGGCCCCCATTCCACGACATTGAGGTAGACCTCGAGGATGCGTTTCTTGGTCCAGAGCGCCTCGAGATAGACCGTGATCCCTGCCTCCAACGCCTTGCGCACCCAGGTGCGTCCGGGCCACAGGAACACGTTCTTGGCGGTCTGTTGCGAAATGGTCGAGCCGCCGCGCAAGGTGGCTTTCTCGTCGTCGCTGGCGTCCATGTAGGACTCCCAGGCGCGCTCGATGGCGGCGCGGTCGAAACCGCCATGGGTGCAGAAGGCTTCGTCCTCGGCCGCCACCGCGGACCGGGCGAGGTAAGGGGAAATCTTGTTGAACGGCACCCATTGGTAATGGACCGGTCCGCCGCGCAGCCACATCAGCGGGGTCTGAGGCGGCGGCGTGGTGCGGTAGAGCGCGACAAGCGCCGCCGGCGCCAGCAGCACGAAGATCAACGCGCCGAAGAGCACGGAGCCGATCTTGAGCGATTTTCGCCAAAGGCCTGGAGGCAAGGGTGTTTCCCGGTCGACAACGCCGCGTGGTTATATCCTATGATAGCGCCGCACGGGAGCTTTCGGGGGATTCGATGAACAGGTACGCGGGAATACTGGCAGCAGTGACGGCACTGAGTGGTGCTGCCGCCGCGGCTGAACCTGATATGGCGCGCTGGCAGGCGCGCGCGGCGCGGGTGACCGTCACGCGCGACGATTGGGGCATCCCCCATGTGCAAGGGCCGCGCGACGCCGACGCCGTGTTCGGTATGATGTATGCGCAAGCCGAGGACGACTTCTCGCGTGTCGAAGCCAATTTCCTGACGGCCTTGGGGCGTACCGCCGAGGCCGATGGCGAGGATGCGCTGTGGGCCGACCTGCGCCAGCGGCTCTATGTCGACCCGGCGGAACTCAAGGCCCAATACGCGCGCAGCCCGGGGTGGCTGAAGCTGCTGATGAACGCCTGGGCCGATGGGCTCAATTATTATCTCGCCGTGCACCCCGATGTGAAACCCCGGGCGCTGACCCGGTTCGAACCCTGGATGGCCCTGAGTTTCACCGAAGGCAGCATCGGCGGCGATATCGAGCGGATTTCGCTGAGCGAGCTCAAGACTTTCTATGGTACGCCGACGCCGCCGGCGCCCGAGGAAACCGGCGCGGTGCAGCGCGAACCGTCGGGCTCCAACGGCATCGCCATCGCGCCCAAGCTGACCGAGGGCGGCAAGGCGCTGCTGCTCATCAACCCGCACACCAGTTTCTATTTCCGCTCCGAGGCCCACGTTACCAGCGGGCAGGGCCTCGACGTCTACGGCGCGTCCACCTGGGGACAGTTCTTCGTCTATCAAGGCTTCAACGCCAAGGCCGGGTGGATGCATACGTCGTCCACGAACGACAATGTCGATCAGTTCGCCGAGCGCGTGAGCAAGAAAGGCGATGGCTATACGTATCGTTATGGAACGGATGAACGGCCTGTGCGCGCAGGCGCGATCACCCTGCGCTATAAAAAGCCGGACGGCACGATGGGCGAGCGCAGCTTCACCACTTATCGCACCCACCATGGCCCGGTGGTCGCGATCAAGGACGGGCGTTGGATCGCCACCGCGCTGATGTGGAAGCCGGTGCCGGCGCTGGAACAAAGCTGGCTGCGCACCAAGGCCACCGACCTCAAGGGCTTCCTGCGCGTGGCGGGCCGGCGTGCCAATTCCTCCAACGATACCTTGTTCGCCGACAGCAAGGGCGAGATCGCTTTCCTGATGCCGCAGTTCATGCCGCGCCGGGATAACCGATTCGATTACACCCGGCCCGTGGACGGCAGCGACCCGGCCACCGACTGGCAGGGACTGCATACGCTTTCCAGCCTGCCGAGCGTGCTCAACCCCAATATCGGCTGGGTGCGCAACACCAACGACTGGCCGTGGAGTTCCGCCGGACCGGAAAGCCCCAAAGCGGCCGACTATCCGCGCTACATGGACCAGACCGGCGAGAATTTCCGGGGCGTGCACGCCGATCTGCTGCTCACCGGCAAAAGCGGCTGGACGCCGCAAAGTCTGCGGGCCGCCGCGTTCGACAGCTACCTGCCGGGCTTCGCGGCGCTGCTGCCGCCGTTGATCGCGGCCTGGGATGCGTTGCCGGCCGAGGATCCTTTGCGCGCGAAACTCGCGGACCCGATCGCGCTCCTGCGCGGCTGGGACTATCGCTGGGCCGGCGACTCCCTGGCCACCACCCTCGCGGTGTTCTGGGGCGATCAGTTGTTCCGTGAAGTCGGCACCTTCGCCCAGGCGGAACGCATGAATGTGCCGGCGTATATCGCGACCAAGGTCTCGCCGGCCGACAAGATCAAGGCCCTCAACGCGGCCATGGAACGACTGATCGAGGATTTCGGCAACTGGCAGGTGCCGTGGCGCAATATCAACCAGTTCCAGCGGCTGAATGATTCCATCCAGCCGGAATTCGACGACGCGGAAGAAGCCTTCCCCGTGCCGTTCACCTCGGCGCAGTGGGGCAGCCTCGCGTCCTTCGGCGCCAAGGCCTGGCCCGGCACCCGGCGCTACTACGGCACCAGCGGCAATAGTTTCGTGGCAGTGGTGGAATTCGGCGAACGGGTAAAAGCCATGGCGGTCATGGCCGGCGGCCAGAGCGGCGACAAGTGGTCGCCGCACTTCACCGACCAGATCCCGCGTTACGCGGCGGGGCAATTGCGACCGGTCTATTTCTATCCCGAGGAACTCAAGGGTCACGTCGAACAGCGCTACCATCCCGGCGAGGAAAAACATGAATAGCAAACTGATCGCACTGACATTCGCGCTGGCATTCTCCGCGCCCGCTTTCGCGGTGGAGCAGCGCATGGTGTTGCTGAAACCGGCCGGCGTGTTCGACGGCCTTGACGGCAAGACCCATGCCGGGTGGCAGGTGCTGGTGCAGGGCGACCGCATCGCAGCCGTCGGTGCGAACCTCACGGCGCCAGCGGGTGCACAGGTGGTCGATCTTCCGGGCACGACCTTGATGCCGGGAATGATCGAAGGCCACGATCACCTGTTCCTGCATCCCTACAACGAAACCACCTGGGACGATCAGGTGCTGCACGAGCCGCTGGCGCTCCGCACCGCGCGCGCCGTGGCGCAGGCCAAGACCACCTTGATGGCGGGCTTCACCACCGTGCGCGATCTCGGCACCGAAGGCGCTGGTTACGCCGATGTGGGACTGAAAGCGGCCATCAATCAGGGCATCGTGCCAGGTCCGCGCATGGAGGTAGCGACACGCGCCATCGTGGCGCTCGGCGCTTATGGTCCCAAGGGCTTCGAGCCGGGGGTCGAAATTCCGCAGGGCGCAGAAGAGGCTTCGGGTGTCGATGCCATCGTCGCCGCGGCGCGCCGCCAGATCGGCGCAGGCGCCGACTGGGTGAAGCTCTATGCCGACTACCGCTGGGGTCCGGGCGAGGAAAGCCGCCCGACCTTGAGCCTGGAGGAAATGAAGGCGGCGGTCGCGGCTGCCCATGACGCGGGGCGCCTGGTGGCGGCCCACGCCGGCACGGCGGAAGGGATGCGCCGTGCGACGGCGGCGGGTGTTGACACCATCGAGCACGGCAGCGGCGGCACGCCCGAGGTATTCGCGGCCATGGCCGCCAAGAACATCGCCTTTTGTCCCACGCTGGCGGCGCCCGATGCCATCGCGCGCTATCGCGGCTGGAATGGCGCCGAGCCCGCGCCCGAAGGCGTGCAGGCGAGCCGCAAGGCGTTCCAGATGGCGCTGAAGGCCAAGGTGCCCATGTGCATGGGCGGCGATGTGGGGGTGTTCAGCCACGGCCAGAATGCGCGGGAGATGGAACTGATGGTGGCCGCCGGCATGAGTGCGGCGGACGCGGCTGTTGCCGCCACCCATGGCAACGCCAAGTGGTTCAAGCTCGACAAGAAGCTCGGCGCCGTCAGCCAGGGCCTGCTTGCCGATTTGATCGCGGTGGAAGGCGACCCCGCCGCCGACATCGCCGCCGTACGCAAGGTACGGATGGTGATGAAGGGCGGCGTCGTTCAATAGTTACGGCATCTCGAACTTGGCGCGCGGGTCGCTGCTGACCGGTTCGACCTTATAAAGCTCGCTGCCGGTTTCGCGGAAGGTGGAGGACATTTCCGCCATGCCCTTCTCGGCGTAGTCGCGCACTTCCTGCGAGATCTTCATCGAGCAGAACTTCGGCCCGCACATGGAGCAAAAATGCGCCACCTTGGCGCCTTCCGCGGGCAGGGTCTGGTCGTGGAAATCCTCGGCGGTTTCGGGGTCGAGGCTCAGGTTGAACTGGTCGCGCCAGCGGAACTCGAACCGCGCCTTCGACAGCGCATTGTCGCGGATCTGCGCGCCGGGGTGGCCCTTGGCGAGGTCGGCGGCATGGGCGGCGATCTTGTAGGTGATCACGCCGGCCTTCACGTCGTCGCGGTCCGGCAGGCCCAGATGCTCCTTGGGCGTGACGTAGCAGAGCATCGCGCAGCCGAACCAGCCGATCATGGCGGCGCCGATGCCGCTGGTGATGTGGTCGTAGCCCGGCGCGATATCGGTGGTGAGCGGCCCGAGGGTATAGAACGGCGCTTCACCGCAGACCTCGAGCTGCTTCTCCATGTTCACCTTGATCTTGTGCATGGGCACATGGCCCGGGCCTTCGATCATCACCTGCACGTCTTTCTTCCAGGCGACCTGGGTCAGCTCGCCCAGGGTTTCCAGTTCCGCGAACTGCGCGGCGTCGTTGGCGTCGGCGATCGAGCCGGGGCGCAGGCCGTCGCCCAGCGAGAACGACACATCATAGGCCGCCATGATGTCGCAGATTTCGTCGAAGTGGGTGTAGAGGAAGTTTTCCTTGTGATGCGCGAGGCACCACTTGGCCATGATCGAGCCGCCACGGCTGACGATGCCGGTGGTGCGCTTGGCGGTCAGCGGGATGTAGGGCAGGCGCACGCCGGCGTGGATGGTGAAATAGTCCACGCCCTGCTCGGCCTGTTCGATCAGCGTGTCGCGGAACAGTTCCCAGGTCAGGTCCTCGGCCTTGCCGCCGACCTTCTCCAGCGCCTGGTAGATCGGCACGGTGCCGATGGGCACCGGCGAGTTGCGGATGATCCATTCGCGGATGGTGTGGATGTTGCGGCCCGTGGACAGGTCCATGGTGGTGTCGCCGCCCCAGCGGATCGCCCACACCAACTTGTCGACCTCTTCCGCCACCGACGAGGTAACGATGGAGTTGCCGATATTGGCGTTGATCTTCACCAGGAAGTTCCGGCCGATGATCATCGGCTCGGCTTCGGGGTGGTTGATGTTGGCGGGGATGATGGCGCGGCCGCGCGCCACTTCATCGCGCACGAAGTCCGGGGTCACGAACTGCGGAATCGCGGCGCCGAAGCTTTCGCCGTCGGATTTGTCGGCGAGCGCCTGCGCGCGGCCCATGTTCTCGCGCACGGCGATGTATTCCATTTCCGGCGTGATGATACCGGCGCGGGCATAGGCGAGCTGGGTCACGGTCTTGCCCGCCTTGGCGCGCAACGGCTTGCGGCCGGCGCGGTCGAACACCGGCACGGTCAGGGCTTCGCCGGGGGCGAGGCCGTCGTCCTCGGGTTTGCGGGCGCGGCCCACGATCTCTTCCACGTCGCCGCGCGCCACGATCCAAGGCGTGCGCAGCGGGGCCAGGCCCTTGCGGATATCGGTGGTCACCGCCGGATCGGTATAGGGGCCCGAGGTGTCGTAGACCCGCACCGGGGGCTCCTTGCCGCCGGCCACTTCGATCTCCCGCATGGCCACCCGGATGTCGGGATGAACCGTCCCTTGCACATGCACCTTGCGCGAGGCCGGCAGAGGGCCTGTGGTGACGTTCAGGTCTTCCACATTTTTAGTGGGGGATTCGGGCTTGGCGCGGGAAATGATGTTCATCGGGTAACTCCTATGAGAACCCGGGCGCTTACGGCGGAAAATGGCGAGAAGAAGCGCTGTGCCATCCCTACGCCGGTATCACCCGGATCAGGTTCTAAGGGTTTGCCGCGTGCGGCCTCTCAGCCCTTTCGGGCACCCCTTGGACGCCGGGGAGTATTACACTCTCCGCCGGACTCTTAAAGTAGTGGTCGCATCGCCCTTACCGAAAACCGGTACCCACTTTTCGGGGCGATGCTCGGTGAAGTAGGGGTTGGACATGGCGGGCACGAATTTGTGGCTGGCGGCAGGGCTCAGGACGCCCTTCGCCAAGGTGGATGGGCCGTTGGCCAAGCGCGACGCCATCGCCTTGTCCGTGCCGGTCGTGCAGGCGATGTGCGGCCAGCTGAAGGCCGGCGACAGGCCCGATCTGGTGGTCTGGGGTACGGTGGCGCCGAGCCTGCGTTGGAGCAATATCGCCCGGGAAATCACCCTGGACGCGGACGTTGGCGTCGAGATCCCCGCGTTCACGACCATCCTCGCCTGCGGCACCAGCATGGCCGGAGTGTTCGCGGCTGCCGCGACGGTCGAAGCCCGGGGTGGCGTCGCCCTGGTGGGCGGCTGCGAGAGCATGAGCGGCATCCAGATCGGGCTGAACCAGAAATTCTCCACCTGGCTGCGGCATTTCCTGCAGGCCAGGAGCCTGGGCCAGCGCGCCGAGATCCTGGGGGCATTGCCGCTGCATGACGTGCGCCTGCATATCCCCAGCATCACCAACCGCACCACCGGGCTGTCCATGGGCGACGGCACCGAGATCATGGCCAAGACCTGGCATATCAAGCGCGAGGACCAGGACGCGCTGGCCCTCGAAAGCCATCAGCGCGCGGTAGCGGGCTGGGAAAAGGGGTTCTTCGGCGATCTGGTGATATCGCTGGATGGCGTTGCCCGCGACCTGCTCCCGCGATCGGACACCTCGCTGGCGAAACTCGCCAAGCTGAAACCGTCGTTCGACACCAGCGCGGCTGGAACTTTGACGGCCGGCAACTCCAGCCCGCTCACCGATGGCGCGGCAGGCATCTGGCTGGCGACGGAACAATCGCTCGGGCGTTTGCCGTCGCACCTGCCGCGCGTGCGGCTGGTGGATTGGGAAGTTTCAGCCGTGGATATCCTGCGCGATGGCTTGCTGATGGCGCCGGCGGTGGCGATCCCGCGCCTGCTGGCGCGCAACGGCCTCACCTATGACGGCGTGGCCTTGTGGGAAATCCACGAGGCGTTCAGCGCCCAGGTGCTGTGCCACCTGGCGGCGTTGGAGGATCAGAACTGGTTGAAGGAACGGGCGCGGGTCACGGCGCCGCTCGGCAAATTCCCGCGCGAACGCATGAATCCGCACGGCGGCAGCGTGGCGCTCGGCCACCCCTTTGGTGCCACGGGGGCGCGTATCTTGAGTCAGGCGGTGAAGGAACTGGCCGCGTATCCCTCGGGCAGCCGCGCGATCGTGAGTATCTGCACCGATGGCGGGCTCGGGACGGTTGCGTTGCTCGCAAAGGATTAGGGCGCGGCCCGGAGGCCACGCCCTAATTTAATCTCGTGGTACTTAAGCCGCGCGGTTGCGGTTGAAGTTACCGCCGCCGCGATGCGGACGACGGCCGCGGCCGCCACCGCCGCCTTTGCCCTGACGCTGGCCACGGTGCGACAGCGGGGCGCCATCCTTGCGGTCGGCGATCTGCGGTGCGTGGTAGCCGTGGCTGATGTCCACGGTGATCGGCTGGCGGATGGTGCGCTCGATGATGCGCAGCTGGCCCACTTCCTCGGCGTCGCAGAACGAGATCGCGACCCCGGTGGTGCCGGCGCGCGCGGTGCGGCCGATGCGGTGCACGTAGCTCTCGGCGTCCATCGGCAGTTCGTAGTTGATGACATGGGTGATGCCATCGACGTCGATGCCGCGCGCCGCGATGTCGGTGGCGACCAGCACCTTGAGGCGGCCCTGCTTGAAGCCGTCCAGGGCGCGCTGGCGGGCGTTCTGCGACTTGTTGCCGTGGATCGCTTCCGCGCCGATGCCGCTCTTGGCGAGCTGTTCGGCGATGCGGTTGGCGACATGCTTGGTGCGGGTGAACACCAGCGCGCGCTGCATGTCCTTGCCCTTGAGCAGGTCGTGCAGCAGGGTCTTCTTGTTTTCGCGCGACACGAACATCACGCGCTGTTCGATACGCTCGACCGTGGTGGCCTGCGGCGTGATCTCGATGCGCTTGTAGTTCTTGAGGATGCCGTTTGCGAGCGACATGACCGCGTCCGGCATGGTGGCCGAGAACAGCAGGTTCTGGCGTTGCGCCGGCAGCTTGGCGATGATCGCGCGCATGTCGTGGATGAAACCCATGTCCAACATGCGGTCGGCTTCGTCGAGGACAAAGAACTCGATCGCGTCCAGGAAGGCGAAACGCTGGTTCATCAGGTCGAGCAGGCGGCCCGGGGTGGCGACCAGGATGTCGCAGCCGGCGGCCAGCGCCTTGACTTGCGGGTTTTGGCCGACGCCGCCGTGGATGCAGGCGTGGCGCAGGCCGCTGTGGCGGCCGTAGGCGGTGAATCCGTCGCGGATCTGAAGGGCCAGTTCGCGGGTGGGCGCCAGCACCAGCGCGCGCGGGCGGTGCGGCTTCGCGGGCTTCTTGTTCTCGATCAGCTTCTGCAGCATCGGCAGAGCGAAGGCGGCGGTCTTGCCGGTGCCGGTCTGGGCGATGCCCAGGAGGTCGCTGCCGGTCAGCAGGGCTGGGATCGCCTGGCTCTGGATCGGCGTGGGGGTGGTATAGCCTTCGGCGGTGAGCGCGCGGGTCAGCGGCTCGATCAGGCCGAGAGCGGTAAAGGCGGAAATCGTCGATGTCATTAGCTTGTTATCTTTCTTTTTGGCGCGCGTGAATCATCAGGCGCGCGGTGCCGTGGTCGGGACACACAAAGGGTGTCGCCACGGAAACCGGGTTTTTTGGACCCGTCGGGCACGCAACCAGCGGGAGGATGTCAGGGGTTGGATTCTCGAAGAACACGACGCCGTGGTGTCTTAAGGGCTATCGGCTTGTCCTAAAGGCTGGACGAACCCGGCAGCAACGGCGCCTGCGCGCGAACGCGAGAAACTCTGGCCATGAGGGCCGGGCGCTATGTACGGCCCGACCGGTTAAAAGTCAATGACTCAGCGGATTTTTGATCTGAATCAACGCTCAGCCAGGGCCGCGGCCTGTTCGGGGGTAAGCCCGGCGATCTCCAGAACCAGCTTCTTGAGCAGGGATTCCTTGAAGCCCTCGACGTTGCGCGTGGTCACGTAAAACGATCCTGGCCCGCCGATGACATTATCCCGGTAATAGGTGTCGAGGTCGGGCGGGGCGGCGTTCTTCTTGGGATCCTCGTTCATGACCGGAAGGCCGTTGATGGTGACACCGGCTTTCACCGCCGCGTCGCGGGCTTCCGTGACCGGCCGGCCGACATCGCTGTAGCCGTCACCCGAGACGTCGATCACCATGCGCGCGGCGTCGTGTTCGCGCTTCTGCAGGAGCTTGACGGCGAAGTCGATGCCGCCGCTGATCGACGTGGTGGTGCCCGGGGTGATGGGCGCCTTTTCCAATTCGTCGGCGAAGGCCTTCGCGGTGGCAGGCCCGTCGACGATGCGCCACGGGATGACCACCGCCTGCTGATAGGGGCTCGACCACTCCACGAAGGTCACGGCGATTTTTCCGATCGGGCCGTTCTTGATGGCGTCGGCCACGCGCTTCTCGCGCCACGCGGCGATATAGCCGACGCGCTGCAGGCCTTTTTCGCCTTCGTCAACGCTCAAGGACACGTCGACCGCCAAGACCAGCGCCAGATCGACCGCGAGCTTTTCCGCGGCCGGCGCGGGCCGAACGAGCCCGGCGGCCACGGCAAGGGCGAGAGGCAGGATCTTGCAGGTGAAATGGCGCATCTTTTCCCCAGCGGACGGCTCCAAGGTCATACCCTGCCCGGCGAAGTCCCTGCAACCGGCCTCTGGCGGGCCCGGGATCCCGAACGGGTCCGCTGAGACCGGGAAAATAATGCTATAAGCGGCCCAATTGCAGCTTTTAGCGACACCATGCTGGATCTTCACCAGGAACTGTACAAAGCCGAGATCGCCGAGCGCACCAAGCGTGGGCTGCCGCTGCAGCACGTGCTCGATATCGCGCAATTTCCGTTCTTCTTCGCGCTGGGCGCGGTCGAGATGTTCAATCAGATCATCACCAAGCTGGCGGCGGAAAATCCCAACCTCGCGCATCTGGCCATGAGCCAGGTCAT
This sequence comes from Rhodospirillaceae bacterium, assembly GCA_019694335.1. GTDB lineage: Bacteria > Pseudomonadota > Alphaproteobacteria > Rhodospirillales > Rhodospirillaceae > SHVO01. Next base: position 5,851 of record JAIBCD010000016.1, on the reverse strand, counting down.
GGGCGCCCTGGCCCGGCGCGACCATGCCGGCGCCAACGCTTTCATGGAGCGGTTCCGCACCCTCGCACCCGCCGATCCCATGGCGCGCATGCGGTTCGGTCACGTACCCGCGGGTCCGTTTGTCGATCTGCCGCCGGTCCTGGGCGCGTATCCCAAGACGCCCGCCATCTTCCTGGCCTGCGACGCGGTCTACTTCGACAAGTATTGCATGCCCATGCTGCGGTCCATGGCCGCGAATAGTCCCATGTTGCCGGTCCATGTGCATCTGATGAGCGGGGATGACTCGACCGTCGCGCCGGCGCGCGGCCTGCCGCTCGCTCTCACCGTCACATACGAAGACCCGCGCCAGCTCATCGCGCGGCTGGGCATTCTCCCAAGTCACTATTACGGCGCCGCGCGGCTGGTGCGTTTCGCGGAGGCGCTGGAAGACAATCCCGGTCCGCTATGGATGGCTGACGTGGATGGACTGGTAACGGGAGACGCGCACCAGCTGCTGAAGGTGGCGACGCCCGCCGCCCTGCGTATCCGCCCCGGCCGGGTGGAGCCCTGGCACCAGTTCAGCGCTTGCCTGATCATGGGCAGCGCCGCATCGCGGGACTATTTCCGGCGGGTCGCGGCGATCGTGCGCGAGGATCTGCCGTACGCCTGGTGGGGCATGGACCAATACGCCCTGTTCTCCGCCGCCATCGGCGTCAAACCCCAGATCAGCCTGCTGGGGCCCGAGGTCGCGGGCGCCCACGAACAGCATCCGGGTCTTTTCTGGTTCACCGGTGGTCAGGCTTTGAAGAAATCCCTGGCCACCGACCAGAATCCCTATGCGGTTCTTTTCCGGCGGTTCCAGCACTAACCCCCCCCCTGCCTCGTTCGGCTGGCGCGGCTTAACCCCGTAATTACCAGTCACCCCTTAGATTGACGGCTCGCAGGCTCGCGTGAAACGGGTATGCTGCCGAAGGGAGTCCGGGGGAGAATCATGAATAGTTTCCGGCTGATGTTCGCGTCACGGCGCCTGGCCTTGACGGCAGTTATGGCGCTGTCCGTCGTGCTGGCCGGGCTCGGCTTCGTCAATGTCTGGTTCCTGGTGCCGCTGCCGGTCACGCTCGGCCTGTCGCTGCTGGGCTTGCGCGACATCGCCCAGCGCAACCACAGCATCCTGCGCAACTATCCGATCCTGGCGCATATCCGCTTCATCCTGGAGAAGATCCGCCCCGAGATCCGCCAGTATTTCCTCGAGAGCGAGAACGACGGCGCTCCGTTCAGCCGCAAGAAACGCTCCGTCGTCTATCAGCGCGCCAAGGGCCAGCTCGATAAGCTGCCGTTCGGCACGCAGCTCGACGTCTACGGCGACGCCTTCGAATGGGTGCATCATTCGATCGCGCCGGCCGAGCCCGCGCGCGAGGCTTTTCGCGTCACCGTCGGCGGGCCGCAGTGCAGCCAGCCGTACTCGGCGTCGGTGTTCAATATCTCGGCCATGAGCTTCGGCGCGTTGTCGGCCAACGCCATCACCGCGCTCAACCGCGGCGCCCGGTTCGGGCGTTTCGCCCATGACACCGGCGAAGGCGGGATCAGCAAGTATCACCGCGAAGGCGGCGACATCATCTGGGAAATCGGCAGCGGCTACTTCGGCTGCCGCACGTCCGACGGCAAATTCTCGGAGCTGGATTTCATCACCAATGCCGCCGATCCCGCGGTCAAGATGATCGAAATCAAGTTGTCGCAGGGCGCCAAGCCCGGCCAGGGCGGCGTGCTGCCCGGGGCCAAGGTGTCGGCCGAGATCTCGGCCGCGCGCGGCGTGCCGCCGGGTAAGGAATGCATCTCGCCCTCGCGGCATTCGGCATTCTCCACGCCGACGGGGCTGCTGCAATTCGTCGACAAGCTGCGCAAACTGTCCGGCGGCAAACCGGTGGGTTTCAAGCTGTGCGTCGGCCATCCGTGGGAATTCCTGGCGATCTGCAAGGCCATGGTCGCCACCGATATCCTGCCCGACTTTATCGTCGTGGACGGCACCGAAGGCGGCACGGGGGCGGCGCCCCTGGAATTCACCGATCACATCGGCATGCCGTTGCGCGAAGGCTTGACCTTTGTCCACAACGCGCTGGTGGGCATCAATAAGCGCGATCACATAAGAATTGGCGCCAGCGGCAAGATCACCTCGGCGTTCGATCTGGCGCGCGCCATGGCGCTGGGCGCCGATTGGTGCAATTCCGCCCGCGGATTCATGTTTGCCCTGGGATGTATCCAGTCATTGAGCTGCCACACCGACAAGTGTCCCACCGGCGTCGCCACCCAAGACAAGGACCGGCAGAAGGCGCTTTATGTTCCCGACAAGGCGACGCGCGTGGCACAGTTCCATCGCTCGACGGTCAAAGTGCTGACCGAGGTGGTGGCCGCCGCGGGCATCGACCACCCAAGCCAGTTCCGGCTGCACCATTTTTTCCGGCGGACATCCGCGGGAATCATGACCTACGCCGAGCTGTATCACCCCCTGGCGCCGGGCGAGCTGCTGAGCGGCACCGAGGACATCCGCTTCAAGACGCCCTGGGCCATGGCGCAAGCGGATACGTTCGCGCCGGCCACCGTGACGCCGGAACGCAGCGCGCCCCTCGGCAAAGAGCCGGTCGTGGTTGGACGCTAGGCCGGCGGCGGCTGACAACCGAGGAAGCGCGTGGCGACGCCCGCTGAGTTCCGGACAATAAAAAGGGGCGCGGCGTGAAGCCGCGCCCCTTTGCTTCGGTGAACCGCTTTACGCCAAGCCGGATTTGAACGTCGCCAGCAGGCGCGACCAGGCCTTCTCCGCCTGATCCTTGTTGTAGACCGCGGCGTCGGGCGGGCACCAACCGTGCATGGTGCCGGCATAGACCTCGATCTCGGCCTTGAGCTTGGCCTGGTCGAAGGCTTCGCGCAGCACGGTCTTGGCGTCCGGCTGCGCCTTGTCGTCGTTCTCGGCGATGGCGAACAGGTACTGGGCCTTCATCTTCGGCACCAGGAGATGCGGGCTGTTGGCATCCTTGGTCACCAACCCACCACCATGGAACGAGCCGGCCGCGCCGACGCGGTCCGGATGGGCGGCCGCCGTGCGCATGGTCATCGGGCCGCCCATGCAATAGCCGGTGGTGCCCATCTTCCTCTTGGTGTCGACCGCGGCGTGGCCGTCGAGGAAGGTGATGAACGCCTTGGCGTCGGTGAGGTTGGTGTCGGCCGACAGGGTCGACATCAGCTTCATGATCTGGGCGCGGTCGTCGGGCTTGGCGAAGTCCAGGCCTTCCGGCAAGGCCGGCTGCTTGGCGACGCGGTAGTAGGGGTTCGGCACGAACACGGCGTAACCGGATTCGGCCAGGCGTTTGGCCATCTGCTTGAAAGCCGGGCGCAGGCCGAAGGCATCGGGCCACACCAGCACCGCCGGCGCCTTGCCGCTGGCCGGGTGCACGAAATACGCCTCGGCGGTGCCGTCCGGCGTCTTGACCGTGATGTCCTGGTCCTTGGTGTCGACCGCATTGGCCGCGCGCGGCAGGGTGGCCAGCATCGCGCCCCCGGCCAGCAGGCCGAAGCGCCGCCGCGTGATATCGGCGCCGGTCTTTTTCAGGTGTTCAGTCATGTCGTTGAGTGAGCTCTCGTCGCACATGGTCCCCTCCTCGGGCTTGTAAAACGGCCTCGATCATAACCGGACCGGCGTGCCGCCGATAATACGAAAGGGTTAAGGCGCATGGCCCGTTTGTCTCGCCGGGCCAAACCTTTGGCCGACAGCCGTCGGGGAGTATCGCGGCGATCGCCGCGGCGATCCGGAGACCTTCCCTGAAAGCTTTTCCACCCTGGCCATTCATCAAACCCGGCCAACGCCGTTTCCCATTGAGGGTCGGATTTACGGCGCAGTTTATGGCGCTCTGTGCACCGGATCGATCCACAGGACGGTCTCGGGCTTTTCCACGGGCTCGATCGCCAGGTTGATGGCGACGGCTTCGTTGTCGCTGCGCACCAGCACGCATTCCAGGGTTTCGTCGGTGCTGGCGTTGATTTCCTGGTGCGGCACATATGGCGGCACGAAGATGAAATCCCCGGGCCCGGCCTCGGCGGTGAACTCCAGCTTCTCGCCCCAGCGCATGCGCGCGCGGCCCTTCACCACATAGATCACGCTTTCCAGCGGGCCGTGATGATGGGCGCCGGTCTTGGCGTTGGGATGGATATGCACGGTGCCGGCCCAGATCTTCTGTGCGCCGACGCGCGCCAGGTTGATGGCCGCCTGCCGGTTCATGCCCGGGGTCTGGGCGGTGTTGGAATCCAACTGGTCGCCGGGGATCACCTTCACGCCATGGTTCTTCCAATCGACCGGACCTTCGGGCGGGTGGGGATGATCGTGGGGCATAGGCAGGGCCTCTCAGGATTGAGCTATTGCGGGGCGGAGTCAAAACGACGATGACTGCGCCAAACCATCATCCTGCCGCGAGGACGCACCCTTGGAAAGCGCCGAAGACCAGAAATCCATCACTATTTGGGGCGAAGAAACCTTCGGTCCCGCCATCAATCCGGCCGTGCTGGTGGCCCGCGCGCGGCTGGAGATGGAAGAGCTCATGGAGGCTGTCGAAGCCGGCGACCACGCCGCGGCCGCCCTGGAGACCGCCGACGTGTTTATCCTGCTCTATCGCGTGGCGACCTTGTGCGGTTTCGAGGTCGACGAGGCCGTGACCCGCAAGATGGCGATCAACCGCGCGCGGCGCTGGACGCCCAAGGGCGACGGCACCGGCAGCCACATAAAAGGCTAGTGGGCCTCGGCGCTGCCGCTATGGGTCAAGCGCTCGACGGCGGCGATGCCTACCGCCGACAGGATGAACACCACATGGATGATGGTCTGCCACATCACGCCTGATTCGGTGTAGGTACCCTGGTCGCGTCCGAGCCCGCCTGCCTCGATGAAGGTGCGGAGCAGATGGATCGAGGAGATGCCGACAATCGCCATCGCCAGCTTGATCTTGAGCACGCTGGCGTTGACCTGATCCAGCCACTCCGGCTGGTCGGGGTGGCCCTGAAGCCGCAGACGCGAGACGAAGGTTTCGTAACCGCCGACGATCACCATGATCAACAGGTTGGAGATCATCACCACGTCGATCAGGCCGAGCACCACCAGCATGATCTCCTGCTCGCCGAAGGTGGTGATATGGGTGACCAGGTGCCACAGCTCCTTGAGGAACAGCACCACATACACGCCCTGCGCGACGATCAGGCCGAGATATAGCGGCACCTGGAGCCAGCGGGAGGCGAAAATCAGGGCAGGAAGCGGACGGGGCGTGCGTTCAGTTGAGGTCATGGTCCTGGATGGGCGATGATGGAGGGGGCGGCGCATATTTGGCATGCCGACCCCAATGTATATGGTAACAACCCGGTGATGAAACCGGCCGAGACGGAATGATGCGATTTCGAGCGAAGCTTTCTTGGGCGGCGGCCGTCTGGCTGATGGCCGCGCCGGCCCTGGCCGCGCAGGATCTCACCGAGCCACCCGCTTGCGGCGCGCGGATTTTCGTGGCCATGGGCGTCAACCAGAATTACCCGACGCGCGAGGCCATGCGTGTGCCGCGCGGCGATCTGTATCTCAACGACCGTCTGGTCGGGACGATCTCCAAGAATCCCGAGATGGTGATCATCGATGTGCCGGCGGGTCAGGCGGAAATATCCTGGGTGCCCAGCAGCTACGATGAACCCACCCGCGACCAGACCAAGCGCAATCCGCTCGTCCTCACGCTCGGCGAAAAGGACACGGCCTTCGTCATGCTGGACTGGTACAACGACAGCCCAAATGCCGCCACTGTAGGCTATCGCACCGAGGCGGTGGTGCGGGATCGCGGCGCCTTCGCCGGCAAGCGCG
>JAIBCD010000096.1 GCA_019694335.1 Rhodospirillaceae bacterium | reverse complement strand
CCGCGCCCAACCTGACCCAGCCGGAGAACGTCCAGCTCGCCATCGACGCCGCCAGCCAGATCTACTGGAACGGCACGCCGGTCGGCGCCGACGAACTCGCCGGGCTGATGAAAGCCGCCGCGCTGCGACAGCCGCAGCCGGAACTGCACCTGCGCGCCGAACGCCTGACGCCCTACGAAAAGGTCGCCGAGGTAATGTCCGCCGCGGCGCGCGAAGGCCTCACCCGCATCGGTTTCGTCACCGAACCGCGGGCGCCCTGACGCGCCGGCCTGCGCCCGGCACCCCCGCTTTCCAACCCACGTTCCGCCAGCCAGCCAGTCCTCATCGCAGCCAGCCAGCCAGAACCGACAACGATGAGGACGCTCCATGAAACCCAGAAGAAACCCCGCCGGCGAAAGCCGGCCGTCGGCGCCCCTGCTCCCGCTCGGCGCCATGATGCTCGCCGGCTTCTCCGCCATGCCCGCGGCGCAGGCCCAGCAGGCCGAAGCCGAGAAAGCCAGGGAACTGCCCGCGGTCAGCGTGCAGGCCGATGCCGACAAGGCCGACGGCTATCGCGCCACCGCCACCCGCGTCGGCAAGGTCTTGCAGGATCCGCATGACATTCCGCAGGCGGTGACCACCGTGACCGGCGCCCTGATGGAGGAACAGCAGGTCGGCAGCCTGAAGGAAGCCCTGCGCAACGTCTCCGGCCTCTCCTTCAACGCCGCCGAGGGCGGCCGCTCCGGCGACAACATGAACCTGCGCGGCTTCTACACCTTCGGCGACATGTATCTGGATGGCATCCGCGACACCGCGCAGTACAACCGCGAGACCTTCAACCATGAGCAGATCGACGTGCTGCGCGGCGCCGGCGCCATGCTCTTCGGCCGCGGCCAGGCCGGCGGCGTGATCAACCAGGTGAGCAAGACGCCGCTACGCACCGAGCAATACAAGCTCACCGGCAGCGTCGGCACCGACGGCTACCAGGAAGTCACCGCCGACATCAACAAGCCGATCAATCCGAACACCGCGCTGCGCGTGAACGTGATGCATCGCGACGAGGGCAGCTGGCGGTCCAACCCGGCCACCGGCACCGAGCCCGAGCTGCACCGTGAAGGCATCGGCATCAGCCTCGGGCTCAACCTCTACACCCACAACCAGTGGTGGCTCAACCACTACTGGCTGAAGACCAACGACATCCCCGACTACGGCCTCTCGTTCGACGCCGCGACCCGCGCCATCAACACCAATTTCCCCTCCGAAACCTTCTGGGGCACCGACCGCACTTTCGACAAAAGCGACACGAAGATGACCACACTGGTCAACGAGTACCGCTTCTCCGCCGACAGCACCCTGCGCTCGCAACTGCGCGTCGCCGACTACGAGCGCAGCTACTGGGCGCGCACGCCGAGCGCGACCATTGCACCCAACGCGGCCGCCGCGATCTGCACCACGCCGGCGACCTGCAATGGTGGCCCGACCCGCGTCGCCGACTACGAGACGGTCACCCTGCAATCGGACTACAGCACGCGCTTCCAGGCCTTGGGCATGAAGCACGAGGCGCTGGCCGGCGTCGAATACCTCAAGGAAAAGAGCTTCCGCCACAGCCTGCTCAACGTCGGCGGCACCACCGCCGCCAACCCGCCGCTGTTCCTGCCCTACGTGGTCAATACCGCCGGCAACCCGGTGCGCTTCGATTCCGACTCGTATGCCGTATACGTGCAGGACACGATCGAATTCGTGCCCAAATGGAAGGCAACCCTGGGCCTGCGCCGCGACCAGATGGACGCCACCTACAGCAGCGCGACCTCCCCCGCGCTCGAGTATGGCGAGAACAGCTATCGCAGCGCGCTCTCCTTCCATCCGGCCGAGGACACGCACTACTACCTCGGCTGGAGCGATTCCTTCAGCCCCACCGCCGACCTCTACCAGCTCACCGTCACCCCCCAGCCGCCGGAGCGCAGCGAGGTGGTCGAACTCGGCGCCAAATGGCTGCTGTTCGACGGCGACCTCTCCTTCCGCGCCGCCCTTTACCAGGCCACCAAGCACTGGGAGCGCAACGGCGACCTCGAATCCACCGCCGCGATCCTGACCAAGAAGCGCCGTACCAAGGGCATCGAACTGGAAGCCGCGGGCCGCATCGACGAACACTGGGAAGTCTTCTCCGGCCTCGCGCTGATGGACGCCAAGATCCTTGAGGTCGCGGAGAACGTCAATGCGACCACCGGCGTGATCACGCTCGCCAATCCCGAGTACGCCGGCAAGCGCGCGCGCAATACGCCGAAATACACCTTCAACCTGTGGACCACCTACAAGTTCCACAACGGCTGGAAGATCGGCGGCGGGGTCGAGGCCAAGGGCGACCGACAGGCGGTGAACCCCAGCGGCGCCGGCGCGGTGCCCACGCTTAACGGCGAATACCACCCGAACACCGCGCCCGCCTATGCCCGCTGGGATGCGATGGTCGCCTACGAGCACAAGGACTGGACCTTGCGCCTCAACGTCAAGAACGTGTTCGACAAGCTGTACTACGACTCGGTCTATGACAACGGTGGCTTTGCCGTGCCCGGCACCCGGCGCGCGGTGATCCTCACCGGCGAATTCAAGTTCTGACCCACCCCGCCAAGGAAGCCTGCCATGCTCGTCACCATCGACAACCTGCTCGCCGCCGAAGAACTGGCCCACGCCCGCGACCTGCTGGCGCGCTCGCGCTGGGACAGCGGCCTGGCCACCGCCGGGCCGCAGGCGGCCGAGGCGAAGAACAACGAGCAACTGGCGGAAAGCGCCGAGCACTTGCCCGCCCTGCGCCGGCTGGTGCTCGACGCCCTCGCCCGCAGCGCGACCTTCTTCACCGCCGCGCTGCCGTTGAAGATCCTGCCTCCCCACTTCAACCGCTATGCCGGCGCGCGCAACACCTACGGCTACCACACCGACTGCGCCATGCGCCGGGTCGAGCAGCAGCCCGGCGCCTACGTGCGCGCCGACGTTTCGGCCACGCTGTTCCTCTCCGACCCCGAGGACTACGACGGTGGCGTGCTGACCATCGAGGACAGCTTCGGCGCCCACGGCGTCAAGCTCGCCGCCGGCAGCCTGGTGGTGTACCCGTCCTCCTCCATTCACGCCGTGACCCCGGTCACCCGCGGCGAGCGTGTCGCCTGCTTCATGTTCATCCAGAGCATGGTCCGCGACGCCGGCCAGCGCCGCCTGCTCTACGACATGGACATGGCGCTGCTGCAACTGCGTGAACTGCATGGCGAGACCGATCCCGTGGTGCGCCTGACCGGGGCTTATCACAACCTCCTGCGCCGCTGGGCGGAGACCGGATGAACGAGACCGCGACACCGCCCGCCGCGACGCAACCGCCGGCCGGCATCCGCGCCGCGCGCGACTACCGCGTGCTGGCCGAGCGCATCCTGTCGCCCGCCGCCTGGGCCTATCTTCAGGACGGCGAAGCGGAGACCGGCGACGCCAATGCGGCCGCTTTCGCCACCCGCGCGCCCATGCCGCGCCCGCTGCGCGAACTGCGCGGCGGGCATTCCCGCCTGCGCCTGCTCGGCCAGTCGCTGGCGCACCCGATCCTGCTCGCGCCGGTCGCCTACCAGCGCCTGTTCCATGCCGATGGCGAGTGCGCCAGCGCGCTGGCCGCCGCCGCCCAGGACGGCCAGTCGGTGATCAGCAGCCTCGCCAGTCAGCCGTTGGAAGAGATCGCCACCGCCGGGCGCGGCGCCGACGGCGAAGGCCCCTGGTTTCAGCTCTATTGGCAGGGCGGCCGCGAGGCCACGCTGGAACTGCTGCACCGCGCGCTGGCCGCCGGCTGCTCGGCCGTGGTATTCACCGTGGATGCGCCGGTCAAGCGCGCCAGCCTGCACCTGCCGCCGGGCATTGCCGCCGTCAACCAGCCCGCCATGCCCGATCCGGCGGTCGGCGAGGGGCAGAGCATCGTCTTCGACGGCTGGATGGCGCGGGCGCCGACCTGGGACGACCTGGCCTGGCTGCGCCGCCACACCCGCCTGCCGCTGCTGCTCAAGGGCATCCTCCACGCCGAGGACGCCGAACGCGCGATCGGCCTCGGCTGCGACGGGGTCATCGTGTCCAGCCACGGCGGCCGCGTGCTGCCCGGTGCGCCGGCCAGCCTCGACGCCCTGCCCGCCGTGGTCAAGCGCGTGCGCGGCCGCGTGCCGGTGCTGCTCGACAGCGGCATCCGCGGCGGCGGCGACGTGTTCGCCGCGCTGGCCCTCGGCGCCAGCGCGGTGATGGTCGGCCGCCCCTACGTCTGGGGACTCGCCGCCGCCGGCGCGATCGGCGTCGCCCATGTCATCCGCCTGCTGCGCGACGAACTGGAAATGACGATGGCACTGTGCGGCTGCCCGCGGCTCGACACCATCGCCCCGCACTGCCTGGGCTGAGGGGCGCCGTCTTGCCGCGCCGCCTCGCCGCGTCACGAACTCAACCACACCGGAACACCTTCCCTCGCGCGCCGATCGTTTCCCCGGCGATGACCCGACGGACCAGTGCATCCAGCATCCTTCGCGCCACGCGCGGTGAATGGATAGCGCCGCATGCGCCCGCGGAACCTCGCGGCCTGACTCCGACAATGCGCGCGCCAGTGCCGTCAGATCTATTTCCAGCGCATCAATAAGTTACCGTGTCGCCAACGACCCGCGTGAAGCCTTGCCGGTCTGCGCACCGGCACGGGGAGGCGTGGGAGTGAATAGATATGCGAATGGATGCTGGCCAAGAAAGCACTGTCGCTTCGGAGCAAGCAAATTGACGGCACCGCCCTCGATTTCCCTCCCGATCTTGCCGCGAGTCAGACCCCGGGCGCCGTACCGCCAAGGCTGACTATCAAACAGCCGACTACCGAGACTAAACATTCGCAATGAGTCGCGTCGCCATTTGCTTGTCCATCAAATGTTGAACTTGGCGTCGGGATGCCGAATGCGAGTTGCAAGCTCAATGATCTCGGGGTTACGGCCATGCATCTTCCCGAACGGCAATTGGCAATAGAGATGAAATGCCAACTTGAGTTGGTCCTTTGTCCAGCGATCAGACCTCATGGCATCCTCTCGGGCTCCGCTGTAACTGGGTTGGGCGGAGCCCGTTGGCCTACTTGGCCGTTGCCAGAGCAGCAAGCCCAATGGATGACATGCCAATTGGCATGCGAACCTTGGATCGCGATATCGCGGCGCGGACGAGTCTCTTGGCGCCGTCCCACCACGGCTGACCTTTCGCGGCCGCCCCCCACAATAGCCAACGGCTATTCCTCCCTTCACAACGTTCAATTGGATTGATAGACCCCGCGCGCCTAGCATGACTCGTGTCTCAACCGTACACGAGGAGAACACCATGAGCCGCGGGACCATCAATCGCATTCGCTTCATTGCCGGCATCGGCATCGCTGCCTCGGGGGCGGTGACGCTGGCCGGCCATGTCGTCGGACTGATCGTCACTTAACGAAGGAGATGAACATGAGCAACTCTGGAAAATGCCCCGTCATGCACGGGGGTGTCACGTCTTCGGCGATGTCGTCGCAGGACTGGTGGCCGAAGGCCCTCAACTTGGACATCCTGCACCAGCACGACAGCAAGACCAACCCGCTGGGCGCGGGTTTCGACTATCGCTCCGAACTGAAGGCGCTGGACATCGAGGCGCTGAAGCGGGACGTGAAGGCGCTGATGACGGATTCGCAGGACTGGTGGCCGGCGGACTGGGGCCACTACGGCGGGCTGATGATCCGCATGGCCTGGCACTCGGCGGGCACCTACCGCATCGCCGACGGGCGCGGCGGCGGCGGCACGGGCAGCCAGCGTTTCGCGCCGCTCAATTCCTGGCCGGACAACGCCAACCTGGACAAGGCGCGCCGCCTGCTCTGGCCGATCAAGCGCAAGTACGGCAACAAGGTCTCGTGGGCCGACTTGATGATCCTGGCCGGCACCATGGCCTACGAGTCGATGGGCCTCAAGACCTTCGGCTTCGGCTTCGGCCGCGAGGACATCTGGCATCCGGAGAAGGACATCTACTGGGGCGCCGAGAAGCAGTGGCTGGCGCCCACCGGCAGCGAAGGTTCGCGCTACTCCGGCGAGCGCGATCTCGCGAACCCGCTGGCGGCGGTGATGATGGGCCTCATCTACGTGAACCCGGAAGGCGTGGATGGCAAGCCTGATCCGCTCAAGACGGCGCGCGATGTGCGCGTCACCTTCGCGCGCATGGCCATGAACGACGAGGAGACCGTGGCGCTCACCGCCGGCGGCCACACGGTCGGCAAGGCGCACGGCAACGGCAGCGCCGCCAACCTGGGCGAGTCGCCCGAAGGCGCGGGCATCGAGGAACAGGGCCTGGGCTGGAACAAGCGCGAGGGGCGCGGCGTCGGCAGCGACGCGGTCACCAGCGGCCTCGAAGGCGCGTGGACCACGCACCCGATGAAGTGGAACACCGGCAAGGGCGGCTACTTCGACCTGCTGCTCGGCTACGAGTGGGAGCTGAAGAAGAGCCCGGCCGGCGCCAACCAGTGGGAGCCGATCGGCATCCGCGAGGAAGACAAGCCGATCGATTCCGAGAACCCGTCGGTGCGCCGCAACCCGATCATGACCGACGCCGACATGGCGATGAAGATGGATCCCGAGTACCGCAAGATCTCGGAGCGCTTCCAGAAGGACCCGATGGCCTTCGAGGACGCCTTCGCCCGCGCCTGGTTCAAGCTCACCCACCGCGACATGGGCCCGAAGGCGCGCTACTTCGGCCCGGACGTGCCGAAGGAAGACCTGATCTGGCAGGACCCGGTGCCCGCCGGTCGCAAGGACTACGACGTCGCGGCCGTGAAGGCGAAGATCGTAGCGAGCGGCCTGAGCGTCGCCGACATGGTGGCCACCGCCTGGGACAGCGCACGCACCTTCCGCGGCTCGGACAAGCGTGGCGGAGCGAACGGCGCGCGCATCCGCCTCGCGCCGCAGAAGGACTGGGCGGGCAACGAGCCGGCGCGTCTCGCCAAGGTGCTGGCGGTCTACGAAAAGATCGCCGCCGAGACCGGGGCGAGCGTGGCCGACGTGATCGTGCTGGCCGGCAACGTCGGCGTCGAGCAGGCCGCGAAGGCGGCGGGTTTCGACATCACGGTGCCCTTCGCGCCGGGCCGCGGCGACGCCACGCAGGCGCAGACCGACGTCGAGTCCTTCGAGGTGCTGGAACCGCTGGCCGATGGCTTCCGCAACTGGGTGAAGCAGGACTATGTGGTCACGCCCGAGGAACTGCTGCTCGACCGCGCGCAACTGATGCGGCTCACCGCCGCCGAGATGACGGCGCTGGTCGGCGGCATGCGGGTGATTGGCACCAATCACAGCGGTAGTGCGCACGGCGCATTCACCGACCGCGTCGGCGCGCTGACCAACGACTTCTTCGTCAATCTCACCGACATGGCGTACACGTGGAAGCCGGCGGGCAGGAACCTGTACGAGATCAGGGATCGCAAATCCGGCGCCGTGAAATGGACGGCCACCCGCGTCGACCTGGTGTTCGGCTCGAACTCGATATTGCGTGCCTACGCCGAGGTCTATGCACAGGACGACGCCAAGCGGAAGTTCGTCGACGATTTCGTCGCCGCGTGGGTCAAGGTGATGGACGCCGACCGCTTCGATCTGGCGTGAGCGATGGGCGGCGCGGTGATTTCGGGACTGGCATTTCGGGGACCGGCGATCCGCGCCGTCCATCCGCGCCGCGCCGGGCTTACGCGCGGGCAGCCACTAGAATCGGCCGCGTCCGCTCCCCGCCGCCGCCCCACCTTGACTGAACCCGAACTGCCGATCGTCCAGCCAACCGCCACGCCCGCCGACCGCCTGCATGGATCGCGCTGGGTGCGCGGTTTGCTGTGGGCGACCGGCGTACTCGCCCTGATCCTAGGCGCGATCGGCGTCGTGCTTCCGGGGCTGCCGACCACCCCGTTCGTACTGCTCGCCGGCGCCTGCTTCGTGCGTGCCTCGCCGCGCGCCCACGCCTGGCTGCTGCGCAACCGGACCTTCGGCCCCCTGCTGCGCGAATGGGAGAAACACCGCAGCATCCCGCGCCACGTACGCCGCATCGGCCTGACGACGATGGCATTGACCGCGCTGGTCTCCGTCTGGTACTTCGCCGGGCGGCCGTGGCTGCAAGCCATCGTACTGGCCGGCCTGGCGATCGGCACATTCACCGTGTTGCGCCTGCCCTGCCGCGACTGAACCCACGCCCGGCGGTGTCATCCGCCAGGCTTTGAATTCAAAGCGCAGGCGAACTGGCCTGATAACCGGATCGAGACCGGCCGGCGTGGACCATCCGTGGATCAATCGACGACTTGAAAGTGGCCACCGTCGACGACCGTCAGCTTCAGCGTGCGCTTGGCATCGCCGTAGGCATCGAAATTCCAGTTCTCTTGCAGGCCTTGATAAGGCCCGGCCACCAACAAGGCTTTGTGCAACGGGATGCGATCCTTGAACGACCGCGCAAGCGCGGCCAATGCCGCGCGCGAGGCGTCATAGGCGGCGACACTCGGATAGCCCGGTGCCCGGCCATACCGCGCCTGGAACTTTCGGCTGAAAGCGTCGTAGCGCGGGCTGACATCGCCGCGATCGAAGAATTGGCTCACCACCAGTCCTTCGATGTTGCGCCCGCCCAGCTTCAGCAGGTCTTCCGTCGCGGCCCAGCTGGTCGCCACCATCGGCCTCGCCGGTCCTGACATGAGCAACAATTGGACAAGCTGGGCCGTATCGACGGCATTCGCGACGAGCACGTAGCTGTCAGGAGCGCTTTCGATCAGACTTTGCGTCGCCTTGCGATAAGTCCCTTCGTCGCCGGAGGCAAATTCGACTTGCAGTTTGACGGTTCCGCCCAACTTCTCGAAGCTAGCCGCAAAGTGCTTTGCCCAGTCCTCCGAGTACGTTCGATTGCGAATGTCGAATGCAATACTGACACTCCTGAATCCCCGCTTGAGCTGGTAAGCCGCGCTGCGGGCGGAATCTTCAGGCACGGTCGGGGCCACGCGAAAGAACATGTCGGCCTTGCCGCTAAAGGCACTTGATGCGACGGTGGGACTGATCGCGACAAGTTCCGCTGCGGCCAATTGCGGAAGTACCGCCTCCGCGATACTGCTCGTCATCGGCCCGATAATGACCGCAGGCTTTTCCTTGATCAGCGCTTCCACGGCGGCCCTGGCCAGATTCGGGTCCTGCCCGTCGTCGCGGACGACGATCTCGACCTTCCGTCCCTCGACGCCACCTTGCTCGTTAGCCTCATCGACCGCAAACTGCATGCCGTCCCGGCCCGCCGAGCCAAGGTCGGCGACGCGGCCACTCAAGCCGCCCAGATAGGCGATCCGAACGGGGTCTTGTTGGCCGCATCCCACCAATGAAACCGCAGCAAAGGCGACAAGAGCGCCAAAGAGCCCAATGAGCGGTGCGGAATCGAAATATCGCATATCGCAACTCCCGCGCTGAATCCGTCAGACCCTGCGGATACCGCGCAACGTCATCGCAAGCATAGTACTTTTAGGCCTGAACAGTCCAATTGCCTGCCACCCCGGATCGATGCTCGTCCTGCAATACCTGGCGCCGGTCGCGATTCATCTCCCGCGCGGCGCCCAGCTCACGGGCGTCGGAACTCGAGAAAGTAATTTTCGCGCAGCAGGTCGTATGAACGCGCCAGTTCGAAGCCCGCCTCGGTGACTTCGGCGATCACCGTCTCACGGCCGGCGCGCACGTGGCCCATGACCCACGCGCCGGTACGCCCCGGAACTTTCTCGTAGTCGATCACGATCAGGCGCCCGCCGGACTTGAGCGCGCGATGGAGCGAGGCGAGCATCGCCCGCGGGTATTCGAAGTGATGGTAGGCGTCGCTGGTAAACACGAGGTCGACGCCGTTGGCCGGCAGGCGCGCATCCTTCTCCGCGCCGAGCTGGGTCTTGACCTGGGGCAGACCCTCGCGCCGGGCGCGCTCCTCGATGCCGCGCAGGAACTCGGGCACGACGTCCTGCGCGATCACGGTGCCGCTGGCGCCGACACGCTGCGCGAACAACATCGAGAGCACGCCGGTGCCGGCGCCGACATCGGCAATGACCATGCCGGGCGCAAGCCTCAGCGCCTCGACGATGGCATGGCGCTGTTCGAAGATTTCCCGGCCCTCGCTTTCGAAGCTCGACCGCCAGCGGGCGTAGTCGGCCTGTTCATAGGCGCGGTTGACGCCAGGCGCGACGCTGCGCTCCTGGGCGAACGCGGCGAAGCAGACGAGAAGCAGGGCAAGAAGTGAGTGGCGCGGCATGACGGATCGCGGCAACGGAACAGGGCGGCATTGTCGCAGTTTCTCGATTCGCGATCGCCCCGAGCCCGCACCGGCACGTCCGGGCGCGCGCCGCGATAGCCATCCGCTATCCCATCGATCCTCACAATCAATTAGACGCCATCGATTGCGATTCTTAATATCCATTCCGTCGCAAGCATCGACATCAACCAACCCCAAAGGAGCCTAGTCATGTCCATCATCAACACCGAAATCAAGCCCTTCAAGGCCACCGCGTTCCACAACGGCAAGTTCGTGCCGGTGAGCCAGGACGACCTCAAGGGCAAGTGGTCCGTGGTCTTCTTCTACCCGGCCGACTTCACCTTCGTCTGCCCCACCGAACTGGGCGACCTCGCCGACCACTACGACACCTTCAAGGCGTTGGGCGTGGAAATCTACGGCGTGTCCACCGACACCCACTTCACGCACAAGGCCTGGCACGACACCTCGGAGACGATCGCCAAGATCCGCTATCCGATGATCGGCGACCCGACCGGCCAGATCACCCGCAACTTCGACGTGATGATCGAGGAGGAAGGCCTGGCGCTGCGCGGCACCTTCGTGATCAATCCGGAAGGCGTGATCAAGCTGTGCGAGATCCACGACAACGGCATCGGCCGCGACGCCACCGAGCTGCTGCGCAAGGTGCAGGCCGCGCAATACGTCGCCGCGCATCCGGGCGAGGTCTGCCCCGCCAAGTGGAAGGAAGGCGAAGCCACGCTGAAGCCTTCGCTCGACCTGGTCGGCAAGATCTGACCGCACAGGCCGACGCCGCGAAACGGGGAACTCCGGTTCCCCGTCTTTCGGCAGATGCAGTAGTTTTCGGCAATCGAATTGGAGAACATCATGCTCGACGCAAACATCAAGGCCCAGCTCGGCGCCTACCTCGAAAAGTTGCAACGCCCGATCGAACTGGTCGCCTCGCTCGACGGCGGCGCCAAGTCGGCCGAGCTGCGCGGCCTGCTGGAGGACATCGCGGCGCTGTCGCCCAAGGTCGTCGCGCGCTTCGACGGCGATGACGCGCGCAAGCCCTCCTTTTCCGTCGCCGCCGCCGGCGAGGCGCCGCGCATACGTTTCGCCGGCATCCCGCTCGGCCACGAATTCACCTCGCTGGTGCTTGCGCTGCTGCAAAGCGGCGGCCATCCGCCCAAGGTGGATGCGGCGACCATCGCACGGATCGAGGCCATCCCCGGCAGCCACAAGTTCGAGACCTACATTTCGCTTTCCTGCCACAACTGCCCGGACGTGGTGCAGGCGGCCAACCTGATGGCGGTGCTCAACCCGGGCATTGAAAGCGTGATGATCGACGGCGCGCTGTTCCAGGAGGAAGTCGCCGCGCGCAAGATCATGGCGGTGCCGACGGTCTATCTGAACGGCGAGGTGTTCGGCCAGGGCCGCATGACCCTGGAAGAGATCGTCGCCAAAATCGACGTCGGCGCCGCCGCGCGCGACGCGGCGCGGCTGGACGCCGAGGAACCCTACGACGTGCTGGTGGTCGGCGGCGGGCCAGCCGGCGCGGCGGCGGCGGTGTATGCCGCGCGCAAGGGCATCCGCACCGGCGTGGTGGCCGAGCGCTTCGGCGGCCAGGTGCTGGACACGCTGGGCATCGAGAACCTGATCTCGGTGCCGCATACCGAAGGCCCCAGGCTGGCGATGGCGCTGGAGCAGCACGTCAAGCAATACGACGTCGACATCATCAACCTGCAGCGCGCCGATGGCCTCGTCCCGGCCGGCGCCGACGGATTGGCCCAAGTCAAGCTCGCCTCCGGCGCCACGCTGAAGGCAAAAAGCGTGATCCTCGCCACCGGTGCGCGCTGGCGTGAGATGAACGTGCCGGGCGAGCGCGAGTACAAGGCCAAGGGTGTCTGCTTCTGCCCGCACTGCGACGGCCCGCTGTTCAAGGGCAAGCGCGTGGCGGTGATCGGCGGCGGCAACTCGGGCGTGGAAGCGGCGATCGACCTCGCCGGCATCGTTGCCCACGTCACGCTGCTGGAATTTGATTCGAAGCTACGTGCCGACGCCGTGTTGCAGGCCAAGCTCACCAGCCTGCCCAACGTCACCGTCATCACCAGCGCGCGGACCACCGCGGTGAAAGGCGACGGCGAAAAGGTGACGGGACTCGCCTACGAGGCGCGCGACAGCGGCGAGATCCATGAAGTGGCGCTGGAAGGCATCTTCGTGCAGATCGGCCTGCTGCCCAACACCGACTGGCTTAAGGGCACGCTGGCGCTCTCCCCGCGCGGCGAGATCGAAGTCGACGCGCGCGGCCAGACCTCGCTGCCCGGCGTCTTTGCCGCCGGCGATGCCACCACCACGCCCTACAAGCAGATCGTGATCGCCATGGGCGAAGGCGCCAAGGCCTCGCTTTCCGCCTTCGACCACCTGATCCGCGGTTCGGCGCCGGTGGCGGCCGCGCAAGCGGTGTCGGCCTGACGCTGGCGGCGGCCGTGCCCGCGGCGGGAACGCCGCCGCGGGTACGGCTGCTCGCCAGACCGCCGTCCCGCCAAGGCTGACTTTCAGGCCGGCCGCTGCCCGCGGGATGATGCATCTGCATCATTGCCGAGCGCGCACCCGCTTGGTATTTTCGCTGCCACGCACCGCCGTTCGCAGAAGACGGCACGCGTTCCGCAACCCAGCGAGAGACCATGCCCAGAACCCGCCGGCCCGCCGAGTCCGCGCCACGCCGCAGCCGCCGCGATCGCGGCGGCTTCATGCGTCCCCTCGTGCTGTCGATGCTCGGCCTGTGGCTAGGCATGCCAGTCGCCGGCGTGGCGGCGCCCGCGGCGGAGGCGACCTTCCGCGTCGAACGCGTCGACCTTGCCGGCGCCGACTTGCTTCCGGCCACCGAATGGCAGCCGCTGCTCGACGCCGTCGCCGGCCGCGAGATCGGCTTCGGCCAGCTCGAAGCCCTGCGCGCCGCGCTGGAAGCTCGCTTCCACGTCGCCGGCTGGCGGCTGGCGCGGGTGCGCATTCCGGCGCAAACCAT
>JAIBCD010000095.1 GCA_019694335.1 Rhodospirillaceae bacterium | reverse complement strand
TGGTCGGGCAGCCGGGTCAGCAGTTCGTCGGCGGTGCCGTCCGCCAGCACGCGGCCGCCGGCGATGATCACCGCGCGGGTGCACACCGCGTGCACCTCTTCCAGGATGTGGGTCGAGATGATGATCGCCTTCTCCGCCGCCATCTCCTGGATCAGGGTGCGGACCTGGTGCTTCTGGTTGGGATCGAGGCCGTCGGTGGGTTCGTCGAGGATCAGCACCGGCGGATCGTGGATGATGGCCTGGGCCAGGCCCACGCGGCGGCGGTACCCCTTGGAGAGGATGTCGATGGGCTTTTCCAGCACCTCGACCAGGCCCACCCGTTCGGCGACGCGCACGACGCGCTCGGCGCTTTCGGCTTTGGTGAAGCCGCGCACCTCGGCGATGAACTTGAGGAATGCGCCGACCCGCATGTCGTCATAGGACGGCGAGCCCTCGGGCATGTAGCCGATCACCTTCTTCACGGCGGTGGGGTCGGTCACCACATCGTGGCCGCACACCCGGGCGGTACCGGTGGTCGGCGCCAGGAACCCGGCGATCATGCGCATGGTGGTGGTCTTGCCGGCGCCGTTGGGCCCCAGGAACCCCAGCACCTCGCCCTTGTGCACGGCCAGGTCGATGCCGTTCACCGCCCGCAGCGCGCCAAAGGATTTGGTGAGGTGTTCGACTTCCACCATTACCGTCATGGCCGTTCCTCCGGTCTCTCGTGAAATCCTGGTTTCCCAGGCCCCAAAACTCCGGGGAAAGCCTGGAAAGCGCGCGACGTTAGGACGGCCAAGCCCGCCGTGGCAAGCCTTCGTCGGCGCGTGCAACCGCTTGAATTACAAGCTTGTCATTGCGGTCCGGCGGGGCCGCAAGTTTGGCGTAAATGATTCAGGAGAAGTCGCATTTTTCCGCGAGAAATGCCTCAGCCCTGGAGATCCTTCTCGGTCGGCACCGCGGGAGTGCGGCGGTCCAACTCGGGGGCGCTTTCGATCATGCCGGCGATGGCCCCGGTGATCTCCATCAGCTTCCTGGCCAGGGGGCCGCCTTCGCTGCGCACCGCCGGCTGCGCGAAGCCCTCGATATAGGCGCTGATGTGCCGGGCCTGTTCCTTTATGTCCCGGGCGGTATCCGCGATGTTGCGGCCCTTGGGGCCATAAGCCTCGCCCACCGTGCGCAGCGAGTTGGAGAGCATGTGCACCACCATGCGCACCAGCGGATCGGCGCCGCCGAGTTTCTCCTCGATCATCTCCTTGGACACCAGGGACAGGGTGCAGTCCTCCAGCGCCATGGCGGAATTGCGCCGGGGCTGGCCGTCGATGATCGCCATCTCCCCGAAGAACTCGCCTTTTTTGATCCTGAGCACGGGCACCTTCTTGCCGTCCTGTTCCTTGAAGATGCCGATGGTGCCGCTGTTGAGGATATAAGCCGAGGTCGCGGCCTCGCCTTGCCGGAACAGGTACTGGCCCTTGGCGAGCGGCAGGATCTCGATCACGGGTTCGTCGGGCGGAATGACCGGCGGTTCGTCGGGCGAACGATGGATTTCCTTCACGTCATCGAAACCCGCCCGTTCCCGCCGCTGGTAGTTCTCGGTGGCCTGCCTGGTTTCGGCCTCCAGCCTGTCGGGGGCCACGCGCGGCTTCACCGCCGACACCACCGCCCGGGACAGCTTCTGGATCAGGTCGATGTCGCTGGGCGTGGGATCGCGGTAGTGGTCCGCGATCTTGGCCACATCCTTCGACAGTGAACCGCACAACAGGGCGAGTTGCCGGTCCTCCAGGCGCTCCGCGGTCTTGGCGGCGTCGGCCAGCAAATCCACCAGCGCCAGCAGCTTGGCGTGGGTATCGTCGGTGATCTGGCCCGACTGATAGGCCTCGAGGATCAGGTTGCAGACGAACCCCAGCCGATACCCATGGCTGTCGAGGCGCGCCTGGAGCACTTCGCTCATGGAACCTTCGACGGCTTCCTGGATATTGGAGAGGTCGACGTCCCTGCCGTTGGCCTTCTCCAGCATGGTGTTGAGCACGGTGATGCGCCGGATCGCGGACGGGCGGTTCCTGGCGCGGCGGTCCGGGCCCAGGTAGTCGGTGGTGACCACGAACGCGGCCCGGTTCTTGGTCACGCGCTTCAGCCGCTGCAGCAACTGCTCTTCCTTGACCGGCTTGACGATGATGTCGTCGGTGCCTGCCTGCATGGCGAGCTTGACCGCCCCGGCATGATCGGAGGCCACCAGCGTGGTGATCAGCACGAACGGATTGTGGCCAAGGCGGTTGTGGCGGATATCGCGGATGAAATCGAACACGCCCGGGTCGATGTCGTCCGAGACGATGATCAGGTCGGGCGACACCTGGGCCATCAGGCTCTTGAGATGGTCGAGGCTCGGGAGGGCGCTGACCCGCTTGACGCCGGCATGCATGAGGATCTGACGCAATTCCTTGCGCGCGGCCTCGTCGGGCTCGCCGACGAAGGCGATCACCCTGTCCATTTGCTGCAGGTCTAAGTCGCTCATGACAGGCCGGCCATAGGCACCCGGCGCGCGTTACCGGCGCGCGCTACTGCTAGCGGCCAACCCAACTTCCCCGGCAACGCACCGAACTCCCTACGACCACCGGTGGATAGATCCGCAAGCCAACTCCACTCAAACAAATCCGGGGGCCAAATCAAGCGGTTATTTACGACGAAGCGATCCCGATTCTCGTGACAGTAGTAATTGTTCTTCTCGCTCCGAAAAATTTATGAGACCCTTTGGGCCACCCGAGTATTCATTTTGAGCCACTATCAGTTGTGGTTTCAGACACGCCGGCGCGAGCCTAAACGGGCCAGAGACCCTGGCTTTTAAGTGCTCGCCGCGTGCCGGTGTCTGGAGGATTGTTGTAGGTGTCGAACGACGATGGCCGCGGCGGCAGGTCCGCCGGCTTACCGACGCGCAAGAAAAAGGGGCTCGCCGCCGCCGCCCGGCGCGTGACCGGACGCCTGCGGCGCCTGCTCGGCCAGGAGGAGGCCGACAAATCGGTCGAGGCCAAGGACGCGGTCAACCACTTCCTGAACGCCATGCTGGGCGTCAGCGCCCGCCTCTACCCCGGCTGGCAGAAGCTGCTCAACGACTCCCTGGCGGAATGCGAGCTGACCTTCGACGAGCGGCGCAGCCTGTTCGAGATGCATCCGATCGACGACTACTTCTTCGCGGCGGTGGTGGCGCTCGAGACCGCCAAACTGCGCGGACTTTACACGCCCCCGGAAGCGGCCGAGCTGCTGGGCGAGATCGGCGCCCAGGTCGACGCCAAGGCCGGCCGCACCGACCGCGTGGTGTCCGACCTGGTGTTCCTGATGCTCGGGCGCATCGACCTCGGTTCCGGCATGGAACGCATGAAGGCGCCCTACGACAAGGCGGTGAAAACCGTTCTGCAGCACATCGGCGTCGGCAAGATCGCCTCCACGCGCAAGCTGCTCGGCGACGTGGCCTTGCGGCATATGCTGGGCGAGCCGCTCGCGCTCGGCGTGCCGCAGTGGTGGAAGTCGTTCAAGGCGCAGTTCAGGATTTATTGGAACGAGCCTGAGCCGGTGTACCTGGAAGACCACGAGATCGCCCCGGCCACGGCCGCGCCCGCGCCCCTCCGCCGGACCCTTCGGAAAAGAGCAGCCGCCTTTTAAGATGCGGCCTAATATCCCGCGATGACGTGGGACTTCACCTTCCCCTCTGGAACCGGCGTACGTGCGCTTTCTCACGCGCGCCTGCATGTGGGGCCGCCGGGGATGAACCGGACCGGCGGCACGCCGGTGCTGTTCATCCCCGGCGGATTCCACGGCGCGTGGTGCTTCGCGCCGTATATGCGACTGTGCGCGGACGCCGGCGTCACGGCCGCCGCCATCGACCTGCGCGGACACGGCGGCCTCGCACAGGATGCCGGCTTCATCCATCAGGGCGTCGCGGCCATGGCCGCCGACGTGGCCGAAGCGGCCGAGGCCTTGGGGGGCGGCGTGGTCCTGGCGGGGCATAGCCTCGGCGCGCTGGTGGCGATGGCCGCAGCGCGCGAGGTGAAACCCCGCGCGCTGGTGCTGATGGCGCCGGCGCCGCCCGGCAATGTCCCCAAGATGCATATGCTGCCGCCGTTTCCGGCCGGCACCGCCATCCTCCCGCCGCCGGAAGGCCGCGCGCGCCGCTGGCTGTTGCAGGGGTTGCCGCACGACGCCGACATCGCGCCCTATCTCGCCAGGCTGTGCGCGGAGAGCCCCGGGCTGCTCAACGACCGCTACGATGGACGTGTCATGGTCGATCCCGCGTGGGTCGCGGGGCCGTGCCTCAGCATCGTGGGCGACCTGGACGTCAGCCCGATGATGGCGCCCGGCGAAAGCGCCGCGGCCGCGGCGCTGTACCGCGCCGACCGGATCACGCTGTCCGGCGGCCACTGCTTCGTGCTCGAACCCGGCTGGGAAGACGGCGGCAAGCAAATGCTGGCCTGGCTGGCGCACCATCGCCTCACACCGTAAGCGCGCGCGGGCAACCCGCGCGGCGCTTTGATATATTGCGCGCGGTTTTGCCGGCCCTGGGGGATACGTGTTTCGCTATTCGGCATTCGCCCTGCCCGTCCTTCTGTTCGCGGGCGCGTCTTCCCCGGCGCAGGCCGCCTGCGTGCGCGACGGCGACGCCGTCAATTGCACTGACCAGGACACCAACGGCTATGTCTCGCCGTCGTCCGGCAATCTGCGCCTGACCGTCAATCCCGGCGCCACGCTCTACAATCTCAACAATGGCGAAACCGCCGGCGAATGCGACGAGCTCGCCCTGCCGAGCGTGTGGCTCGGCGACGGCAGCGCGGTCACCAACGGCGGCACCATCGTTACCCAAGGCGTGTGCGGCTGGGACATCGCACTGGGCGATCGCGGCACCGTCGTCAATCGCGGCCAGATCGTCAGCAACGGCGTGCTCGGCGTCGGCATCCTGGCGGGCGACCGGCTATCGGTGACCAATGCCGGCGGCATCACCACCAACGATCAATCGGCCTACGGGATTCTCGCGGGCGGCTCGGCCAGCATCGCGACCGAGACCGGAAGCTTCATCCTGACGCGCGGCGGCGGCGCCAGCGGCATCGTGCTGCAGGCCACGGGCGTCATCGACAACCAGGGGCGCATCGAAACGCAGGACTCCGCCGCCGACGGCATCAATGCCGGCGCGGGCCTGACCTTGCGCAATTCCGGGCAGATCCTGACGCGGGCCGCGGGCGCGTCCGCCATCCGGAGCGCGGGCGGCGACGTGACCATCGTCAATTCCGGCGAAATCGGCGCGCTGTTCGCGGGGCAAACGAATGCTCCCGCCCATGCGGCCGGCGTCCTGTCCGATGCCGCCAACATCTCCCTCGCCAACACCGGCACGATCACCGGCGCTTTCGCCGGGGTGCAATTGAACGCCGCCGGCGCGATCATCCTGACCAATGCCGGGGTCATGACCGCCACGGGCGAACGGCGCAACGACGGCAGCCTGGCCGCCGGCGGCGGCGTCATCGTGGCGACTTCACGTAGCGGCGCCACCATCGCCAACGCCGGTCAAATCATCGCCGCGGGCGGCCAACCGGCGATCCGTATCGGTGGCGGCAATGTCGGCTTGACCAACACCGGCGTCATCACGGGCGACGTGCTGTTCGGCGGCGGCGAAGACACCCTCGCCTTGTCGACCGGCGGGCGCTTCACGGGAACCTTCGACGGCGGCGCCGGCACGGACACACTGCTGTTCACCGGCAGCGGCGATTTCTCCGCCGCCATCGCCAATGTCGAGATGCTGAGCAAGAGCGGCCCCGGCACATGGACTCTGCATGGAGCTCTCGCCTTCAGCCGCCAGGCCAACATCCTCGACGGCGTGCTCAAGATCGACCGCGACGGCACGGTCGCCACGCCCGCCCTCAACATCGTCACCTCGGGCACGCTCGCGGGCGGCGGCGCGGTGGCGGGCACCGTCAACAACAGCGGCACCCTGGCACCCGGCGCCGGCGCGGCCGCACCGGTCAGGCTCTCGATCCTCGGCGCTTATGTTCAGGATGCCGCGGGAACACTGGTGCTGAACGTGAGTGCCGCCGGCGGCGATTCACTTTACATCGGCGGCACCGCCACACTGAGCGGCACGCTCAAGGTCGCTTACGATCCCACGCTGGCCGCCAGCCACTTCACCGGCACGCGTGAACGCCGCATCCTTTTCGCCGCCGACCGGGGCCTTTCCGTCTCCGGCGACTTCGCGCGCATCGTCAGCAACGCGGCGTTCATCGACACAGCCGTGCGAACGTCGCCCGCGGGCGTGGATCTGCTCTATAGCCGCATCTCCTACGGCGCGGCCGCCGCCACCCCCAACCAGCGCGCGGCCGGTGAAATGCTCGACCGGCTGGCCGATGCCCCGAGCCCGGCCCTGGCACCGGTGATCGCGGCCCTCGACGCCGGCACACCCGCGAGCGCCGGCGGCATCCTGGCCGCGCTCACGCCGGAAACCGTTCCGGCGCTGCAGAACCTGGGTTTGTTCACGCTGCAATCCCTGCGCGACGCGCGGCCGATCCCGGGCGACGAGACCTACGCCGCCTGGGGCACGGCGCTGAACCGCCACGGCAGCGCCGGCCGCCCTGGCGCAGCCGCCTTCCGTTACGACCTCAACGGCGGCGCAGCCGGCTTTTCGCTGAAGGCCGGAGAGACCCTGCGCCTGCAGGCGCTACTGGCCCATACCAGCGGGGACGCCTCGTTCGCCACCCCTGCCTCGGGCACACTCGGCGGCAATTTCGCGGGCTTGGGGGTGGATTACCGGTGGGACATCCTGACCGTCTCGGCCGGCGCGATCTACGGCACGTCGCGCCCGGAGACCCGGCGCACGCAAATGCTGCCGGGCACGACCTCCCGCCTGTCCGCGCGCGGCGACGCCGCGCTGTGGTCGGTATATGGCCGGGTCGATGCCCCGTTCGACCTTGGCGCGATCACGTTGACGCCGGGCTTCGCGCTGACCCGCGATTCCGTATCGCTGAGCCGCTTCGCCGAAACCGGCGCGCTGTCGGCGACCACGTTGCCCTCGGACACGGTATCTTTCCGCGCCGAACCCGGCCTGCGCGCCGAAGCCAGCGTCGGCGGCGTGCGGCCCTACCTGGGCCTGCGGCTGGC
Organism: Rhodospirillaceae bacterium; assembly: GCA_019694335.1. Lineage (GTDB taxonomy): Bacteria > Pseudomonadota > Alphaproteobacteria > Rhodospirillales > Rhodospirillaceae > SHVO01. Next base: position 6,228 of record JAIBCD010000095.1, on the reverse strand, counting down.
GAAGGAACTGCTGAGCGGACAGCGGAAGGCCACCGCGCAAATCACCGGCGTGCCGGGCAGCGATTTCACCGTCAGCGGGCAGCGCACGCGTGGATTGGCGCTGTCCCTGGACGGCGGACTCGCGGCCAGTCTCGCGCCCAGTCTCGCGCCCGGCCTCGAGGCCCATGCCGGCGCGCGTTTCACGGCCAACGATGTGTTCGCGGGCCGCGCCTTGACCGCCGGCGTCACCTATCGCTGGTGAGGTGGGCCGTCGGCAGAGCCTTGGCGCCGCCGATTTCCTTCAGCACGAAGCTCGACCTGATCTCCTTCACGCCGGGCAGGCCGATCAGCTTGGCGGTGGTGAATTCGCCGTAGGCCTCAAGGTCGGTCGCCACGACATCGAGCAGGTAATCCAACCCGCCGGTCATGAGATAGCAGCAGGCGACTTCCGGCAGGCCCTGGATGCTGGCGAGAAACTTGTTGGTGACCTCTTCCGACTGGCGTTCGAGCTTCACTTCGACGAAGGCGCGCACGCCCAGGCCGAGCGCCTTGCGGTCGACCACCGCGCGGTAGCCCGCGATCAGGCCCCGGCCCTCGAGCATCTTCACCCGCCGCAGGCAGGGCGACGGCGACAGGCCGACCTTCGCCGCCAGGTCGACATTGGAAAGGCCGCTATCTTCCTGGAGCGCGGCGAGGATTTTGAGATCCACGGCGTCGAGAGGTTCGTTCGGCATTTTATAGCTAATATACGAATATTATCGGCATTTTATGCCGATAATATGGCCTAAGATGCACCTGAACGCAAGCACATGCCAGGGAATTGAGCGTAGGATTTCAGGGACTTACAGCCTCGGGAGCCCTTTCATGAATATCGCCGCCAAGCCCGCCACCGTCAGCACCGCCACTCCCCCCTCCTCAAATCCCATGGGGACCGACGGCTTCGAGTTCGTGGAGTACACGGCCGAAAATCCCGAGGATCTGCGACGCGTATTCGAAGCCCTGGGCTTCGTGGCGGTCGCGCGGCACCGCTCCAAGAACGTCACGCTCTACCGCCAGGGCGACATCAACTTCATCGTCAACGGCGAACCCAAGAGCCGCGCCCAGCGTTTCGCGCGCGAACATGGCCCCGGCGCCTGCGCCATGGCGTTCCGCGTCGCCGACGCCGCCGCCGCGCACGCCCGCGCGCTGGAACTGGGCGCGGCCGACGTACCCTCCACCGCCGGGCCGATGGAACTCAACATCCCCGCCATCGAAGGCATCGGCGGATCGGTGATCTATCTCGTGGACCGCTACGGTTCCGGCTCCGGCACCATCTACGACGTGGATTTCGTGTTCGATCCCAAGGCCGACCGCAACCCCAAGGGCGCCGGCCTCGCCGAGGTCGATCACCTCACCAACAACGTCTATCGCGGGCGCATGGATGTCTGGGCCGGATTCTACGAACGGCTCTTCAACATGCGCGAGATCCGCTACTTCGATATCGAAGGCAAGCTCACGGGCCTGCGCTCCCGCGCCATGACCGCGCCCTGCGGCAAGATCCGCATCCCGATCAATGAATCGGTCGATGACAAGAGCCAGGTGGAAGAGTACCTGCACCGCTACCGCGGCGAAGGCATCCAGCACATCGCGCTCTCCACCAACGACATATTCGCCACCTTCGACGCCCTGAAGGCGCGCGGCGTGAAGTTCATGGAGCCGCCGCCGCCAGCCTATTACGACAATCTCGACGCCCGGCTGCCCGGCCACGGCGAGTCCATCGATGCCCTCAAGTCGCGCGGCATCCTGCTCGACGGCAACACCGACGGCGGCAAGCGCCTGTTGCTTCAGATCTTCACCGACACCATGATCGGGCCGATCTTCTTCGAGATCATCCAGCGTAAGGGCGACGAAGGTTTCGGCGAAGGCAACTTCAAGGCGCTGTTCGAGTCCATCGAGCAGGACCAGGTGCGCCGCGGCGTGCTGCAAGACAAGTAGGAGTCAGGGGTAGGACATGAAGTCACGCATTCCCATGTCGCGGGGCTCGGGCGTCCATTCGCGCCAGGCCCACGCCGACCTGCCGCCCGGCACCTATGAGCGCGAGATCAGCAAGGACGGCTTCTTCGGCCCCGCCGCCTTTTTCCACCACACCCATCCGCCCACGGGCTGGAGCAATTTCACCGGCCCGCTGCGGCCGCGCGCCTTCGACCTGACCAAGACCAAACGCGCCGCGAATTCGCCGTGGGACGCCGCGAACGTCCTTCACAACGCTCATGCGAAGGTGCGCTTCTGGCGGCTTGAAGCCTCCATGGAAAGTCTCGCGCGCAACGCCGACGGCGACGACCTCCTGTTCGTGCATGCCGGCCAGGGCGAGCTGTATTGCGACTACGGCCACCTCACCTTCACCGCCGGCGATTACATCCTGCTGCCGCGCGGCACCATGTGGCGCATCGACTGCACCGCGCCCATCGACGCGCTGATGATCGAATGCACCAACGCCAGCTATAGCCTGCCCGACCGCGGCCCCTTGGGGCCGACCGCCGTCTTCGACCCGGCGATCCTGGACGTGCCCGCCATCGACGAAGCCTTCAAGGCCCAGCAAGGCGACACCGAATGGCGGGTGCGGGTGAAAAGGCTCGGCCGGGTCAGCGAGATCACCTACCCGTTCAATCCGCTGGATGCGGTGGGCTGGCACGGCGACCTCGCGCCGGTGCGGCTCAACGTCAAGGACATCCGCCCGGTGATGAGCGCGCGCTACCACCTGCCCCCGTCGGTTCACACCACCTTTCTCGGCGAGCGCTTCGTGGTCTGCACCTTCGCGCCCCGGCCGTTCGAGAGCGATCCCGGCGCCTTGAAGATCCCGTTCTTCCACAACAACGACGACTACGACGAGGTGCTGTTCTATCATGCCGGCGATTTCTTCAGCCGCGACGGCATCGCGCCCGGCATGATGACCTTCCACCCCGCCGGTTTCACGCACGGACCGCACCCCAAGGCGCTCAAGAACATGCTGGTGCAGGCCAAGCCCGCCACCGACGAATACGCGGTGATGATCGATACCCGCGATCCGCTCGAGGTCGGCGACGGCGCCGCGGCGGCCGAACGCAACGAATACGTGGATAGCTGGAAGGCCAAGCCGTGAAACTCGCCACCCTCAAGAACGGTACGCGCGACGGCGCGTTGGCCGTCGTGTCCAAAGACCTCAGCCGCGCCGTAACGGTGCCGGGCATCGCCGCGACCCTGCAGGCGGCGCTGGACGACTGGTGGGATGCGGAGCCGCAATTGAAGGCGGTCTACAAACACCTCAACGCGGGCGAAATGGCCGACGCGATAGCCTTCGCGCCGCACGCCGCCGCTTCACCGCTGCCGCGCGCCTATCACTGGGTCGACGGCAGCGCCTACCTCGTGCATGTGGAACTGGTGCGCAAGGCGCGCGGCGCCGAAGTGCCCGAGAGCTTTTATAGCGACCCCCTGGTCTACCAGGGCGGCAGCGACGATTTCCTCGGCCCCATGGATCCGATCCCCCTGCCGGCCGCCGACATGGGCCTCGACCTCGAAGCCGAGGTGGCGGTGATCACCAATGACGTGCCGCTGGGCACCGCGCCCGAGGACGCCGCGAAACACATCAAGCTGGTGATGCTGGTCAACGACGTGACCTTGCGAAATCTGATCCCCGCCGAACTGGCGAAGGGCTTCGGCTTCTACGTCGGCAAGCCTTCCACGGCGTTTTCGCCGGTGGCGGTGACACCCGATGAACTGGGCGACGCCTGGGACGGCGGCAAACTGTCCCTGCCCCTGCTCAGCTTCGTCAACGGCGCACAGCTCGGGCGGCCCAACGCCGGGCAGGATCTGACCTTCGATTTCCGCCAGCTGATCGGCCATGTCACCAAGACCCGCAAGCTCGGCGCCGGCACCATCATCGGCTCGGGCACCGTGGCCAACCGCAACCACGCCGAGGTGGGCTCGTCCTGCCTGGCCGAGAAACGCACCATCGAGACCCTCGCGAACGGCAAGCCCACGACCCCGTTCCTGACCTACGGCGACACGGTGCGGATCGAGATGCGCGATGCCCAGGGGGCCTCTATATTCGGCGCCATAGACCAGAAGGTGGTGCGCCTCTCCGATGCTTAGGCTTTACGACTATCCCCGCTCCTCGGCGGCCTACCGGGTGCGGATCGCCCTGGCGCTCAAGGGCCTGGCCCCGGAAAAGATCGAGATTCACCTGCTCAAGGATGGCGGGCAGCAGCATGCGGCGGCCTATCGCGCCGTCAACCCGCAAGGACTGGTGCCGGCGCTGGCCGTGGATCGGGGTATTTTGACCCAATCCCTTGCGATCATTGAATATTTTGACAAGCTCCACCCCCATCCGCCCTTGTTGCCGGCTGAGCCTTTTGTATGCGCTCAGGTGCGCGCACTTGCATTAACTATTGCGGCGGACGTCCATCCGCTTCAAAACCTTCGCGTAGGAGCCGCTCTTCGGAAGGATTTTGGCGCAAGCGATGACCAGGTCGCCGCCTGGAACCGCCGCTGGATCGAACTGGGGCTCGCGGCCTTCCAGGCGATGCTACCGCCCGGAACCTATTCCTGGGGGGATAGCGTCACGCTGGCGGACGTTTTCCTTGCCCCGCAGATGGTCAACGCGCGGCGCTTTGCCTGTGACTTCGCGCCGCTTGGCCGTCTGGTCGAGATCGACGCCCGCTTGAGAGAACTGCCGGCCTTCGCGGAGACTGCCCCCCCATCCGCCTAGGCCCGAAAGGGACACCGGATGGACGGCCTCGCGGAAAAGAAACACCACGCGCGCAATCCCGATTTCACCATCCCGCAGGATTGGGAGCGCTATACGCCCGAGGAGCACGCGCGCTGGAACATACTCTATGAGCGCCAGGCCAAGCTGCTGCCGAACCGGGCCTGCGACGAATTCATGGCGGGGCTGGATGCGCTGAATCTCAACGAAGGCGGCATCCCCGATTTCCGGCGCATGAACGAGAAGCTGATGGCGCTCACCGGCTGGACCGTGGTGGCGGTGCCGCACCTGGTGCCCGACGACATCTTCTTCGAGCACCTCGCCAACCGCCGCTTCCCGGCCGGGCGTTTCATTCGAGGGGCCGACCAGATCGACTACATCCAGGAACCCGATGTGTTCCACGATGTGTTCGGCCACGTGCCGATGCTGGCGCTGCCGGTGTTCGCCGACCACATGCAGGATTACGGCAAGGCCGGCATCCGCGCGCTGCAATACGACGGCCTGAAGATGGTCGCCCGCCTTTACTGGTACACGGTGGAATTCGGCCTGGTGCAATCGGCCAAGGGCCTTAGGGTCTACGGCTCGGGGATCGTGTCGTCGCGCACGGAAACCCTGTTCGCGCTGGAAAGCGAGTCGCCCAACCGCATCGGCTTCAATCTCCAGCGGGTGATGAACACCGACTACCGCATCGACGATTTCCAGGAGACCTACTTCGTGCTGGAGAGCTTCGACGCCCTGCGCGCGGAATCCTTCCAGGATTTCCTGCCGATCTTCAAGGCCGCCCACGGCAAGGCGCCGCTCATACCCGGCCATGTCGACAAGGGCGACCGGGTCGTGCACCGGGGCACGCAGGATTACGCGCGCAGCAAGCGGATGGTCGCTTAATCACGCTCACGGGCCACCCCCCGACCCGCGGGCGAAGGCCCGCGGCATTTTTTGAATCGCGGGCGTCTTGGCGCGCGATTCAATGGGTCGCGGACGAAGCAGCCTGCGAAAGACGCGGCTCTCCGCAGCGGCGCGATCCTTACAGCGCTGCTTCGTTCCTGCCCTGGATCCTCGGATCAAGTCCGAGGATGACGGTTGAGTCAATTCGGCTTCGGCGCTTGCGGATTGGCGGCGTTGTCGAACGCTTCCAGTTTGCCGCCCATCTTGACGCAGGTGCCGGCGTCCACGTTCTTGAATTCGAAGCCGCTGTAATCGGTCTTGGCCATGCCGCCGCAGGTGTGGGTGCCGTTGGCCGCCGCGCAGTCGTTCTCGCCGGCCTTGGCGACCCCGAAGCATTCTTCCTTGCTCGCTTCCGCCGGCGGCATCGCCGTGGGGCCCGAGGCCGTAACCGCGGCCGGCGCGGCGACAACGGCGTCGGGCGCCGTGCCGTGATCGATCGGCTTCGGGTGCTTGGGGATCAGGGCGATGGAGGCCGCGCCCGCCGCCGCGGCGACGATGGCGGCCAGCAGGGCCGGATTGGCTTTTGCCATGGAAAGTCTCCCCTTAATTTGCGGTCGCGTTTTCTCCGCGCGCGGAAAACGCGC
>JAIBCD010000015.1 GCA_019694335.1 Rhodospirillaceae bacterium | reverse complement strand
GATCGCCCAGTAGAGCAGGCCGGTGGCGAGCATGGTGTAGACCAGCGCGCGGGGCAGGGCGCGCTTGGGGTTCTCGGTCTCGGCGGCCGGCACCAGCGCGGTCTCGAAACCGACGAAGGCGTACATGAGCAGCAACGCGGCGCCGCCGATGCTGTCGAACGGCGGAATGGTGGAGGGCGCGATGACCTCCCATCCGTAATGGGGAATGCCGAGCACCAGCAGGACCACGATCGGCGCGACCTTCAGCACCGTGAAAACCGCCACGGTGCGCACACCTTCCTTCACCCCCACCACGTTGGCGGCGGTGAGCGTCACGCAGGTGATGACGATCATGATCGTGCGGCCCACGCCGTCCGCCACCACCGGCCAGATCGCGCCGGCGTAGAGCGCCAGCACGCTCATGTTGGCGGCGATGCCCGCGACGCGGCCCAGCCACAGGATCCAGCCGGTGATGAACCCGGCGCCGGGGCCGAAGGCGGTGGAGGTATAGAGCACCGGCCCGCCCGAGGCGCGGAAGTAGCTGGCGAGTTCGGCGAAGGTGAGCGCGATGGTGATGAACATCGCCGCCACGATCACGAACAGCCAGGGCGTGAACATGCCGGTCATGGCCGAGACCGTGGCCGGCAGCGCGAAGATGCCCGCGCCCATCATGCCGTTGAGGATCAGCAGCGACGCGCCGAACGGCGTGATGGCGCGGATCAGTGCCGTCTTGCCGCCCGCTTCGGCCATCGCATCACCCCGGATCAATCCCCGGAGACGATCTTAGAGGACAGCGGGGGCGCGTCTATGGCGGAGAGGACACGATGACGTGTGGAGGTTCTCTTTCCGTGTTGCCCGCATAAAGCGGGCAATGACACGGACAGGGTCAGGCCGCCGCCAAACCTTCCTGCACTTTCTCCAGGTAATCCGCGACCGCCGCCCACAGGCCGCGCATGGCCGGGCCATCGTTGCGTTCGATCAGCTGGTTGTCGATGTGCTCGAGCACCGCCTGGATGCGCGCGAGCGTATTCGGCCCCGCGCCCGCGTATTTATCCAGGGCCTTCCAGATCGCTTCCGTGGTCATCGGCTCGTGGCTTGACGCCGCCACGATCTGCCGCACCCATTCGCCCGCGCTCGCCGCCATGTCCCGCCCTCCGTTCCTCGCCTTGAGTTCCTCGTGTTGAGTTCCTCGTGTTGATGGGACCGCCGACTGTACGCGCGCAAAAAGAACAAAACAAGAACATTTTGAAGGGAGGCTTCCATGGGAATGGCTATCCGACCGTGCCGGGAGACCACCTCTCCGGTACGCCCGAGGCCCAATCCATCAATCCGCTGGCGAAACGGCAGTCAGTTCACCGAAATCCGGTAGGTTCCCATGGTCGGGTTGATGACCTGGAAATCGTCCTCGGTGGAGTAGCCGGATTCGCGCGCGCTCACGACGAGGGTGTAGATCCCGCTGGCGGGTGGGGAGAATTGGTACCGCACGTCGCGGCCCGCGCCACCGGTGGTGACGTTTGCCAAGGGCGTCGCGGGGTCGGCGCCGTAGATCACCAGGCGTGGCGCGAACAGGGTGCCGGCGCCGGAATCCCGGCCCTTGATCTCGATGGTGACCGTGCGTCCCGCCGCCAGGGTGACGCGATAATTGTCGGTGAGGTACTGCGATTTGAGCTGGCCCGCGACATTCGCGCCGGGGCTGAGCGCGCACGGGCTGGCGGGATCGCACATTTCATAGCGGATGCTGGGCACCGGCAGGGTGCAGGCGGCGGTGAGGTCGGTGACCACGCCGGTGGCGGCGCTGGTGACCAGGTGCTGGATGAACCCGGGGAAGGTGTTCTCGATCTTCACCACGTAATGCAGCACCGCGCCCGGAAAATTCCCAGGCGAACTCAAGGACGCCAGGATTTGCGTCATGGGCAATGTCAGTTGCCCGCCGCCGGGCACGGGCGCGGTGACGTAGCTCCCGCGCCGCTGGCCGGTGGCGGCGTCGTAGAGCCCGAGCGTCGCGCTCGCGGTCGCGCCGGTGTTGGTGAGCACCAGGGAACTGGCGTAACCGGCGATCAGCGGCGCATGCACGTTGGCGACCTGGGTGGCGTTCGCGCCGACACCCACGTCGCAGGTGCTGGCGTTGACCAAGGTGCCGTCCGCGCGCCAGAGAACATGCTGCAGCGTGCCGGCGATCTGGGTTTGCACCAATGCGGTATACGTGGCGGAGCGTGGGCCGGGCAGCGCGGCCTCGATCTCGGAAAGTGGGAACTGGCGCGCGGCGTTGGGGGCGATGGCGGGGCTGGTCCACTGGCCGAGCAGCACGCCGGTCATGGGATTGGCCAGCGTGACGTTGACCGTGCCCGCCGCTGTGCCGGTGTTGAAGAAGCGCAGGTAGGATTGCCCGCCGGCGCCGTCCGAAAACACCGGCCCCGGTTGAATCAGTGCGTTGGTGTCGAAGACCGGCGCGGGCGCCGTGAAGGCGCAGGCGGTGGTCATGTCCGCCACCACGCCGGCATTGATCGCGAGATGCTGGAGGTAGCCGCTGAAGGCGCCTTCCACCGCGATATTGTAGGCGGGGGCGCGGACCGCGAGGCCGCGCTCGATGTCCGCGGCTGGGATCATCAGTTGGCCGTTGCGCGGGATCACGGGCGTCGTGTAAGCGCCGAGGCGCGTGCCGTCGCGGGCGTCGAATACGCCGAAGGTGGCGCTGGCGGCGTCATGGGCGCCGGAATCGACGGCGTCGTTGCCGCGCACGCTTTGCGCGACCACGACGGTCGAGGATGCGGTGACCTGGGAGAGATGTTCGGGGTCGCCGGTGACGCCGGCGTCGCAGGTGGAGAGGTTGGCGCGGGATGATATGTGCTGCACCGTGCCCTGGAATTCCGGCTCGACCGTGACCGCGTAGGTCGCGGGCAGTGCCGTGCCGGGGACGATGTTCCTGGTGATTTCGGCGGTGGTGAAATCCCGCGATGCGTTGGGCGCAATCGCGGGACTGGTCCAGCGGCCGAGGTCCGCGCCGGTGACGGGATTGGTGAGGTTCACCGCCACACGCCCCGCCGCGGCGCCGGTATTGGCGAAGCGCAGCACCGACGCCGCCCCGATGCCGCCGAGATGCAGCGCGGGGATGAAGGCGGCGCTCACCGCTTTGCCGCCATTCATGGCGACGGTGCAGGTGAGCCCCGCGCAGGCACCGCCCCAGCCGGCGAACCGCCAACCGGCGGCGGGCCGCGCGCTGAGCGTGACGCTCGCGCTTTCAGCATATTCGGCGCTGCATGACGGGCCGCAGTCGATGGCCGGGCCGGCCACCGTGCCCTGGCCGGTGGTGGTCACCGCCAGCATGTTGGCGGTGCCCCGCAGCGTGTCGCGGAACTGCACCACGTAAGGCGCGATCTCGCGGATGCGCCGCGCCGCCGCCGCGGCTTTGGGGCTCGCGACCGGCACGCCCAAGGGCCGGCCGTTGTACATGATGTCGGGGTCGGCGTAGATGAACAGCCGGACGCAGCGCAGGCCCTGCGCCGTGCATTCATTGGCATAGGCCATCATGTCGCGCACGCGCGCCGCCGCGTCGACATAGCCGTAGTTGTAGCTGGCGGGACCGGGCGCGGCGCCCGGCGTGACATAGCGGTCGTGGGCCGCGCCCAGGTTATGGCCGATCTCGTGGGGTGCGGAGCGCACGGTGGCGCAGTTGGACGTGTCGGTGGAGAGGACGCTGATCCCGAACCGCGCCGCTTCGGCCAGCGAGGTCGCGCCGTTGTCGAGTGCATCGAGCTGCCAGCCGCGCCCGCAGTTGTTGTCATAGACCCAGTGCGCCATGACCATCACCAGGTCGGCCTTCACCACCTGGCGCAGGGCGGCGAGGCGCGTGAAGTCGCCTGTGCCCGTGGTCACGGCGTTGAGCATGGAGCCCGAGGTCTCGTCGGCGGCCTCGGTGTAATCGACCCGGTCCATGCCGGCGAGCTCGACCGTGAGGGCGACGTTGGAATTCGCGAGGGTCAGGTTGATCTGGCTGACGATCTGCGCCGCCACGGTGTGGATGTCGGGCATGTCGGTCAGCGCCTTGGGCGTGTAGCCGAGCAACAGGCGCAAAGGGCGGGAAGGGAGCGCCGCGGGTTTTTCCGGGCGCGATGTTTCACGTGAAACAGGTAAACGCGGAATGGCGGTGTCGTCGGCCTCGAAGGGTTCGATCTGCGCCAGCGCGGGCAACGCCGCCGGAATCAAGGCGAGCAGCCAGATCAGCTGTCTAAGCCGCCGCCACGGATTGCCCCGCGTCCCCATGGCGCGATCATAATCGGCCGATTGCCCCTTGTCTTTCCCGCCCGGGTGCCGGGAATATCGCTCCGGGGCTTTTGTGAGGGCGGGTTCATGGCTTTCGATGTCGAACTGGCGTCGCGGATGCGCGAAGTCCTGGCCGTGCGCAACGACGTCACCGAGAAGAAGATGTTCGGCGGCTTGTGCTTCATGGTGCGCGGCCACATGTGCTGCGGCATCGCCCGCGAGAACTTCATGTTGCGCGTCGGCCCGGACCGGTACGAAGAGGTCTTGAGCCGGCGTCACGCCCGGCCGATGGATTTCACCGGACGGCCTTTGAAAGGGTTCGTCTACGTGGCGCCGGCGGGGCTCAAGGCCAAGCGCGACCTCGTGCGTTGGATCGGCCTGGGCCTGGATTTCGTGGAAAGCCTGCCCGCGAAAACCGCGAAAAAGGCCAAGGCGAAAAACCGCGGTTAGGGGTTCCCGCGCGCTTGCGCCGCCAGGATCGGCGCCGTGCGGAGGGGTCGCATTCACCAGGCCCTTTGTGCCAAGGACATCAAAATCGGCACCCAGGTGGCGAGGTCGCCGTTCGCGTCGCCGCTGTCGTTTTCCACGCCCGCGAACACATCTTCACCGTTAAGCCAGCGGCGTTCGGCGTCGGGTTCGGTGAGCGCGACCGCCAGGCCCTGGATCATCTCGACATGGGTTCCGGGAAGACCCGCCAGCGCGAGCGCGGCCAGCAGGATCATCTCCACCCGGCCCCGGGCCTCGCGCGCGCCGGGGGCGTAGTCGAGCGCGCCGGAACCGTTGATGGGGAAATACGCCGTGCAGGCCGCGAGCGAGCGCGACAGCATGGTGCGGCAGGCGAGGGGGCGGCCGTCATAGCCGCCGCAGAGACCGTTTTGAAGCAACGGGCAGGAAACGCGGGCGGTGAAGCGCCGCGCCTGCCCGATGGCGCGGGCTTCGCGCGCGGCGGTGAGGATGGGCGCTGTGTCGCGCACCTGTTCCGCCAGCCGGAAAATCTCCGGGATCGTGGCGCTGACGAAGGTGTGGCAGCACAGGTTGCAGCCCTTGGCGCAAGCGACCGGCCCCGCCACATGCGCGGCCAGGGTGCGGTCCAACAGGTCGTGTGCATATTGCGCGGCGGCGCTGGCGCGGCGGGGGGCGCGGGTATCGGCGAGGATCATGGAGAGATGGCGCGCATTGGCGGTCTCGGCCCGAAGGTCCGAGCCCATGTCCAACGGCTTCCCGATCCAGCTTTGCTCCGTCATCGCGCCAGTCTCGCATGCATTTTAATTGCGGGGCAGTGGACCTGTCATGCAAAGTCGCCGCATGGAACCGAGCCTCAAAAGCCCCCTGGCGGGCCTGACGGTGGTGGCCCTGGAGCAGGCGGTGGCCGCGCCCTATTGCAGCGCGCGGCTGGCGGACGCGGGCGCGCGCGTCATCAAGATCGAGCGCCCCGAAGGCGATTTCGCGCGCGGTTACGATGATGTCGCGCGCGGACAGAGCAGCTATTTCGTCTGGCTCAACCGCGGCAAGGAGTCGGTGGTGGTGGACGCCGCCACCGCCGAAGGCAAAGCCCGGCTGGCGGCGCTGGTGGCGGGGGCCGACGTATTCATCCAGAACCTCAAGCCCGGCGCGGCGGCGCGCCTGGGCGTGGGGCCGGAGGAATTACGGGGGAAGCACCCGCGCCTGATCTGCTGTTCCATCTCGGGCTACGGCGACGAAGGGCCGCTGGCGGCGCGCAAGGCCTATGACCTGTTGATCCAGGCGGAGTCCGGCCTCGCGTCCATCACCGGCAGCGCCGGCGAACCGGCGCGGGTGGGGGTGTCGATCGTCGATGTCGCCACCGGCGCCGCCGCCCACGCCGCGATCCTCGAGGCGTTGATCGCGCGCGGGACAACGGGCGCGGGCGCCGATATCCGCATCTCCATGTTCGATGTGATGGCCGACTGGCTGACGGTGCCGCTGCTGAACCATGAAGGCGGCAAATCGCCCAAGCGCCTCGGCCTCGCGCATCCCTCGATCGCGCCTTACGGCGTGTTCAAGTGCAGGGACGGCAAAAGCATCCTGATCTCGATCCAGAGCGACCGTGAGTGGGCCCGGCTGGCGGCGGTGTTCCTGAACAACCCGGGCGCGGCCACCGATCCGCGCTTCGCCACCAATGTCGCGCGCGTCCGGAACCGCCCCGACACCGACGGCATGGTGGCCCAGGCCTTCGCCGCGCGCGATGCGCGCGACGCCGAGACAGTGTTGAGCGAGGCCGATATCGCCTTCGCCGCCGTCAACGACATGGCCGCGCTGGCGGCGCACCCGCATCTCCGGCGCATCACGGTCGGGACGCCTAATGGCCCGGTGTCTTATCCGGCGCCCGGCCCGCGGGTGGTGGGCGCGGAACGCAGTTACGGGCCGGTGCCCGGGATCGGAGAACGCCGTGGCTGAGCTGGACCTCGATCATTTCAAGACCTGGATCGGGCGCGAGGAGCAAACCTCCGATGTGCTCACCGCCGGACTGGTGGAGAAATTCCGCGCGACGGTGGGGCTCGCGGGCGAGGGCGTGCCGCGCCTGATCCATCTCTGTCTCGCGGTGCCCGCCGTGCCGCTGGATCAGGTCGGCGCCGACGGCCATCCCCGGCGCGGCGGTTTCCTGCCGCCGGTGCCCTTGCCCCGGCGCATGTGGGCGGGCGGCGCGGTGACGTTCCATGATGACCTCAAGGTGGGCGATGCGATCCAGCGCACATCGCGGATCGTCGATGTGAACATCAAGCACGGCCGTACCGGTACTTTGTGCTTTGTCGATGTGGATCACATCGTCACCGCGAACGGCCGCCGCGCGGTCGAGGAACGCCACAATATCGTCTATCGCGGCGTGGATGGCACGGCCAAGGCGCAGGAACCGGCGCCGCAGGGCGAAAAGACCAAACGCATCGACCCCACGCCGCTTCTGCTATTTCGGTATTCGGCACTGACCTTCAACGGCCATCGCATCCATTACGACTATCCGTATGTCACCCAGGAGGAGGGTTATCCCGACCTGGTGGTGCATGGCCCCTTGCAGGCGACGCTCCTGCTGCACTTCGCCGCCGAGATCGCCGGCACGCCGCCCAAGCGGTTTTCCTTCCGCGGCCAGTCGCCCTTGTTCGCCAACACGCCGTTCACGTTGCATGCGAAGCGCGAGGGTGAGGCCCTGATGTTGTGGACCGCGCGCGACGGTGGTCCCATCGCCATGATGGCCCAGGCTCAGTGGTGAACATGAAATTCGCCAGACCCGTGATCGCCGCCGCCGTTGCCGCCGCGCTCGCCGGGCCGGCTTTGCGCGCGGCGTTCGGTGCGTCGGGTGATTGGCGCACCGCGAGTTCGCGGCCGGTGGGCTGGGCGCCTGCGCCGAAGGACTTTGAGCCTGCGGTGGTGCAGGCCTATGCCGCCAAGGCCTGGGGCTGGCGCGGCAATTTCGCCGACCACTGCTGGATCGCCGTGAAGCCCAAGGGCGCGTCCACCTATCGCCGTTACGAAGTGGTGGGCTTCGGCGTGGAATATAGCAAGCAGGCGATCCGCATCTCCGACACCGAAACGCCGGACCGCGAGTGGTACGGCTCAGCGCCCAAGTTGCTCCAGGACATCCGCGGCGAGGATGCCGAGAAGATCATCGCCCGGCTGCCGGCGGTGGTCGAACGCTATCCTTATCCCGACCGCTACACCGCCTGGCCGGGCCCCAACAGCAACACCTTCATCGCCCATGTCGCGCGCGAGATCCCCGAGCTGCACCTGGCGTTGCCGGGCAACGCCATCGGCAAGGACTACACCGGCTGGAAGGTGGTCGCCGCTGCGCCGAGCGGCACAGGCGTGCAGCTGTCGCTCGGCGGCGTGCTCGGTTTCATGATCGCCGCCAAGGAAGGCCTGGAAGTGAACCTGCTGGGATTCGTGATCGGCGCGGGACCGGGCGGATTATCGCTCCCCGGCACCGGCCGCGTCCCCGGCAAAGCCGACTGGACCGGCCAGCACCCCGACGTTCGCATGCCGGCGCCGGTGGAGCGGTAAGTTCGGACAAATGTGCCGGATATGATTTTTCCGAGGAGCGGCGGGCGCGGGGAGAAGTTTCATGTGGTGCCCGTTCATTTCGGCGTCAAGGTGAAGGTCTTTTCCGCCACGCTCTCCACCTTCATGCGCGAATAGAAGATCGGGAAATACTTGCCCTTGGCCCAGAGCTGGAACAAATCGCGATAGTGTGGGGCATTGATGTCGCCCGACTGGCCGGGATTGTTGAGGCCGACGGAATTGTCCCAGTTCTCGGTGTCCATGACGATCTTGAACGAGCCGCCCGAGAGCTGGTCGTCGCCGCCGCCGGTGGCGGTGATGGTGTAGCTGTCGCCGCCGCGCGGCAGGGGGCCGACATCGTATTTGGCCGCCAGCTCCGGCGTCACGGCGTTCGAGAACGGGCTGAGGATCTTGGCGTGGTGATAGCTGCCTAGGGTCCATTTCTCCATATCGGGGCCGAGGCGCTTGGTCAGTTCCGCCGTTGCCTGGTCGAGGCTCGCGACCAGCAGGGCATTGCGCCCCGCCACCGGATCGGCGCCGAAGCGACCGTCGGGCGCCTGCATCCAGGCGATGATGCGGGTCATGGGCGGCATGCCGGTGTAGGCGCGCGCGGCCTGCGGCACTACAGCATCGCGGGCGTTGTCCATCAGGCGGCGCTGGAACATCTCGTACAGCCCGGCCTCGACAGAATCGCGCTCCAACTTGAAGTCCCAGTGCAGCAGCCGGTCGGCGCCCTTGCGTGAGACCGGGTTCGGGATGTCGAGATCGCGCAGCAGCGGCACCAAGCTGCGCGCCGGGATCGACAGCTCGTTGTTCTGCAACTGGATCATGTCCGCGACCGCGAACTTGCGGCCCGAACTCAAGACCTCCCGGACGCTCTGCGAGCGGAACGGATCGGCCCAGGTGTAAGGCACCGCATCCATGAACGGATAGCCGCGCGGCAACTGGTATTCGTTCGAGGTGTTGTAGAAGCCCTGCTCGGGGTTGGCGACGTGCGGCAGATCCTTGATCGGCAGGTAGCCGTTCCACTCGTAGCGCCCGTCGCCGGGCACCGGCACCAGGCCGCTCCAGTTCGGGCGGCGCGGCGAGATCGCCACCGCCTGGTAGCCGATGTTCCCCTTGCGGTCGGCCCAGATCATGTTCTCGGCCGGGATGCGGCTGTAGGAACAGGCCTCGACGAATTCCTCCCAGGTGGTGGCCTGGTCCATGCGCAAGGAGGCGAGGTACGGCGCGGCGCCGGTCTCCAGCCACGCCGCGCGCACGGCATAGGCCTTGTGATGAACGGCATCCTCGTAAACCACCGGGCCGTGGCGGGTGAATTTCAGGGTCACCTTTTCGGCCGCCGCGCCTTTGACCGGGATCGCGTCGGCGATTTCCTTCATCGCCTCCCAGCCGCCTTTGTATTTGTATTGGCCCGGGTTGGCGGGGTTGGTGTCGTAGACATACAGGTCGTCGCTGTCGGTGCCGAAGATGGTCAGGCCCCAGGCGCCTGCCTGGTTATGGCCGATGGAAATGCCGGGGAGCGGCGGCTCGCCGCCGCCGATCACATCCCAGCCCGGGGCGACGAGGTGCACCCAATAGCGCAAGGACGGCGCCTGCTGGTTGCGGTGCGGGTCGTTCATCAGCATGGGGAAGCCGCTCATGGTCAGCTTGCCCGACACCACCCAGTTGTTGCTGCCGATATCCTGGCGCCGCGTGCTGAGGTCGAGCGGCGAGGGCATGTCGCCCAATTCCGTGGCGGCCTGTTCGATCTCCTTCACCTGCTTCGGGTTGCGGTATTCGGGCGCGAGATCCTCGGGCGCGAAGCGCAAAGTGGTGCGGAACGCCTGGAACACTTCCAGGATCTTGGGCGAGAGCAGCGACGTGTCGATGGCGGGATCGATGGCAAGTTCGGGATTGTCCGGCTGGAAATAGTGCAGGTCTTTCACCCGCTCCGTGCCCAGGGTCTTCACCGCCAGCGCCATGTTGATTTCGGACGAGACATTGCCGAGCAGGCCGTTGAAACGAGAGATCACCACCGCCGGCGTCCAGTCGCCGGGCTGGAGGTTCAGCATCTTGAACTCGGGCGTGAGCAGCGCCGGGTTGGCGCGGGTCTCGGCGACATAGACGTTGATGCCCGCGACGAAGGCGCCGATGATTGCGCTCCCGCGCGGGTGGTACCAGTTCAGTTCCTTGGTCAGGTCGCCCCGATACATAAATAGTCGATTGCCGAGATCGCGCTTGATGGCCTTGGGGCCGAGCACCTCGGCCATGGTGCCGGTGGCCTGGCGGCGCCACATCTCCAGCTGGAACAGCCGGTCGCGCGCCACGTTGTAGCCTTGGGCGAAGAACAGGTCGGCCTCGGACTTCGCGTAGATATGCGAGACGCCGAACCGGTCCTTGATGATCTCGACCGGCTGCTGGAGGCCGGCGGCGTTCAGCGTCTCGGCGGCCTGTGCCCGTGACCCTAAAGGCGCGGGCGACCATAAAAGCAACGCGCCCACAAAAATTCCAAGCCTAGAAATTCCAAGTCCTCGGATACCCATGGCCTTGTCCTCCCCCTGACGCCCGTATACTTCAGCATGAGGAAGGGGTCCGATCAATGACGCGACACAACGAATTCGGCCAGCCCATCGGCGAAAATGTCACCGGCTGGGCGCCCAGGCCCAGGCCGCCCGAGACGCCGATGCTGGGCCGCACTTGCCGGCTGGAGAAACTCGACCCGGACCGGCATGCGCGCGCGCTCTACGCGGCCTACCGTGAAGCCCCCGACTGGCGCGACTGGACCTACCTGCCGCGCGGGCCGTTCGATACCGAGGCCGCCTACATCGCCTGGGCGCGGGAGAACGCCGCCCTCGACGATCCCTGGCACTTCGCCGTGCTGGTGGGCAATGAACCTGTGGGGTCGCTCGCGCATATGCGGATCGATCCCGCCAACGGCGTGATCGAGGTGGGCGCGATCATGTATGCGCCGCGCCTGCAGCGCACGCCGGCGGCGACCGAGGCGGTCTACCTGATGATGCGCCGCGCGTTCGATGAGTTGGGTTATCGCCGCCACGAATGGAAATGCGACGCGCTGCACGCGGGCTCGCGCCGCGCGGCCGAGCGTTATGGATTCCGGTTCGAAGGCTTCTTCGCCCAGGCGGTGATCTACAAGGGCCGCTCCCGCGACACCGCCTGGTATGCGGTCACGGACAAGGAGTGGCCGGTGTTGCGCGCCGCGTTCGAAGCCTGGCTGGCGCCGGAGAATTTCGACGGCCAGGGGCGGCAGAAACAATCGCTGGCGTCCCTGCGGGCGGCGCCCGGAAAACGGGGGTAGCATGCCTGGCCGGCCGATCCGTCAAAAGGGCGCGATCGACGGCCGCGCCTTCGAAATCCACTTTATCGACGGCGGCGCCCCGGCGTAGGCTTTCGCTCCCGGTTGAGGGAGCTCTTCATGACCCCGCGTAACGTCTATGCCTCCGTCGCCCTGGCGGCATTGTTGTCCGGTCCTGTTTCGGCCGAGGAGTTCACGAACATCCCCGAGCCGGCCGTCGACCAGGCCAAAGGCGCGGTGGCCAGCGAAACCGCCAGCGAGACCACCAGCGAAACAATCGTGCTCGCGGGCGGCTGCTTCTGGGGCGTGCAGGGCGTGTTCCAGCGCGTGAAGGGCGTCAGCCAGGCGGTTTCCGGCTACGCCGGCGGCATGTCGTCCACGGCGGACTACGAGAAAGTCAGCGGCGGCAACACCGGCCACGCGGAATCGGTGAAAATTACCTACGACCCCAAGCAGGTTTCGCTCGGCAAGCTCCTGCAGATCTATTTCTCCGTCGCCCATGACCCGACCCAGCTCAACCGGCAGGGCCCGGACACCGGCACGCAGTACCGCTCGGCGGTGTTCCCGGCCAACGATGACCAGGCCGGGGTGGTGAAGGCCTATATCGCGCAGCTGAACCAGGCGCGGGTCTACAAGGCCGCGATCGTCACCAAGGTCGAGATGAACAAGGCGTTCTACCCCGCCGAGCGCTACCACCAGGATTACCTGACCCTGCATCCGCGCGAGCCGTACATCGCCTACAACGACATCCCCAAGGTCGAGGCCCTGGCGCAGATGTACCCCACGCTCTACACCGCCGATCCGGCGCTGGTGTATCCGAAGAAGAAATAGGGGGTGTCTCCCGGCCCCGGGCACCACCTCCCATAAGCGATTGATCTTCCACGAAAGTGGTATTCCGGGTGCGACAAAATGCGCCGGATTTCATTTGTCGCACCGTCGGCAACCTGCTGAGATTGCTCAATAGTGCAATTCAGAAGCTGGATCACATCGCTATTCCGGCGAGCAGGTTAGCAACGAGGCCCAAAGCGGTGAGCTTCAAGAAGCATCACATACGATACGCGCTGAGGAACGCCCTCCCGACGATCATTATACTTGTGCCAGGGGCCTACCTTGCCGCCCGGATGCGCGGTGGTGCAAAAACGGCTGACGACTTCCTCTATGGAGGAACAACGCTCGCGCTTTTGTGTGTCGGAATCATTGTCTACTGGCTTTGGCGTTCGCGGCGGGAGCTTCCGTTGGACACCAAATGAGGTTGGGCGATGCTTAGTACTAGACTAGTCGCTGCAGCACTCGCGGCTGCCCTTGTCCTGACGTCATGTGCATCAGACCGCGACGCAATTAAGTCGTACACAGTCGATGAACTGCTAGCTCATAGAGAGCAGGCTGTGGGGGCGGTAGTACGAGTGCGGGGTTATCTGCGATTTGGCTTCGAGAGCAGAAACCTGTGGGCAGACCGCTCCGCTCTCGAACGTGTCAGTCAACCCGATATTTCGATGGATGATCCTGCATGGAAAAATGCATCGCAGTGTTCGACGGGAGGCAGTTCGCAAAGCTACTGCGGGCGCACGACCGCACCAATATTACGATTGAAGGCAAGTTGGAGCATTTTGTCCCGGAGCCAGGGGCGGAATACATAAATCTCTCAGAGTGTAGCGATTGGGGCGTCGCGCCCGCCGCTATTAGATGATCTGTTCCGGCGCATACCTACATGACTAACACCGCAATGCTAAAGGCTACACGCGATGTGCTTCATATTGTGGAGCGGAGTCGAATTGTCACACTTTGCGACGGTGGCGGTCAGATTTTTGTCTCAATTCGATGCCAACATTTTACGCATAAAACCAAATGGGGGCGTATTCGATATGAAAATTAATCTGCGTGCACTCTATTTTGGTTCGACGATGCTGGTTCTTGGAAGCGTTGTGGCCCCCGCCTTTGCTGCTGAGGATGTTACATGTGATATTTCTCAGGTCACGACGATGGATAAGCTGCACCTCGTACTCGGCAAGCGTGCCATCGAAATTGTACGGCGGGCATCCAGCCAAGACTGGAAAACCGACAGTCAGCTTCCTCGAATCGTTGCTCCCGATGTGACTGCGAGTCTTGGCGGTGGTGACGTTGGGCGACCGTTAGGGGCCGGCTTAGATAGTGTTCGGAAGTTGTCGGAAATGATGGAAGCCGACGCCTACAGTTTTTTGGAGTGGAACAACGTTCCAATGCAGATCGATCCTTGTGGCACACGAGAAGTCTCGGTGCAGTTCGACGACACGAAGAAGCAACGGCGATCTACAGTGAAATTTGTTTTTGTGAACGGACAGCTTAAGAGCGCCGCTGGATGGCAAGGGTCTTTCCAGAGTGGCCAACTTCGCCCGCATCCGACGTTAAAATGAAGTCAATGTCTTCACAGTTAACGCGGCGCAATTCACTAGCCGCGTTTCTCTCGGCTTTATTTTACGCTCCTGTTTGTGGAGCGAATGAGATTGGTTCGTGCAAGGGTAACACCGTTGAAGACGCACGCGGTGTCCAGTTTGCATCAGAGGCCAGGGCCTTTTTCGCAACACTGCGAAGTATCGTCGCCGATGACGACAAAGAGGCATTTGCCTTGCTGGTTCGGTACCCTGTTGCCGTTTCCGGGACAAGCGAACCAAAGACCATTTCCAATTCAGCCGATCTACTAAAACGATACCCGGCAATCGTTACTCCTGAACTCAAACACGCTGTCATTGCTCAGGAACCCCAATGCCTTTTCGCCAATTATCAGGGCGTGATGGTGGGGAACGGCGAAATCTGGTTTGAGAAAGAGAACGGTGGAAAGTTTGGGATTATTACGTTGAACGTTCCGGCCCGAAAATAGCCGCGACGGTCTGGTGGACTAGGGTGCGACAAAACGCCCTCTTAATAGGGGACAATACGGGACGTTATTTTGTCGCACCTCAGGGCTAACCCCTTGATTTGCCGTACTTGCACTACCCCCGGCCCCGGGCACCATCTTCCCATAAGCGATTTCGCGTTGTCTCAGTGCGGTTTGAGATCGGGATGCAATTGCGGGATGTAGCAGGCCTCAGGTTCTTTGCCGCACGCGTCGGATGCATTCAATAGCCGCGGTCCCATGAGAGAACCGAAACGTTCTTTAGCCTCTGCCTGCGTAAAGGTATTTAGAACACGCGAGCGCCATGGATCGACGCTATAAGCGGTGAAAGTTCCCATGCTGTCGCAGTTGCTATGCGGCACGATCTCCGCGACCGCGACCAGCTCACGCGAGGACCCTAGCCAGGTCAGCCCGACGACATTTGGGGATTCAGGTTCAAAACAACGCACAGGATGACCAAACTTCGTCGCCACGAGTTTGGAAAGATGCCGAACAGTCAGATGGCCGTTCACTTGCCCAACCACCGTCAGCAGATACGATCCCATCAGCCCGCCATCGTTCTCTGTTATCAGGAACGCCATCGAATCCGGCGACCACAGGACTTCAGTATTGGGTCCATAGGCGAGGGGCACCTTCAATGATCCAATCCGCCCCTCGACGCGGAGAACATAGCTCTGTCTTTCCGCACGAATGACTAATCGCGAACGACCGTCCGGAGATGGCGCAATGACGGTTAGATGATCGACATACGCGCGCGATAAGGATGTGGCGGCGGCGCTGAAGATGCCGGTCGGCGCCCCGGCGTCTTCACCACGTACGGGGCCCGTGACAACTCCGGTGGCGAAGATGAGTGCGACGAAGAAACGGCGCCTCGCCACACGCCTACTTTTTGCAAACGACCACATCAAGGTTTTGGCGCCCCCACTTCCGGGCGTCCTCTACTTTCTCGAACCACACGTCGAGATGGTTGCCCTTTATGGCTCCGCCTATGTCTTGCACTGTACCCCAACCGTAACCCGGCACATACATTCTGTGGCCCATCAACCCGGGTGGAGCCGCAAGTGTCCCTGGGTCCGCTATAGCTCCACTCTTCGTGATCCCATACTGCGGGTCACCCGGTCTTTTTCCGGTACTTTCTGGGCCGCTGGTGTAGGCCGTAACGTTCATCGATACGACCGTGTAGCCTTTCGGGCAGTTCTGTCGGAGGATTGCCTTCGCGCCTCGCGACAATCCTGCTTCGTCCGTCCACTCGCCGCTTTCCCGTCCATTACCTGCCGGAATACGCGGTTCGTTGGAAACATCGTGTCCGGCCCTGGCGGGTTTGCCCCGGTTGTCGCTCATGTGAAGTTATGTCCTCAGCGTTAGAGACGCTGGGAGCATACGTATTCGGAGCCCGTGATTGACCCGCTCAGAACCAGTATTGAGAAGATGACGTGAAATCGCGGTGCGACAAATCGGCGGGAAATCCCGGTAGATCACGGGAAAGTATTTTGTCTCACTCTGCCGTAAGTCATTGCAATCTCTAGCGTCCAGGTGCCCGGCCCCGGGCGCTACTTCCCATAAGCGTTTGATCTTCCACGAAAGTGGTGTCTCAGGTGCGGCTAAATGATCTGTCGCACCTGGAAATTCGTCCGCGATTTCAATCGGGATGTAATTCCGAAGCGGAATTGATCGCCATCAGTCAAAACGACACCAGTGTGCTTCACCTGCCGCAAGGTGCTCCCGAATTCGGGTGAGATGCGGCGATCTCGGCTCGCCATTCATCTGACGGATCCAGTACACGTTGCTGTCGCCAAATGGCTCGAACGCGCGAAATATATCTTCGCCGATTTTGAAGTCGCAGATCAGTTCTTCGCGTGCGTAAAAAAGTCCCAAGGAACTTGGCAAACCGAACCTGTCCAAGTTCAGTGATGCGGGCGTCTGGAATCGCCTCCACAGCCCGGATCACGAAGGGTCGGCCTACGGCACTATCGAATTCGATGGCGAACATGCCGGGTTCGTTGACGTCGTAGACTTCCATTATTGATCTGCCACGAAAGTGGTGTCCCGGTGCAACCAGCCGAACAGGGCCGGCTACTTCATATTTTCGATATCCGCATCGGCGGTGAAGGCCCTGAACGCATGCTCACCGCCGCCTATCGATTGCTCAGCGCCATTCTTAAGATCAGAGGTGTGGGGCCGGATCGAACTGCGGTTCAATTGCTGATCGGCAGGGCTTGAAATATTTTGCGTCCCGGAGCCCGGGGCTAGATACTGCCGGGATGAACGACACCGAAAAAGAAGACCCGCTCATGCTGCGGGCGGATATCCTCGTCGCGACCGCCAAGGGGATGGCCAAGCCGGCGCGCGAGGCGGCCCTGGCCAAATACCCCTTCCTGGCCCAGTTTATCGCGACGCCGGAAGACGAGACCTGGTGGCAGATCGTGTTCACGATCGCCGCGGTGTACATCGCGGCGGCGCGCCTGGAGAACCTTGGCGTCGGCCGCGCGCGCGAAACCAAGCTCATGGGGCGCGTCACCGAACACCTCCTGGAGCTCAACGCCAATGCGCTCGCGGCGTTCGACGACTGCAAGGAGTTCTTCGGCCGCAGCTTCGAAGCCTTGACCGCCAAGGGTCACAATCCGCGCTTTGTCACGTCGGATTCCATCGGCGCCTGGGCCGCCTGGAACATGATGGACCGGGGCCCGGAGACCGAGGACGAAGCCCAGTGCGTGCGCGGCCTGGGCGTGGCGATCACCCACGCCTTCTTCGGCTGGTGGGACGAGGGTAAGCCGGTTATTTCTTCGTGACGGTCTTTACCTGAAGCTTGCCGGTCGCGTCCTTCTCGCCGCTCAGGACCAACTGGTCGCCTTCCTTGATATCCGCCAAGTTGATCGAGGCCGGCACCACATAGTACTGGCCGCCGTCCATCTTGATGACCTGATTGACGACATCGACGGCATGGACTTTCCCCGTGACCTGCATGGGGGCGGCGGGCGCGGGATCAGCCGCGGCCCATGCCATGTTCGCCGTTACCAGCGCGGCCATCGCCCAGCATGCAACCACTGATAGTTTTCTCGCTTTGCTCATGTCATCCTCCGCGTGATGGGCCCGGTTAAAGTGAACGGCGCGCGGTATGTCCGCGCGTTGATCGGGATCAATAGCACCCGTATATGTCCGATTGATGTCACGCGGCATGAAAGGTTTCCTTTCGGGAACCTAACGTGGCGTGGTTCATCTAATGCTCACCTCACCCCCCGCGCCGTGGTTAAATCGCGCGGGGCGCCCGCGTTCGGGTGCTGGCAAACACAGGGAGTGAGATACATGGAACAAGTGATCGCGAATCTGTTCGAGCAGTACGAAGCCGGGAAGATGAGCCGCCGCACGCTTATCAAGACGCTCGCGGTCGCGGCTGTCGGTTCCGCCGCCGCGCCGCCGGTGCTGGGCGCCGAGGGCTACAAGATGAATGCGGTGAACATCAATCACATTTCCTACGGCGTCGCCGACTACGCGCGCACCCGCGACTTCTATGTCGATCTGCTCAACATGAAAGTCACCAACGACGACGGCAAGCAATGCTATCTCCATTTCGGCGATAGCATTCTCCTCGCCCGCAAGACCCGCCAGCCCGACAACAAGCCGTTTGTCGATCACATCTGCTACACGTTGAAGCCGTGGGATGACAAAAAGGTCGAGGCCGAGCTCAACCGGCGCGGCCTGAGCCCGCGCGAAGACCTGGGCGGCCATACCCGCAGCTTCCACATCAAGGATCCGGACGGGTTCGACGTGCAGCTGCAAGGCCCGCTGCCGACCTAAGCGGCTACCGGCGCGATACAGGAGACGTGGCGCGGCCTCGGGGCCGCGCCCGACGCTCCGCGTCACATATAGGGAAAATGGTGTTGCCTCGGGGCCGCGCCCGACGCTCCGCGTCATATACAAAGAAAAATGGCGCGGCCTCGAGGCTGCGCCATTGCGGTTTTCAGAACATCCGTCCGAACCACAGGAACGACAGCACGCCGGCCACGAGCAGGAGCGCGGCGGCGCCCGCCGCGAACAGGGCGGTGATCTCGGTGCGGGTGGTTTCCAGCACCGTCTGGGCGTTCAGCGACTGATACACCTTGGTCAGTTCCGCCGCGGTCTCGGCGCGGAAGTAGGCGCCGCGCGTGATGTCGGCGATTTCCTTCAGCACCTCTTCATCCAATTGCACGCGCATGGAGAAGCCGTCGAAGGTGGTGAGCGTGCCGTTGGGCGAACCGAAGCCCACGGTGTACACGCGCACGCCGCGCTGGGCCGCGCGCCGGGCGGCCTCGACCGGGTTGGGGCCGGTGGTGGCCTGGCCGTCGGTCATGAGGATGATCGCGGCGTTTTTGTACGAACCCGGCGCCACGGGGACGAATGCTTCCTTCTTTTCCGGCGCGGGCGCGGAACCGAGCGGTGCGCCGCCCAGAGGGCCGCGCGGGGAATTCAAGGCGTTGATGCCGTAAGAGCCGCGGTCGCGGAAATCCCGGCCGCGCTGCAGGTCGGAGAAGTCGGCGTCGGGGAACAGGGCTTCCAGCGAGGTCAGCAGGCCGCCGCCGATATTGGTGCCGCGCTGGGTGGTGAAGCGGGCGATGGCGGCGAGGATCTCGGTGCGCTCGAAGGTCGGCGGCTGCACCAGCATGGCCGCGCCCGCATAGGCCACGAGGCCGAGGCGCACGTCGGGTGGCTGCTGTTCGACGAAGGCCTTGGCGGCGGCTTGCGCGGCGGTGATGCGATTGGGCGCCACGTCCTGGGCCTGCATGCTGCCCGAGACGTCCATGGCCAGCACCAGGGTGGAGCGCTGCGAGGGCAGGGTGACGAACGCCTGGGGCCGCGCGGCCGCCAGCAGGATCACCGCCACCGCCAGGAAGAACAGCACCGGCGGGACATGGCGGCGCCAGCGTGCCGCGCCCATGGCTCCCTTCACCAGGGCCAGATTGGGATAGCGCACCGCGGCGCGTTTCTGCCGGCGCAGCAGCATCACATAACCCAGCACCATCAGGGGCAGGGCGGCGAGCGACCACAAGGCGGTGAGCCAGATGAAACTCATGAGTCCAACAGCGGCGCGGATATTGGACAAGTTTAGGGTCGCGGGCGGCTTCCGGGGAAGGCCAAAAGGCGGCTTTGGCGGTGAAACCCGACGATACTCCGGCCGCGCCCTACGACCAGGCGCCGGAATGGGTGGAGATCATCAAGCGCGCCTACCGCAGCCATGAGCCGTTCGACTTCAGCGGCGTCTCTTATCGGTTCAAGAACATGATCAGCCGGCCCGCCAGCCTGCAACTGCCGCATCCGGTGTTCAGGAACGCCGCCGTCGGTCCGCCCGGCGCTGATCGCGGAAGATAATTTTAGAACCCGGCTTCCCGAGCCGGCCGCTTACATTTGTATTGCCTGCCGTCGCGACCTGGGCATATGCTTCCCTTGCCTTCCGAGAGGCCCGCTGTCCGCGCGAAGGGCATAGCCCACTCGTCATAGAGATCGTTAGGTCAAGCCTGACTTCCTGCCCGTGATCGCGGACCCCGGGCGCTCGGGAAGTAGGTATTGCCATGATCATCTTCGCCGGGAAGCGCACGCTTCCATATCGTCCTCACCTCGATCACCTGCGTAAACAGGCCAAAGTGCGCCTGGACGAAATGCGCGTCTCCGCACCGGAGGCCCGCCTGGCCGACGCGCAACTCGCCGTCGCGCGCGAGTACGGCTTCGCCAGTTGGGGCAAGCTCAGGACCGAGGTGTTCCGGCGGGCAGCGGCCGGTCAGGAGAGCCGCCTGAGAGCCCGGCGCCGCCGGACTCCGGCCGCCGCCCGGTACCGCGAACGTTCCGAGGCGTTTGCCGAACAGGTGGCGCAGGTCGAGTCCCAGACCGGGTTCTTCCTGTCGGGGGCGGCAACCAACGTGGTCATGCTGTTCGTGTTCGTCGCCATCTTCACGTCCCTATGGACGTTCCTCGTGGGTGTGCCCGGGTAGGTGGTCGGTAATCGCCAAAGGCGAGGGCACCCCCCACATGAATCATCACCCGAATCAGGCGGCCAATCATCAGGCCTCGCTGTTGGGCCAGTTGAAGATCGATCGGACCGAAGGGCCGTCCGCGCGCAAGTCCTGGCTATGGTGGGCCGGCGGCGCGGGGATGCTCGCGGTGCTCGGCTTGGGGGCCTGGGTTGTGCTGGCGGGGCCGGCGGTGGTTCCGGTCCAGGCCGCGACCGCCAGGCGGGTCGTTACCACCGGCGGCGTGGGGGCTTCGCTGCTCGACGCTTCGGGTTACGTGGTCGCCCGCATCCAGGCCACGGTGTCCGCCAAGATCACCGGCAAAGTCCGCGAAGTGCTGATCGAGGAAGGCCAGCGGGTCGAGAAGGGCCAGGTGATGGCGCGTCTCGACGACTCCAACGCGCTCGCCGCCCTCGCGCAGGCCAAGGCGCAGCTCGCGCAGGCCGAGGCGGCCTTCGACGCGGCGCGGTCCGCCTTCGACAACATCCGCCCGATCCACGAACGCAACATTTCGCTCGCCCAGAAGGGTTGGGTTTCGGCCGGCGGGCTCGACCAGTCGCGCGCCGCATTCGATGCCGCGCGCTCGGGACGCGATGTCGCAGAGGCCGGTCTCGGCGTCGCCCAGGCGGCCTATCGGGTGGCCGCGCGCGTCGAGGACGACACCTCGGTCCGCGCGCCGTTCTCCGGCGTGGTCACCGTGAAGGCCGCGCAACCGGGCGAGATGGTATCGCCGGTGTCGGCGGGCGGCGGCTTCACCCGCACCGGCATCGGTACCGTGGTCGACATGGACAGCCTCGAGGTCGAGGTCGACGTCAGCGAGAATTTCATCAGCCGCGTGCATGCGAATCAGCCCGCGACCATCCGGCTCAACGCCTATCCCGACTGGGCGATCCCGGGCGCGATCATCGCCGTGATCCCCACCGCCGACCGTGCCAAGGCCACCGTGAAGGTGCGCGTCGCGTTCAAGGAAAAAGACGAACGCGTGGTGCCGGAGATGGGCGCGCGCGTTTCGTTCCTGGAAGAAGGCGGTACAACGCCCAATGCGCCGGCGCCAACCGGCGTGGTGGTTCCCGCCGAAGCCGTGCAAGGCACGGGCGATACGGGCGTGGTGTTCATCATCAAGGACAAGGCGGTCGCGCGCCGCGTGGTCACGCTGGGCGGGCGCGGGCCGGACGGACAGGTGGTCCTGTCGGGCCTCTCTGCGGGCGACAGGATCGCGGTCGGCGATCTCTCCAAGCTTCAAGACGGCACGAAAATCATTCTCCAGTAATTCACGTTCAATCGGGGAGGCACCATGGCCGCGCTCGTATCCTTACGCAACATCGTCAAGCGCTATACCCGCGGTAAGCAGCAGGTGGAGGTTCTGCGTGGACTGAACCTCGACATTCCCGAAGGCGAATTCCTGGCGCTGATGGGGCCGTCGGGCTCCGGCAAGACCACCATGCTCAACCTGGTCGGCGGCATCGACCGCCCGACCGAGGGCGAGGTGATCGTCTCCGGTCAG
Source organism: Rhodospirillaceae bacterium (assembly GCA_019694335.1). GTDB lineage: Bacteria > Pseudomonadota > Alphaproteobacteria > Rhodospirillales > Rhodospirillaceae > SHVO01. The sequence continues at coordinate 36,264 of JAIBCD010000015.1, read as the reverse complement.
CGCATCGATACCCTGAGCGGCAGTCAGCTCGCCCGCTGGCGCGCGCATAACGTCGGGTTCATTTTCCAGTTCTACAACCTGATGCCGATGCTGACCGCCGAGAAGAACGTCGAACTGCCGCTGCTGCTCACCAATCTCTCGGGCGCCCAGCGCAGGCGGAACGTGGCGGCGGCGCTCGCCCTCGTCGGCCTGGCCGAACGCGCCAAGCACAAGCCGACGGAACTCTCGGGCGGCCAGCAGCAACGCGTGGCGATAGCCCGGGCGCTGATCGCCGACCCCAAGCTGCTGGTATGCGACGAACCCACCGGCGACCTGGATCGCAACACCGCCGAGGAGATCCTCCAGCTGCTGCAGATCTTGAACCGGGAGCAGGGCAAGACCATCATCATGGTCACGCACGATCCCAAGGCCGCCGCGTTCGCGACCCGCACCCTGCATGTCGACAAAGGCCAGCTCGTTGAAGCCGAAGCGGCCCGGGGTGCGGCATGAAATTCCTCCCGCTGATCTGGGCCGGGCTGTGGCGCAAGCCGGTGCGGACCTCGTTCACCATGCTGTCCCTGGTGTTCGCCTTCATGCTGTTCGGCCTTTTGCGGAGCATCGATGCAGGCTTCGACAACATCGTTGCCAACGCGCAAGGGAACCGCATCTTCGTCCAGGCCCGGTTCTTCCCCCAGGCGCTGCCGGTGTCCTACGCCGCGCAGATCCGGAAGATGGACGGGGTCACCGACGTCAGCTACCAGACCTTCGTCGGTGGGTACTACCGCGATCCCAAGACCTTCGCTTTCGTGGGCGGCGCCAGCGCCAATATTTTCGAGGGCTACTCCGACGTCGACGTGAAGCCGGAAGCCCTCGCGGCGCTCCACGCCAAGCCCAATGGCGTGCTGATCAGCCCGTGGATGGCCATCCACCTCGGCGGTCTCAAGCTGGGTGACCACTACAGCGTCCATTCCACCGACACAAAGCAAAAGGACGGCAACCAGGACTGGGACTTCGAGGTGGTCGGCTTCCTGGACCGCAAGGAAACGCCCGGCGTTTTCCCCCTGGCCTTCGGAAACTACGACTACATCAACGAAGCCCGCGCCGAACCTCGCAACGTGGTCCAGCAGATCGCGGTCCATGTCGCCGACGCCGACAAGGCCTTGCAGGCCGCGCGGGCGATCGACGATACCTTCACGAATTCGGGTGTCGCCACGCGGTCCGGCGTCGACCGGGCCAATTTCGAATCCGCCTTGGCGTCGCTTGGCGACGTCAAGCTGATCATCAACGGCATCGTCACCGCCGTGCTGGGCGTGCTGTTGCTGCTGACCGCCACGACCCTGGTGCAGTCGGCCGACGAACGGCTCAACGAATTCGCGGTGATGAAAACGCTGGGCTTCGATGATCGCGGGGTATTGGCGATCATCGTCGCCGAATCGCTTCTCCAGTGCGAGCTGGCCGCCGCCGCAGGGCTCGCGGCGGCGGCCATCATCTCCCCGCGCATGCAGGGCAAGCTGCCGGGGCCGCCGATCTTCTTCAACGTCCCGGGTTTCGTGTTCGTCTACGGCGCCGTGACCGCCGTGGTGGTCGCGTTGATCGCCGCCGCGATCCCCGCCATGCGCGTCAACCGCCTGCAGATCGTCGACGCCCTCATCAAACGGTGACTCCCATGCAAGCCGCGTTCGCCGTCATCGCCATGAATCTTTCCGCCATGCGCGGCAGAATTGTCGCCAGCGCCGTCGTGGTCGTGGCGATCCTGGCCCTGGCGGGCATCACCACTTCGATCCTGTCGGTGGCCGCGGGGTTCATGGGCAGCCAGGCGCAAATGAAAAGCCCGGACCGCGCGATGGTGCTGTCCGCCAGCGCGCCCAACGAAAATCAAAGCAGCATTTCGCGCGCCGCAGCCTTGAAGATCGGGGATTTGCCCGGCGTCAAGCGCGGGGCGGACGGCAAGCCGATCATGACCACCGAGATCGTCGGCAACATTCCGGTGAATATCCGCGAGACCAACCGCGAGCGCGGCTTCGCCGTGCGCGGCGTCAACGTCGGCGTCATGGATCTGCGCCCTGCGTACAAGATCGTCGAGGGGCGCATGTTCCAGCCGGGCCTGCGCGAATTGATCGTGGGGAAAGGACCGCACGAGACGCTCATGAACATGAACATCGGCGACAAGGTGCGCCTGCCGGACGGGCAGTGGACCGTGGTCGGCGTGTTCGCCTGTGGCGGCCGCTGCGAGTGGCGGCTGTACGGCGACATCGACACCCTGATGACCACCTTCCGCAAGACCAGCTACAACAGCGTGGTGGTGCGCCTGGAGAACGCGGACGCGTTCGCGGCGTTCAAGGCGGCGTTGGGGGCCGACCCGACCCTGCAAGTCACGGCCGAGCGCGAGCCGGACTACTGGGAACGGTTCGAGGGTCCGCAATACCACTTCTACCAGGTGATCGGCTTCGTGGTCGGCGGCATCATCGGCCTGGGCGTGATCTTCGCTTCCGCCAACATGATGTATGCCGCGGTCAGCCGGCGGGTGCTCGAGATCGCGACCTTGCGCGCGCTCGGCTTCGGGACTGGCGCGGTGATCGCCTCGGTGATCGCCGAGGCGGTGATCCTCGCGGCCATCGGCGCGGTCGGCGGCATTTTCATCGCCTGGCTGGCTTGCGACAACGTCTGGTACATGGGCGGGAACTTCAATCTTGCCGTGCCCGCGAAACTGGCGGCCGCCAGCCTTGCCGCCACGCTTGGCGTCGGCGTGCTGGCCGCCCTGTTCCCCGCGATCCGCGCCGCGCGCCTGCCGGTCGCGGCTGCCTTGCAGATGCGCTAACCGGAGGGATGGCAATGACATTGGTCGCACCCGTACCGAAGACCGACACGCTCCTGATCTCGATCGGGGACATGACGCGCCCGGTCAACTGGGATCAGATCGTCTGGCTGGAGGCGGACGGCAATTACGTGCGTATCTTCACCCGCGAACGCGACTACTTCTATCACCGCAGCCTGAGCGATCTGCTGGCCGGGCTCGGCGAGGACCGGTTCATCCGCATCCACCGGTCGCGGGCCGTGAATATCGCTGAAATCGCCGGCATCCGGCCGCTGGAAAAGGGCAAGGCCGAACTGCGCCTGCGCAACGGGCAACGCTTGTGCACAAGCCGGCGGTTCCGCGGCGACCTGAGCCGCGTGCGCGTGCAGCAGCGCGAGGTCACCAGATCGTAAGCGCGGCGGCGTTCTCCTTGACGTGTTCGGGCGACCCGGATTCCGGGATCGCGATCACGTTGCCGCCGCGCACCACCCAGGCCAGCGCGATCGCCGCCGCCGAGGCGCCGCGCCCGGCGCCGATCTTCGCGAGGTCGGGGTCGCGCACCACGGCACTGTTGCCGGTCGCGAGCGGTGAATAGGCCATCACCGGCACTTTACGCGCGGTGCACCACGGCAGCAGGTCCTTCTCGATGGCGCGGTTCCTGAGGTTGTAGCCGACCTGGTTGGTGGCGCAGCGGTCGCCGCCCGGGACGCGGAACAGCGCCTCCATCTGGCGGACGTCGAAGTTGGATACGCCCCAGCGGCGGATTTTGCCGCTTTCGCGCAATTCCTCGAATTTGGCCACGACGCCGCGGAAACTGCTGACGGCCACCGGCGCATGCAGCAGGTAGAGGTCGAGATAGTCGGTGCGCAGGCGGCCGAGGCTCGCCCGGCAGGCGCGCGCGATGCCGTCGCCCGCCGTGTTCTCGGGTTCGACCTTGGTGACCAGGAACACCTTGTCCCGCCACCCCTCGACCGCGCGGCCGATGAACTGTTCCGAGGCGCCGTCGCCGTAGTTCTCGGCGGTGTCGATCACGGTCATGCCCAGCGCGATGCCGGTGCGCAGGGCCTCTTCCTCGGCGGCGCGCGGATGACGCCCCTGGCCAAGATGCCACGACCCCTGGCCGATGGCCGGAACGGTGGTGCCGTCCGGAAACGTGACGGTATGCATCTTGGGCGCTTCGCCCGCGCGGGCGCGGGCAACCGGCACCGCGAGGCTCGCGGCCGCGCATGCGAACCGCCGCCGGCTGAGCGGATGCCTGTTCATCGCGGATCTCCCTTGAGGGACACGATTGTAGCTGCCGGCGTCATCGGGGTGAAGGCCGCGGCCGGTGCACCCGCCAATTCAAGGGCTAGCCGCCCGCAAACCGGGAAATCGTTCCCGGCGCAAGCGGTTACCGGATCACGTCGCCCGCGACCAGTCTGTCGATCTGGTCCTGGTTGAGCGAGCGGCCGTCGATCAGAAGGGCTTCCTTCTTGCGGCGGTCGCCGCCTTCGTCGGTGGGCTTGGCGCGGCGGCGGCGGTCGGGGCCGAAGTATTTCCGCGAACTCACGAACGGGCGCGGGCGTTCGATCACTTCCTTGATGCGGGTAAACAGGGAGTTCGCCGAGAACGGCTTGGCCACGAACTCCGTGATGCCCAGGTTGCGCGCCATCAGCACGTTCTGCATGCGCGTCTGCGACGTGACCATGATGAACGGTGTGAAGCGGATATCGCTGTTCTGGGACCGCAGCCAGCGCACCAGATCGACGCCGTCCGAGGTGTAGAGGTACCACTCGGACAGGATGAAATCGATGTCGCCCTGCCTGAGATAGGCTTTGGCGGTTTCGCTGTCGCTGACGGTGATCAGCCGCCGCGCGCCCAGCATCATGAGCAGCTGGCGCGTGACCCTGCACATCAAGTCGTTGGGCTCGGCCACCAGGATCTTGAACGGACTCAGGTAGTCGTTGGTTCTGCCAACGGCCATAACAATCCCCCGCGCCGCATTTTCTTGCGGTCTGCTAAAGCATTGTAGGCAGATGTTATAGTGCGGCCCACGCCGCAAGGGTGGAAAGCTGCTTAAGCAGCTTTAATCCCGAGTTGTGAATTGTGAAGCCGTTTAACAATTTCATCGCCTTGACCGAGGGGTCAGGGCGCGGTGCCGGCCGGGTTCTCCGCGCGCATGGTGAGGGTGTAGAGGCCGTCGCCGAACGGTGCGGGGTCGCGGTCGTTGTAGAGCACGATCTTGAACGGCTGGGTGCCCGGCGTGCGCACGTACATATTGGATGTGTCGAGTTCGCCGTTGGGCCGCGCCGCGAGCTGTGCGCCCGAGACGTTCTCGAGGCCCGGGGTGTAGAGCTTGGGCGGCGATGTGGCGGTGGAGCCCGCCGGAACGCCGGCGGAGATTTTGTACCAGGTGTTGGGCGGGATCTGGATCAGGAACACGTCGCGGTCGTCGCGGTTCTCCAGCTGGGCGGTGATGGTGTTGCCGGGCGTGAGTGTCGGCCCTTTGCGGAAGTACAGGGTATTGGGGGAAAGATCGGTCGTGGCGGCGTCGGCGATGTTGCGCGGGTCTTCCAGGCTGAGTTCCAGCGCATAGGTGCCGCTGGCTTCCACGGTGGCGGGGCGCACCTGCACCAGATACATCCCGGTGACGGCGGCGCGCGCGACAACATTGGCAGCGGCGCCGGCCATGCCGTTGCCTTCGCCCACCAGGTTGCCGTCGGGATCGCGCAGCTGCAGGTTCACATCGGTGAACCCGCCCGCGTCGCGTGCCGGAACGGTGACGCGGTAAAGCTGCCCGGCGGTGAGGAACGCGCGGTAGCCGTTGCCGTCGGCGCCCGGGAACAACAGCGCGGGCGTGGAGCCGTTGAGCGGCAGCGAAGCGATGTCGCCGGTCAGCGGCGCGTATTCGGGGTTGTAGGTGACATAGTTGGTGCTGGCCTTGGGCACCTCGGTCACCTCCAGGGTGTAGGTGCCGGTCCGGTTGCCGAAGCCCGCCGCCTCCAGCCACAGGTCCTGGTCGTAGATCTGGTAGAGGTATAGAGCACTGTCGCGGGTACCGGCGGTGTCGTCGCGCACGCCGTAGAGCTGGCCTTGGGGGCCGCGCAGGCGCAGCACCGGGTCCGGGAGCGTGCCGCCGCCGCCGTCCACGCCTTTGAGCGTGACCATGTAGATATGGTTCAACTGGGCGCGGAAGCGTAGCCAGTCGGTGTCGCCCGCCGCGCCGATGGTCCCCTTGAAGGTCTGGCCGGCGCCGATGGACGCGGGCGAGGCGAGGGACGCGGGCAGGTCGCCCGCCTGGTTGAATTGAGTCTCGGCGATCTGCGCGCCGCCGATGGGCGCGGCGTTCACCGCCAGGGTGTAGCCGCCGACGCTGCGGTCGTAGGACTGCACATCGAGGATCAGCATGCGCGCATCGGTGGCGGTGTAGGTGAGCAGCGGCGTGCCGCTGGGACCGCTGAGATCGTCGCGGGCGATCTCCTTGCCGGTGTCGTCGCGCAGGATCAGGCGCGCGTGGTCGAGGAATTTGTCGGCGGCGTAGCTGTGGCTGCCGGTGACCGTGAAGGTATAGGCCTTGCCGGCCTCGGCCTCGAAGCGGAACCAGTCCACGTCGCCGGGCTGGTTCATCTGCGCCACCAGGCTGGCGGACGTGTCGTAACCGACGCCATTGGCCAGGGAGAGGCGGCCGCTGGTCTCGAGCGAGCCCGGGAAATCGCCGCCGCCTTCGGTGTAGGAGTACACGACCGCCGGCGGATGCACGGCTTCCTGCATGGATACCTGGTAGCGCCCGGTCGCGGTTTCCGAAGCGCCCTTCACCGCCAGCCAGTAGTAGCCGGGATAAGCCGGCGTGAAGGCGACCGACGCGCTGCCTTCGGTTCCGGTGCTGCTGAGCAGCAAGTTCGACCAGCCGCAGCAGGCCGACAGCTCGGTGGTGCGCAATTCCAGCCTGGGAGCCGTGAGCGGGGAGAATTCGCCCGCTTGAGCGGAGGGAGCTTCGACCGTGAACACGTAATCGTTGCCGGGGATCAGCGGCACCACGAACCAGTCCTCGTCGCCCGCGGTCTCGATGCGGCCGTTGAACGGCGCGGCCGAAGTCAGCATCGCGTCGGTGAACTCGCCGCCCTCGATGTCGTCCTCGATCACCTTTTGCGGGTTGGGGTTGGCGCCGTAAAGGGCGCGGGCGCCGGCGATGTCGCCTTCGGCCAAACCCTTGAGCTGCACGGGCGAGAGCGCGCGTTGGCCGAAGCCCATGATCGAGGATCGCACCAGGTCGTGGTTGAGGCCGACGGTGTGGCCGAACTCATGCGCGGCGATATCCAGCAGCAGGTTTTCCCCACGCCGGGTGCCGACGAACGCCTCGCGCGCGAAGGTGACGATGGCGCGGCCCGTATTCGTACAGGCGTCGCACGGGAAGCTGCCGGCGGCGACACCTTGCGAATTCCAGTAGCCGTATCCGACGCGGAGCTTGGACTCCCGGTCGTTGGTCTCGACATAGCTGATGTTGGCGGCCTGCTCCCACAGGTGAATCGCCTGACGCACGGTGGCGCGGACGCGCGCCGGCATGGCGGTATCGACGTAGGGGAAGCCGTTGGGCTGCAGGAAGCTCGGGCCGTTGGCGGGGTCGAAGAAGCTGTAGGGCACGGTGGCGGGGGTGCCGAGGGCCGGATCGCCCCACTTGGTGCCTTGCAGATTGTAGCCAAGCCCATCGTCATCGCGCAGCAGGATACCCTCGATCGCGGGGCGTTCGATGGGCGGCGTCGCGGGCGCGGCGGCGGCTTTGGCCGGCTCCGGCCCAATCGCGCATTTGGCGGTGAGGTCGGCGGGTCCGCGCGCCGAGGCCTGCTGATGCACGAGCCGTCCCTGGAACGCGGGCGACAGGCTGATGGTGAACTGCGTGGCGGAGGTCGCCAGCGCCGCCGCGAGATCGGCGCCGCTCGCCACCACGCTTGCGTTGGGGCCCACCATGGGCGCGCGCCAGGTGCCGAGGAAGATGCCGTTCGCGTCGTAGACCGACATCACCGGCGTCTGCACGCCCGCGCCAAAACTCTCGAAGCGCAGGATACTCTCGGCGGTGGCCTTGACCCCGGCGGCGGTATGCAGCGCGGCGACGCCGTCGGTGACGCAGGCGCTGCGGTTGACGATCACGCCGCTGGCGGGATCGCGCATCAAGGGTTGAGCGTAGCCGGTGAAGCCCGCGTCCACCGCGACATTGAGTTGGGCACCGGGGGCGATCGTGCCGACCTCGACGGCGGCGTAGCCGTGGCCCGGCACGGTGGCGCGCCAGGTGGTGGTGCCTTGGGGCCCGTGCACCTGCACGGCGGCCGCGCCGGCGGTCTCCGAAGTATTGTGGAAGGTGACCACCCCGGACGCCGGCAAAAGGCCAAAGTCGCGCGGCGCCGCCAGTGCCGGGCAGGCCAGGCCGAGCAGGGTCGCGGTCAGGAGGGGGGATGCGCGCATTGGCTGAAATTTTAATACGGAGCGCACCCTGCGAATATAAGGATTCCGTGGGAATCAGCAGGTTAAACGGTCGCGGCGGACCTATCCGGCGCTGGCATTTCGGCCTCAAATCCGGTAATGCCGCCCGGGAAAGATGAGCGCCCCGGAATATATATGAAATACATCCTGACCATTTCCTGCCCGGACGCCACCGGCATCGTCGCCGAGGTCGCCTCGTACCTGCGCGACCGCAAATGCTTCATCGACGAGAGCTTCCAGTACGGCGACCCGGCCACCGGCCGCTTCTTCATGCGCGCGGTGTTCACGCGCCAGCCGGAAAGCCTGCCGGTCGAGGCCATCGTCGATGGCTTCAAGGCGATCGCCGGGCAATTCAAGATGGACTGGAGCGTGGTGCCGGCGGCCAAGAAGCCCAGGGTGCTGATCGCGGTGTCCAAGATGGGCCACTGCCTCAACGACCTGCTGCACCGCTGGCAGGCCGGGCAGATGCATATCGACATCGCCGGCGTGTTCTCGAATCACGAGGATTTCCGGGCCCTGGTGGAATGGCACAAGATCCCGTTCCACTACCTGCCGATCACCGCCGACACCAAGCGGCAGCAGGAAGAAAAGTGGCTGAAGATCGCGGCCGACACCGCCGCCGATTTCGTGGTGCTGGCGCGCTACATGCAAGTGCTCAGCCCCGAGGCCTCGGCTCATCTCGCCGGGCGCTGCATCAACATCCACCATTCATTCTTGCCGAGCTTCATGGGCGCCAAGCCCTACCAGCAGGCCTATGAGCGCGGCGTGAAGATCATCGGCGCCACGGCGCACTATGTGACCGCGGACCTCGACGAGGGCCCGATCATCGAGCAGGCGGTCGAGCGCGTCGACCACACCCAGTCCGTGGCCGACCTCGTGGCCACCGGCCGCGACCTGGAGAACATGGTGCTGGCCCGCGCCGTCAAGTACCACGCCGAGCGCCGGGTACTGCTGAACGGCCGTAAAACCGTGGTTTTCCGTTAATTTTTCGGCACGTAAGGGCAACCCCTACGGCTTGTTGGGCATTAGTCCTTGTTATATTGTGGGTAGTAGTCGAAACTATCCCGTGAAACGCGCGGGGTTTCGCGATTGGGGTAGACGGCCCGATGTCCAAGACCATTCTGATCGTGGAGGACAACGAGTTGAACATGAAGCTGTTCAACGACCTGTTGCAGGCTCATGGCTATTCCACATTGCAGGTGAAGGACGGCCGTTCGGTGGTCGAGATCACCCGCCAGAACCGCCCCGACCTGATCCTGATGGACATTCAGTTGCCGGAGATCTCGGGCCTTGAGATCACCAAGATGCTCAAGGCCGATGACGATCTGCGCGCGATCCCGGTCGTGGCGGTGACCGCCTTCGCCATGAAGGGCGACGAGCAGAAAATCCGCAATGGCGGCTGCGACGGCTATATCGCAAAGCCCATCTCCGTCGCGAGTTTTTTGCAGACGGTCTCGCGCTTCCTCGAGCAGGGTGCCGCCGCCTAAAGCAGCGCTTGCTGCAGTTTTTGTTCGCACGCCTTCGGCGTGACGCAAAGCCCATCTCCGTCGCGAGTTTTTTGCAGACGGTCTCGCGCTTCCTCGAACAGGGTGCCGCCGCGTAGTCTTACGCCGGCGTCACCATAAACAAGCCTTCGCCGATTTCGCTCAGGCGCGTCTTCACGTCGATGCCGGCGGTTTCGGCCGCGTGGCGGAAGGCGCGGCGCATCTCGGTGCCGGTCACCATGTATTTGTCCTTCTGGAACTGGTCCCGTTCGATCGGCGTGAAGCGTCCGCGCCACTGCATGGCGTAGTTGCGCTTGGGTTCCGCGCCGCGCGCCTTCAGATCCGCGACCAGCGCTTCGGCGATCAGCCGCGCGGCGGCTTCGTCGCGGTAGCCGGGCAGGTGGCCGGCCAGGGCCGCGGCGGTCTTCTCGCCATGCGTGGCGATCGGTCCGGAGCGCGTGGACAGGAAGTCCGTGATCGCGTCCGCGGCCTCCTGCACGGTGCGGACGGTGGCGTTGGCGGTCTTCACGATCTGGGTGCTGATGGGATGATCGACGGGCTGTATGTTCAGCGCCGGCTTGTCGAGCAGCGCGGCCTCGAGCCCGGTGGTGCAGCCGGTATGGACCACCAGTTTCGCGGCGGTGATCCAGGGATGCGGATCGGAGCGCGGGATCACGTGCACGTGGGCGCCGGCCTTGGTGATGCTTTGCCAGTATTCCGGCCGCTCGGCGGGATGCGGGCGCAAGACCAGGTTGAGCCCGCGCACATTGACGATGGTCCACAGCATGAGTTCGCTCATGGCGCGGAAGTTGCCTTGCTCCCAGGCCAGGAACGCCTTGTAGTCGTTGTACTTCTTCATCTTGTCTTCGCCGTCGAACATGCCGGTCGCGGCGGCGATGTTGAGGAGGCGGCCGTGGTCGTTGCCCCAGACGCTGTTGGTGCTGCTGTAGTTGGTGTTGAACAGGATATAGGGCCGCAGCGGCGCTACCCGGTCGTCATGGGCTTCGAAGGCGACGCGGTTCTTGGGCGTGAGCAGATCGACGCGCGCGTTGCCGACCACTTTCACCTTGCCCTTCAGGTGCGGGTAGGTGGCTTCCACGGACTCGCGATGGATCTCGTTTTGGGCGAAGAACAGTTCGACCGCCTGCGCGGCGTTCTCCGAGAACGCCAGCATGTAGCCGGGGGATTCGGTGTAGACCAGGACTTCTTCGTCGGTGGCCGCCACCGCGTGGGTGTGATGGCGGGCCATGTTCATGATGTTGCCCTGCAGACGGTTGACCGTCTTGAACACGAACAGGCCCTGCGGCAGCACCGCGAGATTGTCGGGATGCGTGACGGCCCAGTGGTTGCCGATCACCACGCTGTAGCCGGCCTTGAGCACATGGGCGGCGATCAGAAGGCGCGAGGGCAATTCGCGGTACTTGACCTCCACGGGCAGGTAGACGATGGGCTCCACGGGCTCTCCTGGCGGCTGCGCTTCCGTTATCCCAGGTTCACCGGACCGGAGCAAGCCGCGGGAGCTTGACTACTGTGGTTTGACCAGGAAAAGGCCGGCGCCGAGATTTTCAAAACTTGCCTGCAGCATAACGCCCGCCAGCATCGCGGCCTTGCCCAGACCGCTCTGGATCTCTTCCGCGCCGGCGTCGTACTTCTGCTTGCGCAGCTCGTGCGCGGGCTTTTCCACCAGCGGGCTCTTGAGCGTGAAATCGAAGGCCCCGGGCGCGGCGCCGTTGGCGCGCAGGGTGTCGGCGATCGCGGCCGCGATCAAGCGGGCAGCGGCGTTGTCGCGGTACGTGGGCAGATGCGCCTGAAGCGCCGCCGCGGTCCGCGCCTCGTGGCCGGTGAGGGGGCCCGAGGCTTTGGTGAAGTAATCGGTGATGGCCTGGGCCGCGTCTTCCCACCGGCGGAAGGTGGGGTTGACCGCACCCAGGATGGTGCCGCTGGCGGGAAAATCACCCGGCATCAGGTTGAGCGCGGGGGCGCCGAGCAGCGCCGCCTCGAGCCCGGTGGTGCAGCCGGTGTGGACGACAAGCTTCGATCCCGTGATCCAGGGGTGCGGGTCGGAGCGCAAGATGACCTGCGCATTGGGGACATTCGCCAGCATCTTCTCCCAATGGCGATGCCGTTCCACCGGGTGTGGCCGCACCACGACCTTCAGGCCCGTGATGTTGCGCACCGCCCAGTCCATCAGCGTGGTCATGGCGTGGAAATTGACGCGCTCCCACTCGGTGATGGCGTTGAACATGGCGATCTTGGCCTCGCGGTCGGGCCCATCGAAGGCCCCGGACGCCTGCGCCGCCGCGGCGATGCCGTGGCTGTCGTTCCAGATGCTGTTGATGTTGGCGTAATTGGTGTTGAACAGAATGTACGGCTGCGCGTCCGCGACACGCGCGTCGGCGGTATCGAAGGCGGCGCGGTTCTGCGGCAGCAGCAGGTCGACGCGTGGATTGCCGGTGACGCGGATTTTCCCCGCGAGATGCGGGAATTTCCGCGTGACCGCGTCCTGGTGCGCCGGACTTTGGGCGAAGAACAGCTGGCAGGCCTCAGCCGCCACGTCCGAGAACGCGCCGGTATAGCCGCTGTCTTCGGTGAAGATCAGGACTTCCTCGTCGGTCGCCATCGGCAGATGCCCGTTGGCGCGCGCGAGCGTCATGGCGTCGCCCTGGATGCGATTGACGGTCTTGAACAGATAGGCCCCCGCCGGCAGCGCGGCCTGATTGGCGCCGGTGACCAGCGACCAGTGGCTGCCGATCACCACGGCGTAGCCCGCGCCCAAGAGGTGCGCGGCGATCAACAGGCGCGACGGCAACTCGCGCACCTGGATCTCGATCGGCAGATAGGCGATGGGGTTCATGTGCTTGGAGTATAGCGACCAAAAATGAAAAAGCCCGCCGGTAGAAGGCCGGCAATAAGAGGACTACGCGGCGGAAGGCCGGCAATAAAAAAGCCCGCCGGTGAGGGCGGGCTTTCAGATCCGAAGGAGGCGATCTTACTTGATCTTGCCTTCCTTGAATTCGACGTGCTTGCGCGCGATCGGATCGTACTTCTTGAACACCAGCTTCTCGGTGGTGTTGGGGCTGCGCGGGTTCTTCTTGGTCACGTAGTAGTAACCGGTACCGGCGGTGCTCTCCAACTTGATCTGGATAGTGGCGGGTTTGGCCATGGCTTAACTCACTGAATTCCGTTGGCGGAGGGACACCCCTTCGCGAAGCCGCGCACAATACACCGGGAAAAAACCCTGTCAAGGCGCGGGGACGTGGCCTCAATCCATTGGTATTACACTGAAATTACGGGTTTTCCGCGCGGGTCGGGGAGGGGGATGCATAACGCCCCGGTCCCGATCGGGCCCACCGCCGCCGCGCGGGCGGTCTTCCTGCTGGTGGTGTGGCTGAAATACCAGCGCGATTAGTTCGGTATCGCCAGGAACTGGCCTTCGCCGAGCGTCGCCAGGCGAACCTGGGTGGGTATTCCAGCCGCGCCCATGGCTTTTACCAGGCCCGCGCGGACCTCGTCGGTCGTGGCGGAGTATTTGTCGCGTTGGAGGTCGTTGAGCTCCACCGCGCGGAACGTTCCGCGCCAGGTGAGCGGGGCCCCGGCCGGTGCGCCGTTGGCCGCGAGCGTGGCGGCGAGGCCTTGCGCGATCAGTCGCGCGGCGGCGTTGTCGCGGTAGCCCGGCAGGTGCGTGGCCAGCGCGGCGGCCGCCTGGTCGCCGTGCGTGGCGATAGGGCCCTGGCGCGCGCCGAAGTACTGCGCGATCGCCTGCGCGGCCTCCTCCCAGGTGCGGAAGGTTGGGTTCACCAAATCGAGGATCTGGCGGCAATTGGGATGGGCGGTGGGCAGCAGGTTCACCGCGGGTTTGCCGAGCAGCGTGGTTTCGAGCCCGGTGGTGCAGCCGGTATGGACCACCAACTCGGCGCCCATGATCCAGGGGTGCGGATCGGAGCGGGCGATGATATGCGCGCGCGGCACGGGGGCCAGAACCTGCTCCCAGTATTTCGGGCGTTCGGCCGGGTGCGGCCTGAGCACGAAGTTCAGGCCCTTCGCGTTGTTCACCACCCACTGGATCAGCGCCACCATGGCGCGGCTGTTGCTGGCCTCCCAGTCGAGGATGCCCTGGTATTCCTTTATCTTCTGCGCGCGGTCGGGGCCGTCGAAGGTGCCGGTGGCCTCGGCCATGGCGGTGGTGCGGTTGGTGTCCGCCCAGACGCTGTTGGCCGAGCCGTAGTTGGTGTTGAACAGGATATAGGGCTTGAGGGGTGCCACGCGGCCGTCGATGGCCTCGAACAGCGCGCGGTTCTCGGGTGACATCAGGTCGATGCGGACATTGCCCGTGACCTGAACCTTGCCCGCGAGCTTCGGATAGCGGCGCTCCACCGCTTGGCGGTGGGCTTCGCTCTGGGCGAAGAACAGGTCCAGGTTGTCGGCGGCCCTCTCGGAGAAGGCGGTCATGTAGCCGCTGTCGTCGACGAATTGCAGCACCTCTTCGTCGGTGGCGGCGATCATATGCCCGTTGCCGCGCAGCATGGCCATGGCGTTGCCCTGCAGGCGGTTCAGCGATTTCATCAGGAACAGGCCGCGCGGCAACGCCGCCTGGTTGGGCGGGTTGATCAAGTCCCAGTGGCTGCCGAGCGCGACCGCGTAGCCCATGCCGAGCAGATGGGCGGCGATCATCAGCCGCGACGGCAGTTCCCGGTACTTGATCTCGATCGGCAGATAGACAATCGGGTCCACGGGCGGAGGTTTACGCCGCCGGCACGCCGTAAGGCGTGGACTTCAGGATCGCGGTCTCTTCCTCGTTCATGTCGGGCGAGGTGCTCTCGAACAGCGGCGTCGAGAGGTAGCGCTCGCCGGTGTCGGGCAGCATGCACAGGATGTTGGACCCGGCCGGCGCTTCCGCCGCGACCCTGAGCGCGCCCGCGAAGGTGGCGCCCGAGGTGATGCCGACGAAGATGCCTTCCTTCTGCGCCAGTTCGCGGCTGTACTTCATGGCTTCGGGGCCCGGGATCTTGAACAGGCGGTCGATGACGCCGAGCTTGACCGCGTCCTCGGTCACTTGCGGGATGAAATCCGGCGTCCAGCCCTGCATGGGATGCGGCGTCCAGGCGGGATGGCCCTTGGCGGGCGAGCCGTCACTGTTGCGCTCCTGCGGCTGCTGGCTGGAGAGCAGCGCGGCGGTTTCCGGTTCGCACACGATGATCTTGGTCTTGGGACTTTCCTTGCGCAGCACCTTGCCGACGCCCTGGAGCGTGCCGCCGGTGCCGTAGCCGGTCACCCAGTAGTCCAAGGGTTTATCCTTGAAGTCCTCGACGATCTCGCGCGCGGTGGTGCGTGCGTGGATCGCGGGGTTGGCCGGATTCTCGAACTGGCGGGCGTAGAACCAGCCGTGGGTCTTGGCGAGTTCCTTGGCCTTCTCGACCATGCCCGTGGCGCGCAGCGCGGCCGGGGTGATCACGACCTTCGCGCCGAGGAAGCGCATCAGGCGCCGGCGCTCGATCGAGAAGGATTCCGCCATGGTGATCACCAGGGGATAGCCGCGCTGGGCGCACACCATCGCCAGGCCGATCCCGGTGTTGCCCGAGGTGGCTTCCACCACCGTCATGCCGGGCTTGAGTTCGCCCGAGGCTTCGGCGGCCTCGATGATACCCAGCGCCAGGCGGTCTTTCACCGAGCCCAGCGGATTGAAGGCTTCCATCTTGACCCAGAGATTCACGGTCTTGGGCGCGAGCCGGTTGATCTTGATTGCCGGGGTGCGGCCGATGGTCTGGGTGATGTTGTCGAAACGGGCCATGGGGGTGTCCTTTAGGAAAGGAAGCCGGGTGGGAGGGGAAGGTGGGGAGATTATCCGAGGTGCGGGCTCCAGGGCCACCCCCACGGCCGTCTCAAGCCCCGCGTTGCGGCAGCGTAAGGTCTTGAAGCGATTGGGGAGGGCATGACGCCCAAGATTTCATGGAAAGGTGTGCGCGCCGCCGTGGCCCGGTGCGCGGGACTCGCCGGACCGCGTGGGCCGAAACCTTGCGGATCGCCGGCGCGAACCGCGGCCTCGGGCTGGCTCTTGCCCGGGTCCGTGCCGGGCGGGGCCGGGCGTCATCGCCTGCTCAGGGCGGCCGCTCGCGCGTCCGTGGATGGGGCGCCGGAAACTAGTTCACCTTTTCACATAACTCGGGCACGCCGGCGGCCTCCATTTTTCTTGCGACATCGAGGAACGGAAACGCTGTCCACGCGGCGCGTACCGGCACGTCGGGATATGCGCGCGGCGCGCGCGTGGTTTTCTCGCCGTCGAGGGTCTTCGCGCTGACCACGCGCAAGGGCGCCGCCGCCGCGCCGGCGATGGTGGTCTCCTGCACGATCTCGAGGCCTTCGGTGAGCAACAGATTGGTGCGGCGGAGACTCAATTTGGCGTCGGTGTAGCCGTACTTGTCCATGACCACCCAATCGCCCGTGAGCGGCGTGATCTGGTATTCCAGTTCGAGGACATCGCCCATGAAGGTGATGACACGCGCGGTTTCGGCCGGCTGCCGCACGCCGACCGCGCGCCGGTACTCCTCGCCGTCGGCATAGGCGCACCAGGATTTCCCCGCGTTCTGCGAGAGCAACCAGGTGACTTTCTCTTTGTCGGAGGCCCTCTTGTCGGCAGCAAGCGCGGCGTGCGCTGCTAGGGATAGTATGAGGAGGGGCAGGAAGCGCGATTTCATGTCGCTCTCACTCTCGCCGCGGAGCTTGTTACTCAGCCGTCCGCGACACTATAATCTTACCTCCTCTTCAATATACCTGCGATTGTGTTACACCGTTCCAACCAGATTTTTGGTGCGACGGGGGCAAAGGTGACGTTTCGCGGCGGGCCGGCATTTTTCCGTGGGCGGCGGCTGACGGTTGCCGTGCGTGCGGTGCTGCTCGCGCTCGTGATCCTGTGGCCGGCCTTGGGTTATGCGGCGACCATCGGCACTCTGAGTGCGGTGACGGTTCCCGCCACCGTCCTGACCGGTGCTCAGGCGGCGGCGGATGCGGTCGTGCTCGGTCCGCAATCGTTCACGCTCACCACCGGCAATGCCTACACGCCATCGACGCGCATCAGCATCGCGATCGATATCAGCGGCGCCGCCAGTTTCTCCACGAGCACCACGCCGGCCATCGCCGGAATGACCTGCCAGACCACCACGGTGGTGCAGGTCAGGCTGATCTTCGAAGGCTGCGCGGTCACAACCAACGGCACGGTCGCGTTCCAGGTCACCAACGTCTCCTACAGCAACGGCAGCGGCCTTTCCGTGTACCAATCGTCGGTCAGCCTGAAGGGGTCGATCTATAACGCCAGCAATGCCAGCCAGACCTTCGAGACCATCCCGATCGTGACGGCGATCGCCAGTCCGGCTGTGGCCTATACGCTGACGGCGAGCACGACCGGCGCGGGAACCGGAACAATCGCCGTCAGCCCGCAGCAGACGACCTATTCCTATGGCAATGTCGTCACCCTGACCGCGAACGCGGCCAGCGGCTCGCAGTTCTCCGCCTGGAGCGGTCCTTGCGCCAGCACGACCAGCACCACCTGCACGGTCACCATAACCGCCAACACGACGGTGTCCGCGACCTTCGTGCGCGCCAGTACCTATGCGTTGACAACTAAAACCGCTGGAACCGGTACCGGAGCTCTGAGCGTCAATCCGATCGCCTCGGCCTACCCGGCCGGCACGGTGGTGACCGTGACCGCGGCGCCGGGGAGCGGCTCGGCCCTGGCAAGCTGGTCGGGCGGCGGCTGCACCGGCACGGCGCTCACCTGCACGGTCACCATGACCGCCAACACGACGGTGACCGCGACCTTCAACAGCACCTTGACCTATGACCTGACCGTGGTCTATGCCGGCACCGGAAGCGGCACGGTGGGGGCGAACCCGTTCGCGACCACTTATTCGCCCGGCACGGTGGTGGTCCTGACGCCCACGCCGGCCAGCGGCTCGGTCTTCGCCGGCTGGGGCGGCGCCTGCACCGGCACCGGGGCGACCTGTACCGTCACCATGAGCACCGCCCGGTCGGTGACCGTGACCTTCAACGCCGTCAATAGCTACAGCCTGGCGGTGACCACGGCCGGCGGCGGCGCCGGCGCGGTCGTCGCCAACCCGGCGCAGACAACCTATACCGACGGCACGGTGGTCACCCTGACCGCCACCGCCGAGGCCGGATCGAGCTTCATCGGCTGGGGCGGCGCTTGCACCGGCACGGCGAGCACCTGTTCGCTCACCATGAACGCCGACAAGGCCGTGACCGGCACCTTCACCCGCAACACCACCGGCGTCCTGCGCCAGGCTGGGGTGTTCTCGACCGCATCCGGCACCTACCAGTCGTTCCTGCGTTTCTACAATGCCAGCGGCGCCGCGGGCACGGTGACCGTGACCCTGTCGGACTATGCCAGCGGCGTGGCGCTCGGCCAGTGGACCAGCCCCAGCATCGCGCCCGGAACCGCGCCGCAGTACGCCATCGCCACTCTCGAGGGCGCGCTGTCGGCCTTCGGCGCCAAGCCGACGATGTATTCGGTCACCATGCGGGCGCAATTCAACGGCACGTTCCAGCATGTCCTGTGGAAGCCCGGCGACGGCACGCTCACCAATCTGTCGACCTGCGATTCCGGCACCGCGCCGATCCTGACGCGGGCCGTCAACGTGCACGCCTCGACCCTGGGCGCCGCCGGGTATCCCAGTTCCATCGTGGCCTACAACACCAGCGCGGCCGCGGCGCCGGTGTTGCTCAACATCGCCGACGCGGCGACCGGCGCGACCCTCGGGACATACACGTCGGGGTCGATCCCCGCCAACGGCCAGGTGATGGTGGCGATATCGGCCATCGAGGCGGCCGCCAACATCACGCCCAGCGCGTCGGTGATGCACTACATCGTCACGGTGCAGAACCAATTCATCGGCTATATCCAGCACCTGCTCAACAACACCAAGGTCGGCGTGATCACCGACATGAGCACGGTGTGCACCTTCCCGGCGATCCCGACGACGGTGCCGACCAATCCGTCCGGGTCGTGAGCCGCCGGGCTGGCTACGGCTTGCTGGCGGTCTGCGGGCCCTCGGGCGTGGAGAGCTTGGCGTAGAGTTTGGGCTCGGCCAGGAGCTTGCGGGCGACGTCGGTGTCGATGTCGCGGTCGAGGTGGGCTTCGGCCGGGCACAGCGCGCGCAAGGCGGCGTGGGTTTGCGGATCGTCCTTGGGCAGTTTCCAGCGGTGGCGGGCTTCGGCGGTGGGGTTGGTGCCCGCCGCGATGAAACCCAGCGCCTGGTCCAGGGTCGGACCGGGCAGGCCGGCGAGGCAGACATCGGGCAGGATACCGAGGCCGTTGAGCGCGGCGCCGCGCGGCGTGGTGGCGTGGGCCCAGGTCAGGCCCATCTCGCCGCCGTTGGGCAGGCGCACGACCGTCTGCACCGAGCCTTTGCCCAGGGTGCCGGTGCCGACCACCACGGCGCGGCCCTGGTCCTGGAGCGCGGCGGTGACGATCTCGGCCGCCGAGGCGGTACGGCCATCGACGACAATCGCGATCGGAACGCCCGGCGCGATGTCCTGGCCCGAGGCCGCGTAATACTGCTTGGCGCCGGGATGGCGGCCATCGAGGGAGATGATCGAGCCTTCGCTCAGGAACAGGTCGGACATCTCCACCGCCTGGTCGAGCAGCCCGCCCGGGTCGCTGCGGAAATCGAGGATGATGCCCTTGAGCTTGCCGCCAGCTTTATTTTGCATTTCCTCGGCGCGCACGGCTTCGACCGCGCGTTCAACCGCGGCGGCGGTGCGCTGGTTGAAGCTGCGGATCTTGAGCTCGGCGACGCCGTCCAGGTTCTTGTAGGTGACCGTATCGGGCACGATCAGCTCGCGCTGGGCGAGGACGGTGATCGGCTCCTCGACGCCCGCCCGTTTGACGGTCAGGCTGACCATGGTGTCCTTGGAGCCGTCGAGGATGCGGCGCAGCTCCGCGAACGGCACCTTCGCCAGCTTGCGGCCGTCGGCGGCGGTGATGATGTCGTTGATCTCGAGGCCGGCCTTCTCGCCGGGGCCGTCGCCGACGATGGCCTGGATCTGCGCGCCCTCGTCCACGGCCACCATGCGGATGCCGAGGCCGATGATGCCATCTCTGACAAGACGGGTCCGCACCGCGTCGCGGCGGTTGGAGTAATGGGAATAGGGGTCGAGCTTGGCGATCGCCGCCTGGAACACCACGGTGTAGAAATCCTCGGCCTCCGCGGCATGCAAGAGCGGCGAGGACTGGCGCGCGGCGATGATGGCGGTGAGCACCGCGCGGCTCCAGCCCGGGATCGTGCTGCGCGCGGCGCCGCCGGTGACCACCGGCACGTCGCCAAGGGTCACCGGTGGGATGCCGTCGTCGTGCTCGCGGCGGATCTTGATGTGGCCGCTCTCGACCGCCACCACGATTTCGGGGTCGATCTTGCTGAACCCGGTCAGGCCTTCGGCGATCACCTTGTCCATGTCCGGATCGTCGATCATCCGGTCCTTGATCTCGGAGAAGCCTTTCACGAACACCTGGTTCATGGCGGTCAGGTTGAGACCGTCCATGATCACGGGCTGAAGGCGGCGGCTGTCGGTGGAGATGCGGCGCGTGCTCTCGCCGCCGGCGCAGGCGGCGAGGCTCAAAAGCGCGGCGGTGGTGACGGCATACCTGGCGAGGGGCTTCATCTGCGGCGATGTTTCCGAGGGTGTCCCTTAGAGTGGGAAAAATTCTTGCCCTTGGAGTTATGTCGAGGTGGCCGGCCCCCGCCTCTGCCTTCTCGGTCATCCTCCCCAGGACGCTTTATATTATCCGCGCGATCCACATATTCAAAAACAATACTGCCCGCCACGTCGTCGGTTTCCCGCAAGCGCACATCGACGATATCGCCGGTGCGAAGGGTCAGGCCATGGCGGCGCCCGACCAATAGATGGTTGCGCTCGTCCAGGTCATAGAAGTCCTGCGGGAGCCCGCGCATGGGCAGGATGCCGTCGGCGCCGGTGGCTTCCAGGTTCACGAACACCCCGAACCGCGACACGCCCGAGATGCGGCCCCGGAACACGGCGCCGGTCTTGGTGGCGAGGAAGGCGGCGGTGAAGCGGTCCACGGTCTGGCGTTCCGCCATCGCCGCGCGGCGCTCGGTGGCCGAGATATGCTCGGTGATCGGGTCGAGGTTGGGGTCGTGGTTCGCGGACCAGCCGCCTTCGCCCAGCTTTTTCGCCGCGATCAGGGCGCGGTGCACCAGCAGGTCCGAGTAGCGCCGGATAGGCGAGGTGAAGTGAACGTATTTGCGCAGGCCCAGCCCGAAGTGGCCGATGTTGTCCTTGCTGTAGATCGCCTGGGACTGGGTGCGCAGGACCAGGGTGTTGACCAGGTTTTCGTTCGGGGTCTCGCGCACCTGGCCGAGGATTTTATTGAAATCCTGCGGCTTGAGGGCGTCGGCCTTGGGCACGGCGATGTTGAGGGTGCCGAGGGCCTCGCGCAGGGCGTCCACGCGTTCCGGATCGGGCCGGTCGTGGATGCGGTAGACGGCGGGATACGCCGAGGCCGCCAGGGTTTCCGCCGCCGCGACGTTGGCGGCGATCATGAATTCCTCGATCAGCTTGTGGGAGTCGTAGCGCGCGCGCGGCACCACGCCGGTGATATGGCCGTCGTGGTCGACGATGATCTTGCGTTCGGTGATGTCGAGTTCCAGCGTGCCGCGCTTGGAGCGGGCCTCGTCCAGCGCCCGGTAGGCGCCGTACAGCGGCTCGATCACATCCTTCATCAGCGGGCCGGTGACCTCGTCGGTGTGGCCGTCCTTGGCCTTCTGCACCTGGTCGTAGGTCAGGCGCGCGGCCGAGCGCATCAGGCCGCGGATGATCTGGTGGCGGAACACCTTGCCGTGCTTGTCGAGCCACATATGGGCGGCGAGGCAGGGCCGGTCCTCGTGAGGTTTCAGCGAGCACCAGCCGTTGGAGAGTTCCTCCGGCAGCATCGGCACCACGCGGTCGGGGAAATAGACCGAGTTGCCGCGCGCATAGGCGTCGCGGTCCAGGGCGTCGCCGGTGCGCACGTACCAGGCGACGTCGGCGATGGCGACTAGGATATGCCAGCCGCCGGGGTTCTTGGGGTCGGTGTCCGGTTCGGCGAACACCGCGTCGTCGAAGTCGCGGGCGTCCTCGCCGTCAATGGTGACCAGCGGGATGTTGCGCAAGTCGTCGCGGTTGCCGAGCGTCGCGGCTTTGGCGTTTTTCGCCTGGGCTTGCGCGTCGTCGCTGAACACATGGGGCAAGCCGTGGGCGTGGATCGCGATCAGCGAGAGGTGCTTGGGCGTGTCGATGCGGCCGAGGCGTTCGGTGACCTTGGCCCGCCATGGTCCGTGGCGCGGCTGGTCGGTGACCTGCACGGACAGCAGGTCGCCCTGCTTGGCGCCCAGCGTGTCCTTGGCGGGGATGGCGACAGTGTCGCGGATGCGTTTATCGACCGGACGCAGGTATCCGCCGCCGTCCTTGGCGGCCTCGAACACCCCGATCATGCTCTGGGGCGCTGCGGCCAGGCGTTTCATGGGCCGGGCCTCGTAGGTGTCGTCGCCGGCGGGCGCCAGGCGCGCGAGCACGCGGTCGCCCACGCCCACGGTCAGCGGCCGTTCGCGTCCGCGCTTGGGGCCGCCCCGTTTCGGCAGCAGCACCAGGATTTTCGGTGGCGCGGCGTCGGAGGTCCACTCGGCGGGCTTGGCGAACAGGTCGCCGTCCTTGTCGGCGTGGGTGATGTCGATGACCGTGACTGGCGGCAACACGCCAATGCCCACGCGTTTTTTGTCGCCGCGTTCCACCTCGCCCGTGAGGGCGAGGTCTTTCAGGATGGCTTTGAGCTTGATCTTGTCCGCGCCCCGGATTCCGAAGGCGCGCGCGATTTCGCGTTTATCGACTTGGGTCTTTGACTCGCGGATGAAGGCGAGGATCTGGTCCCGCGAAGGAACCGAAGTGTTTTTCTTCTTAATAGGTGTCTTCTTTATTCAGCAGCTTTGCGGGGCACGCGGGCGCCCGCTTTGGGTTTGGGGGTTTTGACAGCCGGGTCTGTCTTAGCCTTCGGCGATTTTACCGCTTTGGCCGAAGTCGATTTCTTGGCCTTGGGGGCAGGGGGCGCTGCCTCGGCAGCGGCCTTTTTGCCTTTGGCCGGGGCGGCGCCCTTGGCGGCCTTGGCCGCGAGCAGGGCGACGGCGGCATCCAGGGTCACGGTATCCGGTTCCAGGTCGCGCGTCAGCGTGGCGCGGAGCTGGCCGTGCTGGACATATGGGCCGAAACGGCCCGAGCGCAAGGTCACGGGTTTCTTATCCTCGGGATGTTCGCCCAAGGTCTTGGCGGAACCACCGCCGGCGCGCTTGCCCTGGCGCTCCTTGCCTTCGATCAGCACCACGACGGCGCGGTTGAGGCCGATCTCCAGGACATCGTCGTCCTTGGGCAGCGACTGGTAGCGTGAACCGACCTTCAGGTACGGCCCGAAACGGCCGATGCCCGCCAGGATCATGTCGCCGGTCTCGGGGTCGGGGCCGATCTCGCGCGGCAGCGCCAGCAGCTTCAGCGCCTTGGCGAGATCCACGTCGTTGGGATCGGTGCCCTTGGGCAGCGACATGCGCTTGGGTTTGTCCTTGGGCGCGGCTTTCTTCTTTTTCTTCTTGGCCTTGGGGTCCACTTCGCCGGCGTCAGCCTCGACTTTGGGCGCAGGCGGGGCGGGAGCGACTTCCTCGCCGCCAAGCTGGACGTAAGGACCATAGGGGCCGACGCGCAGCGTGACCTTCAATCCGGAGACGGGATCGGCGCCCAAATCCTTCGGCCCATCGAGCACGAATTGCCCGTTGGCGCCGTCCGGCGTGCCCAAGGGCCGGGTGTAGCGGCACTCGGGGTAGCGCGAGCAGCCGATGAACGAGCCGAACTTGCCGAACTTCAGGCCGATGCGGCCGTCGGTGCAGGCCGGGCAGACGCGCGGGTTGGTGCCGTCGGCGCGCACCGGGAACAGGTGCGGCTCCAGCAGTTCGTCCAGGGCGTCGATCACCGCGGTGCGGGTCAGATCCTTGGTGCCGTCGATGGCGGCGGCGAAGTCGCGCCAGAAATCGGCCAGCACCTGCTTCCAATCAAGGTTGCCGGACGAGATCTCGTCCAGCTGGTTCTCGAGGTCGGCGGTGAAGTTGTATTCGACGTAGCGCAGGAAAAAGCTTTCCAGGAACGCGATCACCACGCGGCCGCGGTCTTCCGGGATGAAGCGGCGGCCATCCATGCGCACATACTTGCGGTCCTGCAGCACCTGGATGATAGAGGCGTAGGTGGAGGGGCGGCCGATGCCTTTTTCTTCCAGCGCCTTCACCAGGCTGGCTTCCGAGAAGCGCGGCGGCGGCTGGGTGAAATGCTGTTCCGGCAGGACGCTGACGACATCGAGTTTCTGGCCTTCGGTCATCGCCGGCAGCAGGCGGCCGAGGCTTTCGTCCTCCTCGTCGCCAGTCGGGTCTTTGCCGTCGTCCTTCTTGGCCTCTTTCGCCACACTTTCTTTTGAAGTGGGCGCCGGGGTGTCGTCATAAACTTCCAGGTAGCCCTTGAACACGATGGTCGAGCCGTTGGCGCGCACTTGCGTCCGGCCGTCCGGGGTCGAAGCGGTCACCGACACGCCATCGACGATGGCGGATTCCATCTGGCTGGCCATGGTGCGCTTCCAGATCAGCTCATAGAGCTTCAGCTGATCGGCGCTCACGTATTTCGCCACGATTTCCGGCGTGCGGCGGATATCGGTGGGGCGGATGGCTTCGTGGGCTTCCTGTGCGTTCTTGGCCTTGGACTTGTAGATGCGGAACTGCTCCGGCACGTATTTCTTACCGTAGCGGTCGGCGACTAGGCCGCGCACCGCGTGGATGGCGTCCTGGTCCATCTGCACGCCGTCGGTACGCATATAGGTGATCAGGCCTGTGGTCTCGCCATCGATCTCGACGCCCTCATAGAGTTTCTGCGCGAGGTCCATGGTCTGGCGCGCGGAGAAATAAAGGCGGCGAGACGCATCCTGTTGCAGCGTGGATGTCGTAAAGGGAGCATATGGCCGGCGCTGCTTGGTCTTTTTCTCCACCGCGGTGACGGTGAAGGAACCGGAACGCACGGCGGCGGCGGCGCGGGTGGCCTTGGCTTCGTCGTTCAGGTCGAACTTGTCGAGCTTCTTGCCTTCGAAGTGGGTAAGACGCGCGCCGAAGCCTTCTTTTGCCTGCGTCGCCATTTCGGCGCCGACAGTCCAGTATTCCTCGGCCTTGAACTTCTCGATCTCCAATTCGCGATCGCAGATCATGCGCAGCGCAACCGACTGCACGCGGCCGGCGGACTTGGAGCCCGGCAGCTTGCGCCACAGCACCGGCGACAGGGTGAAGCCCACCAGGTAGTCGAGCGCGCGGCGGGCGAGGTAGGCGTCCACCAGCGGAATGTCGAGGTCGCGCGGGTTCGCCATGGCGTCCAGCACGGCGTTCTTGGTGATGGCGTTGAAAGTGACGCGCTTCACCTTCTTGCCGTCGAGCGCCTTGTGGCTGCGCAGCTCGTCCAGCACGTGCCAGCTGATGGCCTCGCCCTCGCGGTCCGGGTCGGTGGCCAGGATCAGGCCGTCGGCGCCCTTGAGGGACGAAATGATTTCCTTGAGGTGTTTCTGGGAGCCGCTATCGACCTCCCAGTCCATGGCGAAGTTCTCGTCCGGGCGGACGGAGCCGTCCTTGGGGGGCAGGTCACGGATATGCCCGTAGGAGGCGATCACCTTGTAATCGGCGCCTAGGTACTTGTTGATGGTCTTGGCCTTGGCCGGAGACTCAACAATAACGACCTGCATAGGCTTAGTTCCTTTGTCCGCCTGCTCCGTCCGTAGCCCCTTGGCGCCAGCCGATGACGGCCGCCGGGGTCGGTTTTAGGGAGCGTGAATTCTGGCTGTTAGCGCGGAAAAGTTAAGAAATTCAAATTCTTCCGGTATCGGATAACAGTGCGACCCGGTTTCCCGGGAGCCTTTCCAGCCTTCCGGCCAGCTCCAATTCGAGCAGAACCTCGGCCAAAACGGCGGGCGACACTTGGCACTGGCGGACCAGTTCGTCAACCGGTGCAGGGGTGGATGACAGGGCGGCCTCAACCGCGCGCCGTACCGCTGACCTAGGGATGGACTTAGGGATTTCAATGGGTTGTGCGCTTTGCGGGGGCGACTTCAAAAAATCGCGTGTTAACGAAGGTAAAGCAGCCAAGACGTCCCCGGCGGACTGGATCAGGGTGGCCCCGTCGCGAATCAGGCCGTTGGGGCCCTGAGCCCGGGGGTCGAGGGGTGATCCGGGCACGGCAAACACCTCCCGGCCCTGGTCGGCGGCCATGCGGGCGGTGATCAGGGAGCCCGACTTCAAGGTGGCCTCGACCACCGCCACGGCTTGGCTGGCCCCGGAGATGATGCGGTTGCGGCGCGGGAACAGGGCGGCTTGCGGCTGGGTGCCTGGTGGCATTTCCGAGATCACGGCTCCGGCGGCGGCGATGCGCTCATAAAGGTCGCGGTGTTCGGGCGGGTAGACCACATCGGTGCCGCCGGCCAGGACCGCGACGGTCTCCCCACGCGCCGCCAAGGCACCTTCATGCGCCGCGCCGTCGATCCCGCGCGCCATGCCGGAGATGACCACCGCGCCCGCCTTGGCGAGATCATGCGCCAGCAGCTTGGCGAACCGCTTGCCGTTGAGAGTGGCGTTGCGGGCGCCGACCATGGCGATCATGGGTTTGGCGAGGACGGATGTGCTGCCCTTCACCACCAACACCGGCGGCGCGTCCTCGATGGCGCGGAGCGGTTCAGGATAGAGCGGATCGTCCCAGCCGAGATAGGTGAAGCCGAGTTTTGAGGCAGCCACGAATTCGGCTTCGGCGGTGGGGATGGAGACCAGCGCGCGCCCACGGCTCCACTGGTGCCATTGGGCGATGGCTTCGGAGATCGCGCCGAACCGGTCGAGCGCCGCGCGGATGGACTTAGGCCCGACGCCATCGGTGCGGGTCAGCCTGATCAGGTCGATGAGGTCTTCATGCTTCATCGAAACAGGAATTCCCTACTCTGCACGCCATACTTGCTTTCCTCGTTCAGCGCGATGCCGCGCACGCGAGACGAGGGATATCCTGGCTGAACCGAAACAGGAGCGGTCAACCATGAGCTTACCCAAAGGTACCACGGTCCGGAGCGGATATAACCCCTTACAGCCGCGCGTCCCCAAAGGCCACGGCGACGACAGCGGCGAATGGACGGAGGCGGCGAACGGTAGTTCCGGTACTGCATCAGATGTCACCGAAGCGCATCAGCGACGTGTCGCGAGATTCAAGCAATTGCGGCAACTGCGACCGGGTGACTCAAGTGCGGGGTATTATAATTACGGCACCCCCATAGAGGGCGAGGCACAATGGGCGCTGCCTGAAGCTATCGAGGTCATCGAGGACGTTGCGAAGCGGTGGCGTGACGAGACCGGTAAACCGCCGTTCGGTGTGGGCAATATCAGCCTGAAGACTGGGAAGCCCTATGATCGCCACAAGGAACATGGAGACGGGGTTGGGATTGATATTCGCCCGGTGCGCAAGGACGGAAAGCAGGTGGGCGGCACCAATTACGACACCAATCCGGCCTACGACAGAGAAGCGACACAGCGGCTGGTTTACATGTTCCTAAAAACAGGCCGCGTGGAGAAAATTTGCTTTAACGACCCCAAGGTCAAAGGGGTGGAACGGTGTCGAGATCACGATGATCATCTTCACGTCAGGATAAAGCTTCCATAATGGCAAAAGCTCAACCTTTATGAGCAGCCTTCCGACAGAAGAGTGGCTTTCGGCAGACCCGCCCGAAAATTCACCACTTTTCGATCGAACGTTTCGTAGGTGATTCCCCGGCGCTTGTTTTTCGTGAAGGCGGTCAGGTCAGAGCCTTCCTCCTCAGTGTTGGCCTGGGGGTCCACTTCGACTTTCAGGCTTGGTCCGTAAACTTCCTTCACGCGCGCGTCGGTGTCGCCAATACGGATTCCTTTGTCGGTGACGATCGGTGTTTTGTCATCGCCATGGACCGCTACGCGCACAATTCTTCCATACCAGACCATATAGACTACGTCGGGATCGGTCTCACCGAGGCGATAGGTCTGCCAGCATGACTCTTTTGAATCGCCGTACGTCGGATCGAACGGTTTGAGTTTTATTTGCAAAGCTTCCTCTGCCTGCCTCACGGTCATTCCGATGCGCACGGGCCCCAATCCTTCGGGCGTCAAGATGCGTTCGGCGGCGGCGTCAGCGGATGCCGAAACAAGACTAAGGATAAACGCCACAGTTTGGAGGCGGTTCGAGGCGGTCATGGGCAACCTTCAGGCAGCTGAATGGCGTCCGCTAAACCAGCGCGCATTCTGTAGACGTAGTGGTCCCATATCTCGAAGACAACGCCGCGCTGTTTGTCCTGTGTAAAGATGGTCGCGTAGTAATCATCAGGTCGCTTGCCGAAGGGATTTGAAGAAATGGTCGCCGTTCCGTGGGCCTTGGCGGCTTTCACATCGGGGTCGCGGATATGGACGCCTTTTTCGGAGGCGATCGCTGGTATGTTTTCGTCCGTCCAATACGGTTTCTGTTCGTATCTGGTGATATCGATGCGCACGATCTCGCCATGCCGGATCATGTAGAGGATCGCTGGGTCAGGGTCGCCGAGGCGTTGCGTTTCCCAGCAGGCTTCCGTGGAATAGCCGTCTGCTGTATCGAGCGGGGCCAGCTTGGCGCCAAGGGCTTGCTCGGCCTGCTCTACCGTCATGCCGATCTTCACGGGGTCCAATCCGTCAGGCGTCAGGATTTGATCGGCAGCACTGGCGGACGCACACCCGAGACACAGTACCAGCGCGAGAGTTCTCACCCCGCTGGTCCGGGGCCGGCTCATTTCTTCGCCCCGATTTTCGGTTCCTCGCCGCGCTTGAGGCGGGCGAGGTTGGCGCGGTGGCGGATCCAGCCCAGGACGGCGAGCGCCAGGAACGCCAGCGCTACCCAGTGGTCGTGCACCATCAGTTCGGCGTAAAGCGGCGCCACGGCCAGCGCAATCAGGGCGGCAAGCGACGAATAGCGGAAGAGCAGCGCCACGCCGAGCCAAGTGAGGCAAGCGGCGAGACCGACATAGGGCGCTACCGCCAGCATGGTGCCCAAGGTGGTGGCGACACCTTTGCCGCCCTTGAACTTGAGCCAGACCGGGAAGTTGTGGCCGAGCACGGCGGCGACGCCGGCGATTAGATATGCGCTTTCCTCACCGATCAGCCAGCGCGCCAGCAGCACCGCCACCGCGCCCTTGCCGCCGTCGAGCAGAAGCGTGGCGAGCGCCAGGCCCTTGTGGCCGGTGCGCAGGACGTTGGTGGCGCCGATGTTGCCGGAGCCGATGGAACGGATGTCGCCGAGGCCGGCGGCTTTGGTGAGGACGAGGCCGAAGGGGATCGACCCGAGGAGGTAGCCCAATACTGCGGCGAGGGCTTCGATCATCGGCGCGCGGCGCGCTTCGCGCCTGTCTGCGCCAGGTCGTTGCGTTCGAACACCGTGCGGCCGTCGATGACGGTGCGCATCACCTGGCCCTGCACCGGGCGGCCGTCGAAGGGCGAGTTCTTGGACTTGGAGTGGAAAGCGTCGGCGATCACTTTCCAGCCGCGGTCGGGATCGAACAATACCAGGTCGGCTTTCGCGCCTTTGGCGAGGCGCCCGGCCTTGAGGCCCAGCACATCGGCGGGCGCGGAGGTGAGGCGGCGCAAGGTCTCGATCAGGCTGAGTTCGCCGTTGTGGAACAGGTCGAGGGACACGGAGAGCAGAGTCTCGAGGCCGCTGCCACCGAAGGCCGCTTGCGGGAAGGGCAGGCGCTTGGAATCCGCGTCCTGGGGCGCGTGGTCCGAGGCGATGGCGTCGATCACGCCCGACTTGAGGCCGGCGACAATGGCCTGGCGGTCGTCCTCGGTGCGCAAGGGGGGCGAGAGCTTGGCGAAGGTGCGGTAGTCGCCGACCGCCAGTTCGTTGAGCGCGAAATAGAACGGCGCGGTGTCACAGGTGACCTTGAGCCCCGCGTCCTTGGCCTTGGCGATGATCGCGACGCTGTCGGAGGTGGAGATATGGGCGGCGTGGTAGCGCCCGCCGGTCATGGCCACCAGGCGCATGTCGCGTTCCAGCATGATGATCTCGGCCTCGCGCGGAATGCCGGACAGGCCCATGCGAGTCGCGATCTCGCCGGAGTTCATCACCCCGCCCGCGAGGGTGGGTTCTTCCGGGTGCTGCACGATCAGCAGGCCGAAGGTGGCGGCGTATTGCAGCGCGCGGCGCAATACTTGGGCATCGGCCACCGCCTTGGTGGCGTCGGTGAAGGCCAGCGCGCCGGCCTCGGCCAGCAGGCCCATCTCCGCCAGTTCCTTGCCTTGCAGGCCCTTGGTGACCGCGCCGTAGCAATAGACTTTCGCCAGCGCCGCCTGGCGCGCGCGACGTGCGACGAATTCCAAGGTGGCTTCGTCGTCCATGACGGGGTTGGTGTTGGGCAGGCAGACCACGGTGGTCACGCCGCCCGCGATCGCCGCTTCGCCGCCGCTGCGGAGCGATTCCTTATGTTCCGCGCCGGGTTCGCCGATCTGCACGCGCATATCGACCAGGCCGGGCGCCAGCACCAGGCCATCGCAATCGACGGCTTGCACGTCGCCGGGAACGCTGTCGAACAGCTTTTTGCCGACATCGGCGATGTCCTCGCCGGCGGTGAGCAGTTCGCCGGGGCCGTCATAGCCCGAGGCGGGGTCGACGATGCGCGCGTTGCGGTAAAGGATCCGGCCGGGTTTCGCGACGCTCATGCGACCTTCCCGATATTGCTGGCCCGGTTGTTTTGGGCGAGGACTTCCAGCACCGCCATGCGCACGGCGACGCCCAGTTCCACCTGTTCGCGGATCACACTGCGTTCGAAGTCGTCGGCGACGTCCGAGTCAATCTCGGTGCCGCGGTTCATGGGGCCGGGATGCATGATCAGCGCATCGGGCTTGGCCTGCGAGAGCTTGGCGCGGTCGAGGCCGAAGAAGCGGAAGTATTCGCGCACCGAGGGGATGAACGAACCCTTCATGCGTTCGTTCTGGACGCGCAGCATCATGACGATGTCCACGTCCTTGAGGCCGGCGGTCATGTCGGTGAACACCTCGACGCCCATGCGGTCCACTTGCGCGGGGATCAGGGTGCGCGGCGCGATGATGCGCACGCGGGCGCCCATGGTCAGCAGCAAGAGAAAATTGGAACGCGCCACGCGGCTGTGCAGCACATCGCCGCAAATCGCCACGAGAAGGCCCGAAAGCCGGCCCTTGCGGCGGCGGATGGTGAGCGCGTCGAGCAGCGCCTGGGTCGGGTGTTCGTGGCTGCCGTCGCCGCCGTTGACCACGGCGCAGTTGACCTTGTCGGCCAGGAGTTTCACGGCGCCCGAGTCCGGGTGGCGCACGCACAGCACGTCCGGGTGCATGGCGTTGAGGGTGACGGCGGTGTCGATCAGGGTCTCGCCCTTGGCGACCGAGGAGCTTTCCACCTGCATGTTGATGACATTGGCACCCAGGCGCAGGGCGGCCAGCTCGAACGAGGTGCGGGTGCGGGTCGAGTTCTCGAAGAACAGGTTGACCGTGGTACGGCCCTTGAGGACATCGCTGGTCTTTTCCTGCCCGCGGTTGGAGGCCACGTAGCGGTCGGAAAGGTCCAATAAATGATTGATTTCGGCGGGGGTAAGCCCCTCGATGCCGAGGAGATGGCGATGCGGAAAGGCAGGGTCTCGCATGGGCGGGACTATAGGTGCGGGGACGGTGTGGGGCAACCGGTCGTATAACAAAATGTGACGCCCTCCTTGGGCGAGCGGGGCGAGACCCGAGGATCCAGGGCGGCAGCGATGGAGGGCTGCCGAGGGACTCGATTTTGCGGCATAACTCCCCCCCGGTAACCCCGGATCAAGTCCGGGGATGACAGCGGCGTTTGAGGGGCGGTCTATGCAAAAAACCTATACCGGCGGCTGTCATTGCGGGGCGGTGAAGTTCCGGGTCACCACCGACCTTGCGGGCATCCTGGACTGCAACTGCTCGATCTGTACGAAAAAGGGGTTCCTGCACCTGATCGTGGAACCCGACCGGTTCGAACTGCTCACCGACCGGGCGGCGCTGTCGACCTATACCTTCGGCACCGGCACCGCGAAGCACCATTTCTGCGCCACCTGCGGCATGCATCCGTTCTACATACCGCGCTCGCACCCGGACAAGATCGACGTCAACGTGCGCTGTATCGACGGGCTGGATCTGGGGACGCTGGACATCACGCCTTACGACGGCCAGAACTGGGAGCAGGCCCGGGCGGACCTTGGATAATCCCTGGGGCTAGGCGTTCCGCATCGCCTCGAGGGCGCCTTGCAGGATGTAGGCGGCGGCGGCTTTGTCCACGACCTCGGCCCGGCGCTTGCGGGACATATCCATTTCATCCGTCAGCATGCGCTGCACGGCGGCGGTGGACAGGCGTTCGTCCCAGAAGGCGACCGGCATCTCGCGCCGGGCCAGTACTTCCCGGGCAAACGACCGGGCGGCCTGGGCGCGGGGGCCCTCGGTGCCGTCCATCTGCACGGGCAGGCCGATCACCAGCGCGCCTACGTTGTGCTTGGTCATGACCACCTCCAGGGTGGCCATGTCGGCGGAGAACTTTTTCCGGGGAATCGTGGCCAGCGGCGTGGCCACCATGTAACCCACGTCCGAAAGCGCCATGCCGATGGTCTTGGACCCCAGGTCCAAGCCCAAAATGGCCTGATTCCGGGCCAAAAACCCCTTCAGTTCGTTGACCTTGCAGACCGCCATAGCGGGATGTTACCCAACCCCTCCACACCTTATATATAAGTGCACCATGTCGATCGATAATGCCACCGTCCGCCGGATCGCGACCCTCGCCCGGATCGAGGTCACCGATGCCGAACTGTCCACCTGGGCCGGGCAACTCAACGGCATCATGGGCTGGATCGAGCAGCTCAAAGAGGTGAACACCGACGGCGTCGCCCCCATGAGCGGCGGCACCGACCTGAAACTCACGTTGCGCGCCGACCAAGTGACCGACGGCGGCATCGTGGACCAGGTTCTCATGAACGCAACCGAACCCCAGGACGGCTATTTCACCGTGCCCAAGGTGGTCGAGTAGTCATCATGTCGTCGGAACTGACCGCACTGACCATCGCCGAAGCCCGGTCGCGCCTGCGCCGCAAAGAGTTCAGCGCCCTGGAGCTGACCGAGGCCCACCTCTCCGCCATGGAGCGGGCGCGGCACCTGAACGCCTATATCACCGAGACCGCGGACCTGGCGCGCGAGCGCGCGAAGGACTCCGACAAGCGCATCGCCGCCGGCGAAGCGCGCGCCATGGACGGCATTCCCATCGGCATGAAGGATCTGTTCTGCACCGAGGGCGTGCAGACCACGGCCGCCTCGCACATCCTGGAAGGCTTCACGCCGCCCTACGAAAGCACGGTGTCGCAGAAGCTGCGCGATGCCGGCACCGTCATGCTGGGCAAGCTGAACCTGGACGAGTTCGCCATGGGCTCCGCCAACATCACCAGCTATTTCGGCGCGGTGAAGAACCCGTGGGTGCCCAAGGGCCGCAACGCGGAACTGGTGCCGGGCGGCTCGTCGGGCGGTTCGGCGGCGGCGACCTCGGCGCATCTGTGCATGGCCGCCACCGGCACCGACACCGGCGGTTCGATCCGCCAGCCGGCGAGCTTCTGCGGCCTGGTGGGCGTGAAGCCGACCTATGGCCGCTGCTCGCGCTGGGGCGTCGTGGCCTTCGCGAGTTCGTTGGACCAGGCGGGCCCGATCACCCGCAATGTGCGCGATGCCGCCATCATGCTGAAGGCCATGTGCGGCCATGACCCCAAGGATTCCACCTCGGCCAACCTCCCGGTGCCGGATTTCGAGGCGGTGCTCGGCCAGGGCGTGAAGGGCCTGCGCATCGGCATCCCCAAGGAATACCGCCCCGACGGCCTCAACGCCGAGGTCAACGCGCTGTGGAACAAGGGCATCGACTGGCTGGAGAAGGCGGGCGCCACCATCGTCGATATCTCTCTGCCCCATACCAAATACGCGCTGCCGACCTATTACATCGTGGCGCCGGCGGAGGCCTCGTCCAATCTCGCCCGCTATGACGGCGTGCGCTTCGGCCTGCGTGTGCCGGGCAAGAACCTGGACGACATGTACGCCAAGACCCGCGCGGCGGGTTTCGGCGCGGAAGTGAAACGCCGCATCATGATCGGCACCTATGTGCTGTCCGCGGGCTATTACGACGCCTATTACGTCAAGGCGCAGAAGGTGCGCGCCCTGATCGTGCGCGACTTCAACGAGGCGTTCGCGAAGGTGGACGCGATCCTGACGCCGACCGCGCCTTCGGCCGCCTTCGGCATCAACGACAAGATCGACACCATCACCATGTACCTGAACGACGTGTTCACGGTGCCGGCATCGCTGGCCGGTATTCCGGCCGCGTCGGTGCCGGCGGGCCTCACCGCGGAAGGCCTGCCGCTGGGCCTGCAGGTGCTGACCAAGCGCTGGGACGAGGAAACCCTGTTCCGCGTCTGCCAGTCGCTGGAAGACGCCGCGGGCTTCAAGGGATTGGCGCCGCTATGAGTTACATCATCAAAGGCGAGACCGGCGATTGGGAAGTGGTGATCGGGCTGGAGGTCCACGCCCAGGTCACGTCCAAGGCCAAGCTGTTTTCCGGCGCTCCCACGGAATTCGGCGCGGAGCCGAACACACAGGTGTCGTTCGTGGACGCGGCCATGCCCGGCATGCTGCCGGTGTTGAATGAATACGCGGTGGAGCAGGCGGTGAAAACCGGCCTCGGCCTCAAGGCCAAGGTCAATCGCAACAGCGTGTTCGCGCGCAAGAATTACTTCTACGCAGATCTGCCGTTCGGTTATCAGATCAGCCAGTTCGACCAACCCATTGTCGGCGAAGGGACCATCGTCCTCGACATGCCTGACGGGACGTCGCGCGCGGTCGGCGTCGAGCGCCTGCACCTGGAGCAAGATGCCGGCAAGCTGGTGCACGACATGCACGCCACCAAATCGTTCGTCGACCTGAACCGGGCCGGCGTGCCGCTGATGGAGATCGTCTCCAAGCCCGATATGCGCAGCCCGGAAGAAGCCGGCGCTTACCTGCGCAAGCTGCGCGCCATCCTGCGTTACCTCGGCACCTGCGACGGCAACATGGAAGAAGGCTCCATGCGCTGCGACGCCAACGTGTCGGTGCGTCCGGTGGGATCGAAGGAACTGCGCACGCGCTGCGAGATCAAGAACGTCAACTCCGTGCGCTTTGTCATGCAGGCGATCGACCATGAGGCGCGGCGCCATGTGGAGGTGTATGAGGGCGGCGGCAAGATCGACCAGGAAACGCGCCTCTACGATCCCGGCCAGAACGAAACGCGTGCCATGCGCTCCAAGGAAATGGCGCACGACTACCGCTATTTCCCCGACCCGGACCTGCTGCCGGTCGAGTTGACGGAGGAGTTCGTCGCGCAGATCGCGAAGAATTTGCCGGAACTGCCGGACGACAAGAAGGCGCGCTTCGAGAAGGAATACGGCCTCACGGCTTACGACGCCGACGTGCTGGTCTCGGAGAAGGAGAACGCGCTGTTCTTCGAAGAAGTCGCCAAGGGCCGCGATCCCAAGCAGGCCGCCAATTGGGTGATCACCAACTTGTTCGGCGTGCTGAACAAGAAGGGTGTAGGCATCACGGAAAGCCCCGTGAGTGCCAAGAACCTGGGCCGTCTGATCGACCTGATCGCCGACAACACCATCTCCGGCCGCCAGGCCAAGGAGGCGTTCGAGGCCATGGTCGAAACCGGCAAGGACACCGACGCGATCGTCGCCGAGAAAGGCCTGAAGCAGATCACCGACACCGGCGCCATCGCGGCGGCGGTGGATCAGGTGCTGGCCGCTAACGCCGATAAGGTGGCGCAGTTCAAGGCCGGCAAGGAGCAGGTGCTGGGCTGGTTCGTGGGCCAAGTGATGAAGGCGAGCCAGGGCAAGGCCAACCCGGCCATGTGCAACGAGCTCTTGCGGAAAAAGCTCGCGCAATAACGGGGCGCGGCGGGGAGGGGACCATGGCGCGGCAGAATTACCCGGAGCCGTCGGTGAAGAAGGCGGGCGGTGCAGTGACGCGCGAGATCTTCGCTTTTTCGGAAGGGCGGCGTTTCCACTTTGGCGCCCTGGACGGCCATGAGCTCGGCGTGGTGAAGGCGGAGCACGCGTGAGCGATCAGCCCGAGGCCAAACAGCCCGAGACCAGGCAGCGCCTCTCGAACGGTACCTGGGCGGTCGTCACTTTCATCGCGGTGTTTGTGTTCGGGTGGCTGGTCTATCGCCAGGGCATTCCGCCAGCCTGGCTGCGGGATTTCGCCGCCGAGATCGCGCTGCGCGCCGAGGCCGATCCGGAAGCCCCGCTGCCGGAGGACACCCGCCAGGCCACGCCACGCGGCCTTGCCGAGAGCCCCTACATCTGCGCCGCCAATGTGATCCCGCTCAGCTGGGACAAACTGCTGGTGGCGACCACGG
>JAIBCD010000226.1 GCA_019694335.1 Rhodospirillaceae bacterium | reverse complement strand
CAAGCCGCCCGAGACCAAGGCGCCGGAAAAGGCCGAGGCCAAGGCGGCCGATGCCAAGGCGGCCGAGAAGACCGAGGCCAAGCCGGCCGCGCCGAAGGCGGCTGAAGCCCCGGTCAAGCCTGCGGCCGACGCCCACGGCAAACCCGTCGCCGCAGCCGATGCCCACGGCAAACCCGCGCCCGAGACGGCGGCGAAGGCCGGCGCCCACGGCGCGCCCGCCCCGGCACCAAAGGTGGCAGCGCATGGCGAGCCCTCCGCGCACGAAGCCGCGGCCCGCGCGCACAAGGCCCGGGTCGGCGCCCCCCTGCCGCCCGAAGGCGGACCGCGCCGCCTGCCGTCCGGCGTGCTTCCCAGCGTGGCCCTGCAGGCCCTGCGCGCCACCGCCCACGCGCACGACGAGGCCGGCGGTCACGAGGCGCACTGGAGCTACGACGGCGAGTTCGCGCCGTACCGCTGGGGCGACATGAAGCCCGAGTTCGCCGCCTGCAAGACCGGCACGCGCCAGTCGCCGATCGACATCCGCAACCCGGTCATCGGAGAAGTCGAGCCGATCCGCTTCCACTACGAGGACTTTCCGCTCAAGGTGAGCAACAACGGCCACACCATCCAGGTCGACGTCGCACCGGGCAGCTTCATCCTCTTCAATGGCCAGCGCTATGAACTGGTGCAGTTCCACTTCCATTCGCCGTCCGAGGAACGCGTCAACGGGCGCGCCTTCGACATGGTGGCGCACCTGGTCCACAAGAACGCGCAGGGCCGCCTCGCGGTGATCGGCGTGCTGCTCACCGCCGGTGCCGAGCAGCCGGTCCTGCAGAAGGTCTGGAATGCCATGCCCGGCACGCCGGGCCGCACCCGCGAGCGCCTCGATGTGAACCTCAATGCGAACGACCTGCTGCCGGCCGAGCGCACCTACTACAGCTTCATGGGTTCTCTGACCACGCCGCCCTGCACCGAGGGCGTGCAATGGCTGGTGATGAAGACGCCGGTGGAGATCTCGCGCGACCAGATCTCGCACTTCACCGCGCTCTACCCGATGAACGCGCGGCCCCTGCAGGCGCAGAACGACCGCCTGATCAAGATCGGACGCTAGCTCCCCACTCTCGATTCCCAAGGCCTGGAGGGAAAAGAGCCGACACCGGTTTGTCTCCTCTGGCTGTTCCTTCGCGGCAGGGTCGTCCCTGCCGCTTTTTTTTGATGGTCGCGGAATATCGCCAGCGCATGAACGTTCTAGACCTCGTCGGCTCCAGGTAGATGAAATCCATAATCAAATCATGGATTTACATTAGCACCAAAGAGCCAAACCCGGATTGATCCCACTTCAGACGAGGGACGACATGCGCACACTTTCCCGCTGGATCGCTGCCGCCGTCATGGCATTGCCGCTGGCCGCCCAGGCCGACATCCTGCAATTCAATGCCAACCTCAATGCGTCCAATGAAGTCCAAGGGTCGACCGCCTCAGGAACCGGCGTCGCCACCCTGTTCTACGACACCAGGAACACCCTGTCGACCGCGGACGACACCTTCGATTTCTCCATGTCGGTGTTCGGCCTGCCTTCACCCGCCACCGCATTCCATATCCATGGTGCAGCCACGACCGCGGAAAACGGCCCGGTGCGCATCGCACTCGACGCGAACCCGTTCCTGTCCTTGGTATCCGGCAACAACCTGCTCGTCGGCGGGAGCGGTATCGCCGCGCCCGGCATCCCGGCCACGGGCACCGGCCCGTTTGCCGGCGTGGCCAACGCGGGACACCCCGCGATGTCGTTTCTTGCGATGCTCCAATCGGGCCTCGCGTACGTGAATGTCCACACGTCTGGCTTCCCGGGTGGGGCGATTCGCGGGCAACTGCTCCAGGTCGCCGCGGTTCCGGAACCGGAAACCTACGCCATGCTCCTCGCAGGGATCGGACTGGTAGTCGGCACAGCGCGCCGCAGGCGCAAGCCAGCGTGACCCATGCAACGTCTGCAAAGCCCTGGCCCCTGCCGGGGCTTTTTGTTTTCCGATCCCGGCGCGGCTACACTAGGCGCAACCGCCCAATCCGTCATGACACTGTTCCGCCATCTCCTGATCGCCTTGCTGCTCGCGCTGCAGGGCATCACGCCCCTGCTGCATGCTCACGTGCGGGACCAGTCGGGCAATGGGCGCGGCGTGCACATGGTCGGCCTGGGCGATGTGGGCGAACTCGCGACCCTGCCGTGGAGCAGCCTCAAGAATGAAGAGGCGCCGTTTGTCGAACCCGGTGAGCCCTATCGCCGCGATCATGTCCGGCTCCCCGATGCAGCCGGCCCGCGGCATCCGCCCCACGCCGGCGACGTCGACACGCATGCGCACGGGATCCCGCGCGACCTGTCGCCGCGCGCCGGCGGCACGACCGTCCGCCTGCCGGCCGCACGCGCCCCGCCTCCTGCCTCCGCCTGAATGATCAGCCGGCGGCGCCCTGTTGCGCCGCCCTGTCCGGTCGCGCACCGCGGCCGCCATCCGACGGAGACTCTCATGCCCCACACACACGGCGCAGGCGCGGCTCGACACGCGCACGCGCACGACCGCGCCGCTGCCGACGCAGACACGCGCTTCGACGCACTGTATCAACGCTATCTCGCCGCGCTCGCCCTGCTGTG
>JAIBCD010000094.1 GCA_019694335.1 Rhodospirillaceae bacterium | reverse complement strand
GCCGGCTGTATGTGCTCGGCTGCACCGCCGGCGGCGTCTCGGGCTTCATGCTGGCCTTGGGCTCCACCGCCGGCCCTGTGGCGACCGCCGGCTTCGGCCTGCTGGCCGTCGCCTGGATCGCCACCACCGCCCTCGCCCTCACAGCCGCGTTGCAGCGGCGCTTCGCCACCCACCGCGCCTGGATGATCCGCTCGTTCGCCCTGACCTTCGCGGCGGTGACGTTGCGGCTTTACCTGCCGCTGGTGTTCGCGCTGCCGGTGCCGTTCCTCGTGGGCTATGCTGCGATCTCGTTCCTGTGCTGGGTGCCCAACCTGGCGGCGGCCGAGGTCTACCTGAAACGCGCCTAGGAATGGGGGCGCGGCCTGGGGTATCACTGCCCATGCTCAGCCGCATCGCCAAATTTCTCACCCACCAGATCATCACCAAGCGCATGGCGATGAGCGAGGTGGACATCTACCGCTCGGCCCAGGATCTGGTGCGCCGCCACGGCGCGGCGGCGGAGCGCGAGGCCGACGCCCTGAGCGCCGCCGCCCTGGTGGCCGGCGACGAGGAGCGCGCCACCACCTGGACCCGCATCGCGAAATCCGTCCGAGGTATCCTCGACACCCCGGCCGGACGCGTGAACTAGCGCGCGCTCCTTTTTAAAGGCCGGCCTCCGGCCGGACGCGCCACCACCTGGACCCGCGTCGCGAAATCCGTCCGGGACATCCTCGACACCCCGGCCGGACGCGTGAACTAGCGCGCGTTCCTTTTTAAAGGCCGGCCTCCGGCCGGACGGGCCGCCTGATTCAGGCTTTAGTGCGCGCCCATGGTTTCAGGGGCCAGCGCGGCGCA
This sequence comes from Rhodospirillaceae bacterium, assembly GCA_019694335.1. Lineage (GTDB taxonomy): Bacteria > Pseudomonadota > Alphaproteobacteria > Rhodospirillales > Rhodospirillaceae > SHVO01. The sequence continues at coordinate 12,546 of JAIBCD010000094.1, read as the reverse complement.
GGACGGGTCTTCGCTTACCTTGTGCAGGTAGGCGATCACGTCGGCGCGCTCGTTCGCGTCGAAGAATCCGGCGAATCCCATGTTGGTGCCCGACAAATAGCTGATTGGCGAGGTCAGGAACTCTTGCAGCTTGTCGTCGGTCCAGACGATCTTGGAATTCTTCATCACGTCGGAATAATGGAAGTCCGGCACCGTGCCGGCATGGCGCCCGACCACGCCGCAGTGGCGCGGACCGACCACGTTCTCGGTCGGGCTATGGCAGGCCTTGCATTCCTCATACAGCGCTTTGCCCTTCTCCAGGTCGGGCTGGCGCGTGGGCGCGGCAGCGTGAGCGGCGAAAGCGGTCATGGCGACGGCGGTGGCAAAACCCAGGATACGAACGGACATTAGATTCAGTGACTCCCTGAAGATGCGTGCAGTCGTCGAGCCATAGCCAATGCGGCACGGCGCCACCACCAACATTTCCGTGGGTTGGGCCCACTTGTCACGGTTGTGATCCAGGTGACAGTTTTTGTTGCGGTGTGTTACGAACGTTGCTGAAAAGGAGACGTTTTGCTTGGGGGAAAGCCATGTTCAAAGCCGTTCTCGCCGCCGCGCTTTTGTTAACAGTTGCGGCGAGCGCCGCCCCTGAAAAAACAGCCGGCGAAAAGCCCCTGGTGTGGGTGTTCTCGACCGGCGGCACCATCTCGGGTGCCGGCGCCTCGCCCACCGACCTCTCCAACTACAAGTCCGGCAAACTCACCGGCGAGGATCTGGTGAAGGGCCTGCCGCAGCTGGCCGACGTGGCGCAAGTGAAGGTCGAGCAGATCACCAACGTCAGCAGCAACGACCTGACCATCGACAACTGGCTGACCCTGTCGCGGCGCATCAACGAAATCCTGGCCGACCCGAAAGTCGCGGGCGCGGTGGTGACCCACGGCACCAGCACCATGGAGGAGACCGCCTATTTCCTCAACCTCACCGTCAAGTCCGACAAACCTGTGGTGATGGTCGGCGCCATGCGCCCCTCGACGGCAATAAGTGCTGACGGCCCCCTGAACCTGCTCAATGCCGTGCGCGTGGCGGGTTCGCCGGACGCGCGCGGAAAGGGCGCCCTGATCGTGCTCAACGACGAGATCAACGCCGCCCGCGACACCACCAAGACCAACACTTACCGCGTGGAAACCTTCCGCGCGCCGGAGCTCGGCATCCTCGGCTATGTCGACGAGGACAAGGTCGCCTTCTACCGCACACCCACCAAGCGCCACACCGTCAATTCCGAGTTCGACGTGCGCGCATTGAAGACCCTGCCCACGGTCGACATCCTCTATTCCTATGTCCAACCCTCGACCGCGATGATCGAGGCCCTGGTGAAGGCGGGCGACCAGGGCATCGTGTTCGCGGGAACCGGCGCCGGCGGCCTGTCCAGAACCGAGAAGGACGCGATGAAACTGGTGGCCGCCGCGACGGGCCCCAAGCCCGTGATCGTGCGTTCCTCGCGCACCGGCAACGGCCGCGTCGTCGCCACCAAGGACTACGACGAGGCCGACATGCTGCCGGCCGACACCCTCAACCCACAGAAGGCGCGCATCCTCCTGATGCTGGCCCTGGCCAAGACCAGCGACCTCAGGGAAATCCGGCGAATCTTCAACGAGTACTAGTCCGCGGCGGGAGCGGCGGCGGCGATCGTGGCACGATCACGGCGGCGCGCGGCGCCAAATACTACAAAACCGATCCGGTTTAGCCATGCCGCCGCCCCAATCCGGCGCGACCTTGGCGCTCGCCGGGCATTGGCGCCCTCCTGGACAACCATCCAGCAGTGCGGGCCGCCGAGCCCAGGTCAGGAGAGATTTCACATGCGCGCCGTTAAGACCGCTCTGTTCGCCGCCGCCGCCCTCGCCATCGCCGTCCCTACTTTCGCGCAGACCGCGACCCCGGCCGCCCCGGCCGTCGCCACGACAAAGCCGGCGGTGACCGCGCCGGCAACCGCCGACATCAAAACCGAAGCCAAGGCGGTCGAGACCAAGGCCACCACCGACGCCAAGGCAGAGGTCAAAGCCGAAACCAAAGCGGTCGAGACCAAAGCCACCACCGACGTCAAGAAGGCCGCCAAGAAACATCATAAGGCCGCCGCCAAGACCCCGGCCTAACGTCAGCGACGCGAGCCCCGCCCTCGAAAGGCGGGGCTCTTGCGCCCGATTTGTCCGCTCCAGGATGGCCTTTCCGGTGTCCCGCGCGCAGGCATTTCCCGGCCCGGAAATCGCGGTGCATGACTCGGCTGTAATGTCACCTTCGTCATGGCAACCGCTCCAAGCCCACCTCTAGACTTCCGCCGGAAGTCGGGGGGCGGCTTTGGATAAATTCCCACATATTTTCCCGCGGGCAGGACGGATCGGCACGGCCGCGCTCATCGTGGCGCTGCACCTCGCGGTGCTCATCGCGTTGTTCGCCCTGCGCCCGCTGTCCGCGCCGCCGCCCGCGACCGCGCTGCCGCCCATCGCCGTCGTCACCCTGCCGCGCGTGGATGAACCGGGCCAGGCGCAGGCGCAAAGCCCGATGTTCACACCGCGGTTCGCGACCCCCGCGCCCGTCCCCACGCCGGCACTGCCTCCGCTCCCGGCGTTCGCCGCGCCTGCGGCCGACCCGGCGCAGGCGGCCCTCGGCCAATACCTGGGCTGCCGTCTGCCAGCGGAACAACGCCGTACCGAGGATAAGGAACGCTGCGCCGAAATCATGCGCGCCCTGCCGGTCGATCCGAAGGCGATCCCACCGACCGAGGAGGAGAAAGCCCTCGCCCGCGCCTTCGACCACGGGCAGAAGGCGCTGAACGCGCCCATGGTGGTGCCCTGCCTGATGGGCGCGATGATCTCGCCGCTATGCGTCGCCGCCACCTTGCTTACCGGCGGCGACTTCATCACCACCTACGCCGACACCCCCGAACGCAAGCACGAACCGCTCGCCACCGGCATGGTGGGCCGCAACGGCAAGCCGCCCGGGTACCCCTGACCTACCACCACGCCCGCAAGGTCACGCCCGCGATGCGCGGGTCGGAGGGCGTGCCCAGGATCAGGCCAGCGTTTCCGGCCTGGATGGTCAGGTTCTGGATATAGTTCGCGTTGAACACATTGCGCGCGAACACCGCCACCTCCCAGCCGCCCGAGAAGCGATAAGCGACATTGGCGTTGGTGACGTTGTAGCCGTCGATCCAGGTGTACCGTGACAGGCTGGGGTCGCCGAAGTAGCCGCCGCGCCAGTTGGAGTCCGCGTGGAACAGCAGGCTGCCCGTGCCGGTGACCGGCAGCTCATAGTCCGCGCCGAGGGTTTCCGACCAACGCGGCAGGCCCGCGAGGCGCCTGCCGCTGAGGTCGCAGGCGGCCGTCGCCGCGCCTTGCGCCTCCAGCGGGCACGGGCCGGCCGGGTAGCGGGTGTATTCGCCGTGCCCGTAAGCCACGGACGCGCGCACCGTGAATCCGGACGCGAGCAGCGCGGTGGCGTCGCCCTCGAAGCCATTCACGGTCACGTCCGGGATGTTCGAGAGATAGCCGCGCAAGGCCACGGTCTGCGCGCTGTCGACGATGGTGGCCTGGAAGTCCTTCACCCTGGTCCGATAGGCCGCCACGTTCAGCACCAGTCGTTTTTCCAGCAGGTCGGTCTTCAGCCCCGCCTCGACCGTCGTGTTGCGTTCCGGGCGGATCACGGCGGTGGACAGCACGGGTTGATTGGCCGCGTCCAGCGGCAGGCCCGACATATTGATGCCGCCCGACTTATAGCCGCGCGCGTAGCTGGCGTAAGCCATGACGTCGCCGGCGATCCGGTACGCGAGATTGCCGCGCCCCGAGAGACTGCCGTTGCTGTCCTTGGCGGCGTAACTCTGCGGCCGCAGGATGGAGAGCTTAGCGGCGACCAGCGCGGTATTGGTGGTGGCCAGCCCGCCGAACACCGAGCTCGCATAGGTGCCCTTCTTGTGTTCGAAGGTGTAGCGCAGGCCGAGGGTGGCGGTGAGCCGGCCGGTGATTTTGTAATTGCCTTCGCCGAACGCGGCATAGCTGTCGGTGGCGAAAACCGTACGGCCATCGGTGCCGTAGCCATCGAGCAGGTTGGCAGGCACCGGCGTGGCGCCGGTGACGGGGCCAATCAGCCAATAGGCCGCCTGCGGGCCATAGATGCTGATGGGCCGGCCGGTGATCTTCTGGTCGAAGGCATAGAGGCCGAGCACATAGTTCAGCCGGTTGTCGCCGTTGGAGGCCAGCCGGACCTCCTGGCTGTACTGGTCCTGGCGCGAGGGGATGTGCTGGGTCATCTGGATCGGGATGCCGGTGTAATCGCGGTCGTTGGCCGCGTCCCAGTTCCAGAAGCGCCAGGCGCTCACCGAGGTCAGGGTGACCGCACCCAGGTTCCAGTCGGCGATGGCGCCGATGCCGCCCTCGCCGGTATCCACGCCCAGATCGGCATCGATGTCGGTGACGCGGTCGTAGGGGTTGAGGCTGGCGGGCCTGTAGTTGAGCCCCGCCGCCAGCGCCGGATACTGCCGTGGAACTGGCCGTAAACTCGTACCGGTCCGCAAATAGACCTGCGTGCAGCAGTTGCTCTTGAACCGCGAGACGTCGCCGATGATGCGCAAGGCGAAAGCGTCGCCGGGCTTATACAGGGCCTGTCCGCGATAGACTTGATTGCCGATGCGGTTATGGTCGCGGTTGTTGCGCAGATTCATGATCACGCCGTCGCGCCCGGTGCCGAGCGCCGAGATGCGCACCGCGAGCTTATCCGCCACCAGCGCGCCCGACGCGGAAACCTTGGCCTGCATCAGGTTGAAATCGCCGTAGGAGACCTCGGCGCTGGCTTCGGGCGTGAAGCTCGGCGGGCGCGAGGTGATGTTGATGGCGCCGGCGGTGGTGTTCTTGCCGAACAAGGTACCCTGGGGCCCGCGCAGGATTTCCACCTGGGCGAGGTCGGATAGATCGAACGCCGCCGTGGCGGGGCGCGCGTGATAAACTTGGTCGACGTAAAATCCGACGCCCGGCTCCAGCCCGTCATTGGCCTGGCTGACCGCCACCACGCTGCTGCCCAGGCCGCGCACCGTGAACGCCGTGTTGCGTGGGTTGGCGGAGCTGTAGTTGAGGCTCGGCACCAGCTGGCTGATCTGGCTGATATTCACGGAAGAGGAGCGCTCGAGCAGGTCGCCGCTCACCACCGACAACGCCGCCGGCACGCTTTGCACGTCCTCGTTGCGCCGCCGGGCGGTGACCACGATCTGGTCGAGCTGCGCCGCGGCGTCGGCGGGCTGCGGCGACGCCGCCTGCGCGGACGCCGGCGCGGCGGCGAGAGTGGCGCCCAGCAAAAGCCCGTAACGCGACCTGCCCACGTAAGCCCCTTCCAGCGGCACTACGATATATCCATACGGATATATCGAACGCCGGGCTTATAGGTGCGCGGCAACCGCACTGTCCAGCGGAATGTGCATATCGCGTGACGCGCGGCGCGATTTCCGGAGATTGGGCCCGGGATACATTCGGGCACGGTCTCGACTGCCAGCCCCGGTCTCAAGACCCGCGCCGTCGCCCGGCCTGCCCGCCCGCGGCAGGCCTGCCGGCACGGCCTTCCGTGCATCGCGCCGCGAAAATTCCCACGTAAGCCCCCCCGTTTTAAGGGGCCTAACGCCGCGCCCCACCCGCCGGGCCGCGCCAGCGAAGCAACCGCATGGCCCGATGCATTTTCATCCCCCACGTCTTCATCCCCCACGTCATCCCCTCCCCCGCGCGGCGAGGGCTAGGGTGGGGGTGTTTCTGTTTTCGGATTTTCCCGATAGACTGCCCCCAACTCGGGAGGAATTAATGCGCGCACATACCCTGATAGCTCTCGCGGCGCTCTATGCCGCGCCGGCCCTGGCCCTCGACGGCAACACCGCCGTGCCGGTGGACATCAGCATGATCCAGGAAAAAGACGGCATCGTTTTCCAGAACACCTTCGCCCAGCCGTTCTATGTCTGGGACAAGGACGCGCCCGGCAAGTCCAACTGCAACGCCCACTGCGCCGACATCTGGGTGCCGGTTTACCCGACCGCGCAGAACCCCGAGGCCATCGGCGACTTCACCCTGGTGGTCCGCGCCGACGGCTACAAACAGTGGGCCTATAAAGGCAAACCGCTCTACACCTTCGGCTACGGCGAGCACGAACCGCCGACCGCGAAGGATACGATGAACCAGTGGCACATCCTGAAGCCCTGACCCCGAATTTGCATGCGCCCGCTTTTTTTGTTTGCCCGCCTCCCTCGCGGCGAATCATTGGCGCATTCCAAGGGCGCGGTTTTCGCCCTCGCCCTTCTCGCCGCGCTACCCGCGCACGCCGCCGGCAGCGCCGAGGCGGGCAAGGAGTATTTCACCGCCACCTGCATGGTCTGCCACAGCGCCGAGCCCACTGACGACGGCGGCGCCCAGGGCCCCGTGCTGTACGGCCTGATCGGCCGCACCGCCGGCAAGGGCGACCCGAAGTTCAAATACACCAAGGCGATCAAGGCCTCGAACGTGGTGTGGAACGCCGCCACGCTCGACAAATTCCTCACCAACCCGCCCGCCATGATCTACGGCACCGCCATGGCCGAGATCGTCGCCAGCAAGGCCGACCGCGACAACATCATCGCCTACTTCACGTCACTCAAGAAATAAGCGCAACCGCTTCACTTTCTTGTCATTCCCGCATCCGCCGGGGATGCGAGAATCCGGCGGTTCCCGGCGGCGGGTTTGCTATAGTCCTCCCACACGACTTCAGGGAGAGCCCAGCCATGCGTGCCCGCCTTCTTGCCGCCAGTGCCGCCGTCGCCGCCCTCGCCGCGGCCGCGGCTCCCAAAGCCGCTTCACCGGTCCTCACCGGTAATCAAGCGCTCGGCGATTGGACCACCGACAAGCCCGGCGTCACCCGCCATATCAGCGCCTCGGAGCTCCCCAAACCCAGCCCGGCCGAGTCCGCGCGCAATGCGCCCCAGGTGACCGACCGCCCCGCCAACGCCAAGCTCAGCGTGCCCGCGGGCTTCGCCGTCACGGCGTGGTTCGACGACCTGACGAACCCGCGCACCATCCGCACCGCGCCCGACGGCGACATCTTCGTGGCGGAAACCGCCGCCGGCCGCGTGCGCGTGCTGCGCCCGAACGCCGACGGCTCCAAGCCCGCCGCCGCGCAGGCCTTCGCCGAAGGCCTCGCCGGTCCGTTCGGCATCGCGTTCTTCCCCGCCGTCAATCCGCAGTGGGTCTATGTCGCCGAGAACAACCGCGTCGTCCGTTTCCCCTACAAGGACGGCGACCTGAAGGCGCGCGGCCCGGCGGAAGTGCTGGTCGACAAGATCTCGGAAACCTCGGGCGGCCACTCCACCCGCGATGTCGCCTTCACCAAGGACGGCTCGCGCATGCTGATCTCGGTCGGCTCGCAGTCCAACATCGCCGAAGGGCTGATGGAGGCGAAATCGCCCGACGAGATCAAGGCGTGGGAGAAGGACCACGGCCTCGGCGCCGCCTGGGGCCGCGAAGCCGGGCGCGCGGCGGTGATCTCCTTCACCCCCGACGGCAAGGACCGCAAGACCTTCGCCACCGGCATCCGAAATTGCGTCGGCCTCAACCAGAACCCGGCCACCGGCGACATCTACTGCTCCACCAATGAACGCGACACCCTCGGCAACAACCTGGTGCCCGATTACGTCACGCGCGTGAAGGAAGGCGGCTACTACGGCTGGCCCTGGTACTACCTGGGCGACAACGCCGAGCCGCGCCTGCCCGCCCGCCCCGACCTCAAGGGCAAGGCGACCGTGCCCGACGTTCTGTTCCAGTCGCACTCGGCCGCGCTGCAGACCACCTTCTATCCGGTGACCATCGCCGGCGCGGGGGCCTTCCCGGCGGAATATCGCGGCGACGCCTTCGTGGCGCTGCACGGTTCCTGGAACCGCGCGCCGCGCACCGGCTACAAAGTGGTGCGCGTGAAGCTCGACAACGGCGTGCCCGTGGGCGAATACCAGGACTTCCTGACCGGTTTCGTGATCGACCAGGACAAGGTCTGGGGCCGCCCGGTCGGCGTGACCGTGATGAAGGACGGCGCGCTGCTGGTGAGCGAGGACGGCAACGACACCATCTGGCGCGTGGCCTATACCGGAAAGTGACCGGGCCGCGAGGGTAACGTCCTACGCGGACTCCCGGGGCAGCCACTGAACCATTGCCGTTATGAGGCGCAGTGGCGTACGAACAAGCTCGGCCAAGATCGCCGCTGCCAACCGTAGGCGCACATCGAAGCGTGCGATCCCAAGGCGCAACGGCAGAAGGCCTACGGCGCTGGCGCCACTCACGGCGCCTTGATGCCTGGCGCGTCGAGGTAACTCTCGCGGTAAATCCGTGCGAAGGCGATCACGCCCGCGATCACCAAGGGGCTGATCAGCCCGCCAAGCACGCCGTAGACCTGCAAGCCGCCGAGCACACCCAAGAATAACAGCGCCGTGGGCAACTGCGCGGCCCCGCCCACGACGATGGGGCGCAGAAAATTGTCGATCAGCCCGACCGCGAACAGGCCCCAAGCGGCCAGCGCCGCCGCCGGCCACACCTCGCCGGTGATTAGCAGGTAGATCACGCCCGGCACCCACACCAGCGCCGCGCCCACGAACGGGACGACGGACATGAACACCGCCAGCGTGCCCAGCAGCACCGCGAACGGCACGCCGAACAGCGCGAGGCCCACGCCGGTCAATGACCCCTGCGCCACCGCCGTGATCACGCTGCCGCGCACCATCGCCACCAGGGTGCGGTCCAGGTTCTGGATCACCAGGGTCTTGTTGTGTTCCGCCATCGGCACCAGGTCGATGACCGATTTCACCATGCGCGGCCCGTCGCGCAGGAAGAAAAACAAAGCGAGGATCAGGATCAGCAGCTGGAACAGCACGCCGAAGAACCCGGCCACAAGCGCCGCGCCGATTGCGGCGGCACTGTTGCCGACGTTCTTGACCGCGTCGATGGTCGCGGCCTTCACATCGAACTGCACGCGGGTGAAGAAGGCGTCCAGGCTCGCCCACACGCCGCGCACGCTTTCGGGCAACCCCTCCAGCCCTTGCGCCTGGTGTTCGGTCAGCCAAGCGCTGACCGCCGGCACCATCAACGCCGCCTCGCGCACGAACAGCGCCACCAGCACCAGCACCGGCACCACCACCGTCACCACGATCAGCAGGGTGAGCAACCCCGCGACCGCGTTCGGCGATGCCGGCCATTTGCGGGCGAACCGCTCGCGCAAGGGGAATACCACCAGCGCCAGCATGAGCGCGCCCAGCATCGGCGACAGGAATGGCGTCAACAGCGTGAACAGCTGGTAGATCAGAAACGCGAACACCGCGAAGAAGAAGATGACCGACAGCCGCTCTCTATTGAACCTGCCCGCCTCCGGCGGGACATTGAACCTGCCCGCCTCCGGCGGAGCGTCGAACCCGCCCGCCTCCGGCGGGACGTCGGAGGCGCTGGCTTTCTGCGGCGTGTGCGGTTCGGACATATCAAGCTCTTTGTGAGGCCCACGCCGCTCGGCTCAGCCGGTACAGGCAATGGGTGCGCGCGGGATGGCCTTCCGGCACATCGAGGTGCTCGAATGTAACCGCATCCCGCGCCATCCCCAACCGTTCCATCACCTTCTGCGAACGCAAATTCGTGAGGGTTGTGAACGACACGATTTCGGCCAGGTCCAATTGCCCGAACCCCACACGCAACGCCGCCTCCGCCGCCTCGGTGGCATACCCTTGCCCCCAGTGTTCGCGCAAAAGCCGCCAGCCGATTTCGACGCAAGCGCCCATGGGCAGGTCGGCGCGCGGCACATGCAGGCCCACGAAGCCGATGAAATCGCCCGTGGCCGCGGCCTTGACCTCCACCGCCCACAACCCCCAGCCCCGCGCCGCGATCAGCCCCTCGGCCTTATCCGCGAGCGCATCGCTCTCGGCCCGCGTCAACACCTTCGGGAAATGCGCCATGGCAACGGGATCGGCATTGAGCGCCGCGAACGGCGTCCGGTCCTCCGGCCGCCATTGCCGCAGGATCAAGCGCGGGGTTTCGGATTCGATCAGCGAAGCCACGCTCTCTCTCTCCAATGGTTCACGGGTGGTGGGCGATGCCCGCCGCCATCCTACATTTCCTATGGCATGGGTGATTGCCTCAATATCCACTGTTTGGGGGCTTGCTCCATGTCCCCTGCCGCGCGTCGAGACGCCGACGGAGTCGCCGGCATCGCCATGGATCGCCGGGTCGCGCCCCACTGGAACGGCCCGAAACCCGTGCATTACATGACGCCGAAAAGCATCTTCACCGCCACCCCGTAACGGGTAAGCTGGCACCGGCTTTCCAACGGAGAGGTCGTCATGAAAACGTCAACCCGGTTGCTGCTGTGCGGTCTGGCGCTGGCCGCGGGCACCGCTCAGGCGGCGTCCGCCAAGCGCGACGACAAGGTCTGGTCCGCGGTCGAGGCCGCGCGCCCGGCGCAGCTCAAGCTGCTCGAGCAGCTGGTCAACATCGACTCCGGCACCGGCGACGTCGAGGGCTCCAACAAGATCCAGGGCATCCTGACCGCCGACTTGAAGGCCCTCGGCATGACGGTGGAATCCATCCCCGCCGAAGCCCCCAATCTCGGCGCCAACACGGTCGCGACCCTGACGGGAAGCGGCAAGACCCGCATCCTCATGATCGCCCATACCGACACCGTGTACGAGGCCGGAACCGCCAAGCTGCGCCCCTACCGTACCGATGAAACCCATGCCTATGGTCCGGGGGTCGCCGACGAGAAAGGCGGCGTGGTGCAGGGCCTCTACGCGCTCAAGATCCTGCACGACCTGAAGTTCACCAACTTCGCCAAGATCACTTACCTGATCGAAACGTCGGAGGAACGCGGCTCACCCGGCACCCGCAAGCTGATCGACAAACTGCTGTCCGAGGCCGACGTGGAGCTGAACCTCGAGGGCGGCGACGAGCCCGACGTGCTCACGGTCTGGCGCAAGGGCAGCAGCACTTTCCACATCGACGTGAAGGGCCGCCCCGCCCACGCCGGCGTCGCGCCGCAGGACGGCCGCAACGCGGCGATGGAGCTGATCCACCAGCTCGCCGGCATCGAATCCCTGCCCAAGTCGGGCGAAGGCCTGACCGCCAACCTCACCGTCATGAGCGCCGGCACCCGCAACAACATCATCCCCGAGAACGCTTCCGCCCAGGTCAATGTGCGCGTGCGCAACAAGGCCAGCCTGGACGAGGTGGAAGCGCTTCTGAAAAAGAACGCCGAGACCACGGTGATCCCGGACACCAAGGTCACCGTCAGCCGCGAGGCCGCCTATCCGCCGCTGGTGAACAACCCAGCCACCGACAAGCTGGCCGCGCGCGCCCAGCGCATCTACGCCGAGATCGGCAAGACCATCGGCACCGGCGGCAACGGCGGCGCCTCGGAATCGGCCCTCGCCGCCGACGCCAACGTCCCGGCGCTCGACGGCCTCGGCCCGGTCGGCGCCAATTTCCATTCGGAAAAGGAATACATGGTCCTGGCGACGGTCTCGCCGCGCCTCTACCTGCTCACCCGCATGCTGATGGACCTGGGGCCCACCCCGCCTCCTAAAAATTAAGCGGCGAAGATGTAACTTTGGTCCGCGCTCTCGCACTGCTGGCGTTGTTCGCGGCGCCCGCATTCGCGGCCGAGCCCTGCGCACCTTGCGCCGCGTGGAATACGCCGCAACTGCCGTTCAAGGTTTATGGCAACACCTACTATGTCGGCCCGCATGGCCTGTCGGCGATCCTGATTACCTCGGACGCGGGCCATATCCTGATCGACGGGGCGCTGGCGGACTCCGCCGAGACCATCGCCGACAATATCAACGCGCTCGGCTTCCACCCCGAGGATGTGAAGATCATCCTGAACAGCCACGCCCATTACGACCATGCCGGCGGCATCGCGGAATTGCAGCGCCTCGGCGGCGCGCGGGTCATGGCGAGCCTACCCAGCATCGTGGCGCTGCTCACCGGAGTGCCTTCGCCCGACGATCCGCAAGCTGGTCTGGCCGAGCGCTTCCCGCGCCTCACCCAGGCGGCCCCGCTGGTCCGGGATGGACAGCAGGTGGTGCTCGCGCCCCTGAAGCTCACGGCCCATTTCACGCCCGGCCACACGCCGGGCAGCACGTCTTGGACCTGGGAGTCCTGCGAAGGCCCCGTGTGCCGCCATATGGTCTACGCCGACAGCCTGACGCCGATGTCCGCGCCCGGGTTCAAGTTCAGCGCCGACCCCACGCTGGTGGCGACATTCAGGAAAAGCATCGCCGCCGTGGGCGCGCTCCCCTGCGACATCCTGCTCACGCCCCACCCGGACGCAAGCGGCCTCTGGGACCGTCAATCCGGGAAAAATTTCGCGGACAAGGATGCCTGCCGCCGCTACGCCGACACGGCCGCCAAAGGCCTGGATCGGCGTCTCGCCACTGAAGCCAAATAGGTCACGCGCCTTTTTCGTAAGGCTTCAGGGCGGCGTGGGCGAACTGGTGGACCGGAACGTCGATCCCGTAGCGTTTCGCGAGGCGCACGATCACCCCCGAGATGG
>JAIBCD010000093.1 GCA_019694335.1 Rhodospirillaceae bacterium | reverse complement strand
GCCGAAGAAGGCCGGCGGCGCGAACTAAAGCTTAAATTTCAAGACGAAGGCGCTCCGGGCATACCCGGGGCGCCTTTTGCTTTTCCGGTGTATAGTCGGGGCCTGTCCTCAGAAAGAGGAGAAGGTCATGACAGAAGCAAGCGATCTCGGCGGGTTGCAAAGCGCCGTGCAAAAAGTCGAACGTGCCGTCCGGGACAACGCCCAGGCGCTTCAGGCGGACATCGCCGCTAACGCGGAAGCCAAGAAGCACCGCACGCTCATCGACGATCTCGAAGACAAGGTGATGGCGCAGACTGCCGCCGCCGCCGCCGCGTCCGGAACGCCCGAGCAGGCGCGCGAGATGCTGGCCAAGGCCCGGTCCAAGGCCCTGCGCGCCGCCGCCGACGGCGCCGATACGGGCGTGTTGGACGCGATGGTGTTCCAAATGGCGCACCTCGCGAAGGTCGCCGAGGAAAATCGCGAACGCGAACGCCGGGGCGGTCAGGACCGCAGCGCGCTGGCAATTCCGCTGCTGCAGACTCTAAGGTAGTCTGCGGTTATGGGCGTTTTGCTGGGAAGCATTCTCTTGATCGCTGCGGCGGCCGGCATTGTTTTTGGCATTAAGACCGGCAGGGCCCCTGTTCCCGTGTTTAGTTCTATCGTTGATTTGTTTCTGCCGCTCTTCGCCGACCGGCGTACCAATCCCGGTGGCTTTCTTGCCAGCATGCTGGGCTGGGTATTGGTCGCGTTCGTCGCACTCCTGATCGTGATTTTCAGCGCTCTCTAGGGCGATGTAGCGCTGTCACCTAGGACCAACAAAAAAAGGCCGCGGATCGCTCCGCGGCCTTTTGTCTTGTCGTGTCCAGCGCGTCAGGTCGTGAGACCCGCCTGGCGCAGCGGCATTGAGCGCAGGCGCCGACCGCTGGCGGCGAATACGGCGTTGGCAATCGCCGGCATCGCGGGCGGCAGGGCGGGTTCGCCCAGGCCGGTCGGGAGGTTGTTCGACTGGATGAAGTGCACGTCCACCTGGGGCGCGTCCTTCATGCGCAGGATCGGGTACTCGGTGAAGTTGCCTTCCAGCACCCGGCCGTTCTCGATGTTCACCATCAGGTTCATCATGGTCGACACGCCGTCGACCGCGGCGCCCTGGCACTGGTTGATCGCGCCGCTCATGTTGATGATCGGGCCGATGTCGGCGGCCACGGTCAGCTTGTGAACGGTGATCTTGTTGTTGGCATCGACGCTGACTTCGGCGATTTCGGCCACATGCCCGGCGTGGCTGAAGTGGAACCCGAAGCCGAGGCCCCGGCCCTTGGGCATGGTCTTGCCCCAGCCGGCTTTCTCGGCCGCCAGTTTCACCACGTCGGCGGCGCGGCCGGTGTTGAGGGTCGCGATGGTCTGCGGCGGCAGGTGGCGCGGTTCGCCCAGGATCTCGAGGAAGAACTCGATGTGGTCGCGTCCCGCGGCCACGGCAAGTTCGTTGATGAACGACTGCACCGCGAACGCAATCCCATTCGAGCGCGGCGCGCGCCACGCGCCGCACGGCGTCATCAGGGGCAGCATGGTCTGGGTGGTCTCGGACGCCGCGAGCAGCGGCAGCGGGAATTCCTCGTTGGGGAAGTTGCCGCCCGTGACCGGGTTCTTGCCGTCGGTGGTGAAGGTGATGAAGTGGTTGCTCCATCCCACCAGCTTGCCCTTGGCGTCCAGCGCGCCGCGCAGGTTATGGAACCCGCCGACACGATAGAAGTCGTGGCGCATGTCGTCTTCGCGCGTCCAGGTCAGCTTGATCGGCGTGTTCGGCACGCGCTGGGCAATGGCCGCGGCCTCGCAGGCCGGGTCGTTGACCAGGCGGCGTCCGAAGCCGCCGCCGGCGCGGGTCTGGTGCAGGGTACACTGGGATTCCTTGAGTCCCAGGATCTTGGCCACCTGGGTCTTGGCGCGGTCCGAGGTCTGGCTCGGGATCCACATCTCCAGCGAGTCACCCTTGGAATCGGTTTTCAACCACGCCGTCGTGTTCTGCGGCTCAAGCGTGGCATGAGGCACGAACGGATAGCTGTAGAACGCCTCGACCGTCTTGGCCGCGCCCTTGAACGTGCCTTCCACGTCGCCCTTGGAGTAGATCACGGTGTCGCCGCGCTTGCCGGCGATCTCGTGGGCCTTGGTGACCGACTTGGTCCAGCTGTCCTTGGAGGCGTTGCTCTCGTCCCACTTGATCTGGAGCGCGGCCTTGGCGCGGAACGCGGCCCAGGTGGAATCGGCGACAATCGCCACACCCGGCATCACTTCGCTGACCACGCCGTTGCCTTCGATGATGAAGGCGTCTTTCACGCCCGGCAGGGTCTTGATGTAGTCGAGGTTGGCCGAGGCCACCTTGCCGCCGGTGGCGGGGCACTTTTCGTAGGCCGCGTACAGCATGCCCGGCAGCTTCACGTCGATGCCGAACAAGGGCTTGCCGGTGACCACTTCCAGGTTCTCGACGCCGGTGTAGCTCTTGCCGAGCAGGCGGTACTGGTCGCGGGTCTTGAACGGCACCGTGGCGGGGTCCGGCACCGGCAGGGCGGCGGCCTTCATGGCCAGTTCGCCGTACTTGAGCTTGCGGCCCGTCGCGGCGTGGATCACGGCGCTGTCCTGCGCCGTCAGTTCGCTTTCCTTCACGCCCCATTGCTTGGCGGCGGCGGAAACCAGCATGGCGCGCGCGACACCGCCGGCCTTGCGGAGCTGGTCCCAGTTGGCGGGGATCGAGGTCGATCCGCCCGCGCTCTGGCGGCCGTAGATGTCGGGCATGATCAAGGCCTGCTCGACCTTCACGTCGCTCCAGGCCGCGTCGAGTTCTTCCGCGACGATCAGCGGGAACGCGGTCTTGATGCCCTGGCCGATCTCGGGGCCCTTGCAGATGATGGTGATGACGCCGTCGGGCGCCACCCTTACGAACGAATTGGGCACGAACTCTTTCGCGGCAGTTGCTGCTTCCGCGACCTTGGGGTTCACGGCGAAGGCGATGACCAGCCCGGCGCCGGCCGCGGCCGAGAGCTTGAAGAAGCCGCGGCGCGAGACGTCTTGCGCCTTCTTGGGGGTAAACGCCTCGAACTCCGCCATCACGGCGGCGAAATAGGCGTCGGCGTTTGTTGAAATCTGGTTCATGCGGCGCCTCCCTTGTCGGCGGCATCGTGGATGGCCTTGCGGATGCGGACATAGGTGCCGCAGCGGCACAGGTTGCCGGTCATGGCGTCGTCGATCTCGGCGTCGGTGGGCTTGGGCTTGCGCTCCAGCAGCGCGGCGGCGGTCATGATCTGGCCGGCCTGGCAGTAGCCGCACTGGGCGACGTCGTTGTCGATCCAGGCTTGCTGCAAGGGATGCAGCTTGCCGTCCTTGGCGAGGCCCTCGATGGTGGTGACGGTCTGCCCGGCGAT
The DNA here is from genome assembly GCA_019694335.1 of Rhodospirillaceae bacterium. Classification (GTDB taxonomy): domain Bacteria; phylum Pseudomonadota; class Alphaproteobacteria; order Rhodospirillales; family Rhodospirillaceae; genus SHVO01. Next base: position 10,074 of record JAIBCD010000093.1, on the reverse strand, counting down.
GCTGCCGATGGGCGTGGAGCAGGCGCGGATCGCCTGGCCGTTCAAATGAACCGTACAGGCCCCGCACTGGGCGATGCCGCAGCCATACTTGGCGCCGACGAGGTCGAGGTTGTCGCGAAGAACCCAGAGCAGGGGGGTGGACGGGTCGATCTGGCTCAGATCGTGAACCGTCCCATTGATGGTGACAGTGGCCATGGTCGTGCTTCTCCCGGGCGGTGAGCGCCAAGCCGCCGGGGTGCCCCAGGCGGCAGAACCGTGAAACGCGGAGGATAGCGTAAAAGCCGGGGGGGCGGGGAGCCCCAACGCGCCCGTCAGACACCGCCCTTCCGGCCGGCCCGCGCCCGGAATGGCGATGTTTCGGCGATTTCGCGGGTTACTGGCCGATCACATATACGCGTGGCGGTTCGTTCTTTTGGGCGCTTTTGTCCGGCCGGCCAAGGCGCGGGGGCTCTCGGGCTTGTCACGGCCGCCAATCTCGCGGCGGTTCTGGGCCTTGGTCTTGTCCTTGGGCGCGCCGGCTTCCGAAAGGGCGATGCGATCGCCTGCTTGCGGTGCTTCACCTTGCCGCCATTGCCCTCGATAGGCGTTCAATCCTGGCCCTCGGTTGTGGGCCTGCGCGAGGATTTCGCGGATGTTCCGTTCCTGCGGACCGCCGGGTTAGACTGAGCGCATGGAAGATCATCGGGGGACATCATGCGTCACACTGTCATTCTCGGCGCGGCTGCGTTAGCGCTCGCCGCCTGCACGCCACGGAACCAAACCATGCCCACCACTGACCTCTCGGCGATTGAAAAGTCCGTGGTCGAAGTGTCGCTGGCCGATACCGCCGCCGCGCTCGCATCGGGCAAGACCACATCGGTCGCGCTGACCACGAGCTACCTCGCGCGCATCAAGGGCGTGGACCCTAAATTGAAGAGTGTGCTGGCGGTGAACCCCCAGGCGCTGGAGCAGGCCAAGGCCGCCGATGCGCGCCGCGCCGCCAAGCAGACCAAAGGCCCGCTCGACGGCGTGCCGATTCTGATCAAGGACAATATCGATGTCGCCGGCATGCCCAACACCGGCGGGTCGCTCGCGCTCGCGGCCAACATCCCGGCCAAGGACGCGCCGCTGGTCGCGCGCCTGATCGAGGGCGGCGCGGTGATCCTCGGCAAGACCAACCTCTCGGAATGGGCGAACATCCGTTCGCGCTTCTCCTCGAGCGGCTGGAGCGGCGCCGGCGGACTCACCAGGAATCCGTATGCCCTGGACCGTTCCGCTTGCGGTTCCAGTTCCGGTTCGGGCTCCTCCATCGCGGCCAGCCTCGCGCCCGGCGCCATCGGCACCGAGACCGACGGCTCGATCACATGCCCCGCGTCCATCAACGGCCTGGTCGGCATCAAGCCGACCGTCGGCCTGGTGTCGCGCACCGGCGTGATCCCCATCAGCCACAGCCAGGACACCGCCGGTCCCATGACCCGGGATGTGCGCGATACCGCCATGATCCTCTCGGTGATCGCCGGATCGGACGCCGCCGACGCGGCCACCGCCGAGGCCGACACGCACAAGACCGATTACGCCGCCGGCCTGAACGCGGGCGCGCTGAAGGGCGCGCGGCTCGGGGTCATGCGGTTCATGAAAGACTTCCGGCCCCAGACCGTCGCCCAGTTCAACAAGGCGCTTGAAGTGCTGAAGGCGCAGGGGGCGGAACTGGTCGAGATCAACGAGTTCAACATGCAGCCGATCGGCGACGCCCGCCTCAACGTGCTGCTGACCGAACTGAAGGTCGACTTGAACGCCTATCTCGCCGGCGCCAATCCCACCGTGAAGACCCGCACGCTGGCCGACGTGATCGCTTTCAATAAGCAGGAGCCGCGCGAGCTGGCCTACTTCGGCCAGGACTTCTTCGAGACCGCCGAGGCCACCGGCGGTCTTTCGGACCCCGCCTATGTCGCGGCCCATGACAACGGCAAGAAGGCGGCGGGCCCCGACGGCATCGACCGTCTGCTCAAGGAGAACAACCTGGTCGCGCTGCTCTCGCCCACCAACGATCCGGCCTGGCTGATCGATTTGGTGAACGGCGACAATTTCGGCGGCGCGGCCTCGACCATCCCGGCGGTGGCGGGCTATCCGCACCTGACCGTGCCCATGGGCGAGGTGAGCGGCCTGCCGGTCGGCATCTCCTTCATCGGTCCGGCCTGGTCGGAACAGCTGCTGTTGTCCCTGGGGTATGCCTACGAACAGGCCAGCAAGGCGCGCAAACCGCCGACCTATCCGGCGACTTTGCCGCTTCCATAACGCTACGTAATGAGCGGACCCTCCGGCGGTTTGTTACATTCTGCCGGGGGCTCTCATGAACAGACCCGACACCGTCATCAAGTACGTCAACGCGGCGCACTTCATCGATCACTACGCCATGCTGGTGTTCCCGGCGGCGCTGATCGTGATGGGGCCGGAGCTGGGCTACAGCTACGGCAAGCTGCTGCCGTATGGCACACCGGGTTTCATCGCCTTCGGCGCGGGCTCGCTGGTGACCGGCTGGCTGGGCGACGTGTGGAGCCGGCGGCACATGATGCTGGTGTTCTTCATCGGCATCGGTCTCGCGATGATCGCCACCGGTTTCGCGCAGACGCCGTTGCAGATCGGCCTCGGCGTGTTCGTGATCGGCGCTTTCGCGGCGATTTACCACCCGGTCGGCACCGCCATGATCGTGGCCTATGCGCCCAAGCTCGGGCGCGAGATCGGCATCAACGGCGTGTTCGGCAATATCGGCGTGGCGAGTTCCGCGCTGGCCACCGGCGCGCTGAGCCAGTTCTTCGGGTGGCGCGCGGCCTTCATGGTTCCGGGCGCGATCGCCATCGTCGCCGGCATCCTGTTCGCGCTGAACGTGGCGCACGAGGACCGCAAGGCCGCCAAGGCCGGTGCCACCCCCGTGCGCATCGCGCGCGGGGACATGTGGAAGGTGATCCTCGCCCTGGTGCTGACGGTGATCGCCAGCTCCACGTCCTTCAATACCGTCACCGTGGCCTTGCCCAAACTGTTCGCCGAGCGGCTCGCCGATCTCACGGTCAGTCCCGCCGTGCTCGGCGTGATCATGGCCGGCGTCTATCTGTTCGGCGCGGCGTCGCAGTACACCATCGGCTCGCTGATCGACCGCCATGGCTTGAAGGCGGTGTTCCTGCCGCTGTGCTTCCTGTCGATGCCGGCGCTTTATCTCGCGGCCATCGCTTCGGGGCCGGCGCTGCTGCCGGTGTCGGTCGTGCTGATCATCGCGATCTTCGGCCAGGTCACCATCAACGACGCCATGGTCGGCAAATACACCACCGACAAATGGCGCTCGACCGCCTATTCCTTGCGCTATTTCATCGGCTTCACGGCGGCGGGCACATCGGTCGCCCTGATCGCCGCGATGCACGAAAGCGGCGGTTTCGCGCTGACCTTCAAGGTGCTCGCGATTTTGAGTATCCTGGTGATCGCCGGCGGCCTGATCTTCCCCTCCGAAAAGACGGAAGCGGCCGCCGCGGAGTAGGGGAGGCTGGGATGCGTGTGGTATTCGGTCTTGTCGGGCTCGCGATCGTCAACGCCGCCTCTGCCGCAGAGGCGCCGGCGCCCGGGGTTCTGATCAAATGCACCGGCACCGAGGAGCGCCAGGTGCGCGACCTGGTCGCGGACGCCAACGGCCGCCTCAAGAAAGGCGATTTCACCCCGCCGGAGACCAAGCCCGAGACCTTCGAACACGTTTTCAAGGTCAACGTCTTCCGCATCACCACCCGTGACGGCCGGTCCACCACCAGCACCGAGACCTGCGAGGTGAAGGGCGACACCTTCACCTGCGTCACCCAGCGCGGCCAGAGTCCGGTGCCCTATGTGATGGAATTCAACCTCGCGACCGGCGCGTATTCGGCCGCCAGCGATGACGAACTCGTGAAGTCCCGGCGCAAGGGCAGTTGCGACATGACGCAGGCCAGGGCGCTCCTGGAACAGGCAAAGAACAATCCCGTGAAATAATCCGGACCCGGTTGTTGCTGGAGCAGCAGCGGGCTACAGTCCTGCCCGAACTCCGGGGTCCATTCGGGACTTCGGCATAGGGAGGATCATATGACCCGCCAGAATCTGACACGAGCCGCCGCCGCTTTCACCGCCATTCTGCTTTCCACCTCGGCCATTGCCGCCGACAGCGTGCCGGCGCCGATCGCCGCCGCCGTCGCCGATGCCGGCCGCCCCGCCGCCGACAAGGAACGCGACGCCAACCGCAAGCCGGGTGAAGTGGTCGCTTTCGCCGGCGTGAAGCCGGGCATGATCGTCGCCGAACTCAATCCAGGCGGGGGTTACTTCACCCGCGTGCTGGCGAAGGCCGTGGGCCCGAACGGCAAGGTCTACGCCCTGTACACGGCCGCCGCCATGGGCCGGCCCGCCACCAAGGAAACCGCCGACAAGCTCGCCGCCGAATATCCCAACGTGAAAATCCTGACCATCGATTACGCGGCGCTGAAGCTGCCGGAAAAGGCCGATCTGGCCTGGACCACCGAGAACTACCACGACTTCCACAACGGTCCGACCGCCAACATCGCCGCGCTCAACAAGGGCGTGTTCGACAACCTGAAGCCGGGCGGGATCTTCTACGTGGAAGACCACAACGCCGCCGACGGCGCCGGCCTGGAAGCCACCTCGAAGGTCCACCGCATGGACGTGGCCATCGCCAAGACCGAGCTGACCGCCGCCGGTTTCAAGATCGATGCCGAAGGCACCGCGCTCAAGAATCCGGCCGACAATCGCGCCGCCAGCAACAGCGAAGGCGGGGCGCATTTCGTGACCGACCGCTTCATGTTGCGCGCCAAGAAGCCCTAAGCCGCGGCTGAGGGAATGAGAAACGGCGGCCTCGCGAGGGGCCGCCGTTTTTATTTTATGTTCGGCCGCATTTTTCGGCGGCGAACCGGCTTCCACTTCGCCAGAGGATGCGCCTAGTCGAACAGCCCCGGGTGGTCGAAGTTGGTGGTCAGCGACAGGCGGAAGGCGCGCCGCTGCACGCGGGTCATGGTCTCCGAACGCATCGCCATCCACTCGTCCACATCGGTCAGGTTGCCGATGCGCGCCCGCAAGGTGGCATTGTTGCCGGCCAGCCTGAACTGGTAGCGCGCGCCGAGGTCGATGGTGCCGTAGGCGGGCGTGTAGAGGCCGGTGCGCGGGTTCAAGAGGCGCTTGCTGGTGTAGTTGAACTGGCTATCGATGGAGAACCCGTCGAGGAACGGAAGCTGATAGGTCAGGTTGACCAGCCCGGTGACCGCCGGCACGCCCGCCGCGCGGTTGCTGATCAGCCCGCGGTCCACCAGTTCGCCGCGGCGCGCGGGTTCCAGGAGCGCCAAGCCCCCCACGACGTTGAACCCGGCCGCGGGCTTGCCGGTGAGCGACAGCTCGAGACCGCGATGGCGTGCCTGGCCGATCAGGCCGTAGACATTGAAGGTGTCGATTCCGGGCGTCGGTTTCGAAATCTCGAACAGCGAGCCGATGAAGGTGACGCCGCCGCCGATGCGGTAACGCAGGCCCGCCTCGTACTGCGTCGCCATCACCGCCGGCAGCACTTCGTTGCGGTTGGCGGCGTTGTTGGGCGCGGTGCCGGATTCCTCCAGCCCACGCACGGTGGTGGCGAAGAACGTCAGGCCGTCGGTGGGTTCATAGGTGGTGGCGAAGTCGTAGAGCCACGGCGTCGCGGTCGAGGTGCGGGGCGCGCCGCCGGGCGGTGTGACCTGCTTTCTATAATGTGTCTTGAGCACCGCGCCGCGCAGCCAGATCTTGTCGGTCACGTCGGCTTCGTAGCCCACGCCGCCCATGAACTGGCGGGTCAGGTCGACGGTCGGGATCACGCCGGGCGGCTTGGGCGGCGCGGCTGTCACCGGCACGCCGACGCTCTGGTCGATGAAAGCGAACGGCACCGATACGCCGGGCCGCACCTGGCTCTTGGAGTTGCGCCAGCGCAGCGTCGCGAACACGCGCTGGTTTTCGGCGGTCTTGAGGCTGGCGCGGGTTTCGGCGGCGGCCGAGCGCGCCTGGTTCAGCCGCGAGCGCACGGCGTTGGCCGTGCCTTTGCCGTCGGCGCCAAGCGTCAGCAGGGTGAAGTCGCCGCGCTCGCGGTCGAGGTCGGTGACCACGAAGGACGATTGCAGGGCAAAAACATCCGACGGCGCATACCCCATCACCGCGCCGCCGGCGTATTGCCACTGTTCCATCCTGGTCCAGTCGGCGGCGTAGACGCCCGGGTGCACCTGCTTGGGCGGCAGGACCGCGCCGCTGGCGGTGACCTGGTAGTCGCCTTGCTTGGTGAAACGGTCGACCGAGAGGAAGGTCTTGATCTGCACGGCGTCATTGGGCCGCCACACCGGCACCACCGCCAGGTGGCGCGGGCGGCGGGGCACGCCGTCGGAGCCGGTGTCGTTGATGATGTTGAGGCCGTAGGACACGCCGACGCGGCCATCGGGCCTGGCCGCCGACCCACGCGACAGGATCGCCCAGCCGCCGTAGTCGCGGTAGGCGAACTCGACCTGTTCGCGCGCGCCGGGGGCGGCGGTGGGCAGGCGGTATTCGACGATTCCCGAGGGCGCCGGGAAATCCACGCCCAGCGCGTTGATGCCGACGCGAATGGTCACGCCGTCGAGCGCCGGATCGACGATATTCGCGGAGCGGATGAAATAGGCGCCGTCGATGCGATAGTTGCCGGACTCCTGCAGCGAGAAGCCGCGCACCTGCTGCTCGTTATAGAGGCCGATCTGCTCGGAGCCGACCTTTTCCCCGAATGCGTCCACCACCACCGTCGCCACGTTTGTGGACGACTGGGCGCGCGCGTCCGTCGCGGCCAGACCGGTGAGCGCCGCGACCATGCAGGTGGACGCGCGCAGTTTGATGTTCATCCCGATTCCCCCGTACGGCCCGCGCCCGCCGGTTTTCCCCACACGGCACAAGCAGGCTTGTCCCCTTCTCGATGAAGGGGTCTCCAAACGCAATTCACATCGTTGTGGGCAAGCGGCCCTAGGCCTTGAGTTCCTTGTACCAGGCGGCGAAGGCGCGCTGGTAGAAGGTCTTGGCGGCGGGGTTGAACAGCGCCCACATGCCGAGGCTGTCGGGCATCTCGAAGGCGGCGCCGGCGTCCTCGGCGCTCATGCCTTTTTGATGCGCCTTGCGCGCGGCGGCTTCGACGGCCGAGAACATCGCCTGGTAGCGTTCGATATCGGCCTTCTTCCCGGCCGGACCGTGGCCCGGCACATAAATCGTGGAGGTGGACGCGCGCTTCAGGCCGCGGATCGACGCCGCCATTTTGGTGGGCACGGTGTCGACGTAGTTGGGGAACATCCGGTTCCACACCAGATCGCCGCAGAACACCACGCCGGGATCATCCAGTTCGACCGTGACGTCGCTGTCGGTATGGCCGCCGCGCGGAACCAGTTTCACCACCCGTCCGCCCAGGTCGAGGGTCGTGGTCTCGGCGGGCGAGAGCACAATCGCGTCCTTCACCGCCGCGGCGCGGGCCGGGTCGGGCGGGGTCTGGTTGCGTTCGATCACCAGGTCGCGGGTGCGCGCGGTGGCGCGGATCCCCGGCTTGGCTTCGGCTAGGTAGCCGGCGACGCCATTGGCATGATCGGCGTGATAGTGGGTGAGCGCCACATGTGTCGGCCATTTGCCGGTGAGTTCCTTGGCCTTGCCGGCCAGCCATCTGGCGCCGTCCGGGGTCTGGAAGCCCTCGATGGCGAGCACGCCATCTTTTCCGGCGATCAGGCCGCCGTTGGAGACCGTGGTGCGGTCGCCCTCCAGCGGCGCCGAGACGTGCGCCCAGACGCCGTCGGCGATTTTCTCCAAGGTGCCGAATTTCTCCTTGGCGACGATGGTTCCCAGGGATTCCGCGGCGAACGCGCGGCGTGCCGCCAGCGGCATGGCCGCGGCCATCAGCGCGATATGGCAGGCGCAGCCGACATGACGCGTGAGGAACGCGCGGCGCGTGACGGTCATGAGAGTCCCCCCATTACTTCGTCATTTAGATTACTTCGTCATCCTGAGCGCCATGAACGGCGCGAACAGCCGTACCCCCGGCCACTCCAGAATTCGGGTCAATCCTAGCCGGTAAAACAGCTTGGCGATACCGGCCAGGGCTTTCTGGCGGCCCGCGAAATGAGGGTCGGTGAACAGGCGCCGGAACATGCGGTCCATGACCGGGTCATCGCTCGCGATCTTGAGCCCGGCCTGCCGCGCGAAGGCCAGGACCTGGCGCTTCTTGACGAAGTTCAGGGACGCCCACAGGCCACGGTAATCGGCGTTGGTCTCGAAGGATTCGATCCTGCCGCGAAACAGGCGGTGGGTGAGAGCCTTGGTGAGCACGATCGGGATGCGCACATGCGGCTCCCATGGGAAGGCGTAGTTCGGGCAGAGGATGACAGCCACGCCGCCCGGCGTGAGCCAGTCATAAGTGCGCGTCAGGTAGTCCCGCCACGAGGCCACATGTTCGAACACGTTGATGGAGAAAATCACATCGTATTTTTGCGGCGGCTGGAAGTCCTCGTAGCCGCAGCGGTGCACGGTCAAGCCGGCGCGCGCCGCGATCACCGCCAGCGGCGCATCGGTCTTGCCGAACCCGGCGCTGGCGGGTTCCAGCCCCTCGAAGTGGCCATCGGGAAAACGCGCCTTGAGCCGGCCGAGCAGCAGCGCCGGCCCGCTGCCGATCTCCAGGCATCGCATGCCGGGTTTGGCGTGCGCGGCGATGATGCCTTCGACTTCGGAAAAGCCGAACGCCGCCTCTTCGTCCGAGAGGATGTAATAATCGGGGTCGGCGAAGGCATCCCGGAAATCCATCGCCGAACATTACAAGATTCCCGGCGTGGTCGCAGCGACCTTGACTTGAACCGGTCTGCCCCTCCGGCTGGAGCCGCCCGCGCTCGCCTCGACCGTGTTCGTCATCGGTACGCCCGCCCGGACCTCGAACGAAGGGAGCGTGATATCGGGATTTGTCAGCGCATTCCGCGCAGAAAAGCAGGGCTCGTTCATTCAAAGCAATGTGCCGGTGACCCATGACAATAGCGGCGGCCCCATGTTTGACGATCAGGGCAATGTCATCGGCTTGACGGACCTCGGCGACCGAGACGCCGCGGCGATCAACCGGTTCATCCCCATCGCCGACGCGCTCTCGGTGCGGTGTCCGCTCTTGCGGGCGGGCTCGCAAGTCTTATGGTGGCGCGGCCATGGACCTCGCCCCCGAACTCACAACCGCTCTTTCCCTGCACCAGGCCGGCCGCCTGGACGAAGCGCGCGCGCTGTATGACCGCGTGCTCGCAGCCGCGCCCGCCCATGCCGAGGCGTTGCATTTGCGGGGCGCGGTCGATCTCCAGCAAGGGTTCTACGAACCGGCCCTCGGATATTTCGACCGGGCACTTGCCGCCGATCCCGGCCTGGCGGCCGCGCACGCCAACCGCGCGGCGGCGCTGCTGGCGCTCGGACGCCTCGGCGAATCCCTCGCCGCGTGCGAGCGGGCACTCGCCCTCAATCCCGCGGCGCCCAATGTCTGGGCCAACCGCGCCACGGCGCTCAACCGGGGTGGCCTACCCCATAAGGCGCTGACGTCCGCCGACCGTGCGTTGGCTCTCGATCCGCGCCACGTGGATGCCATGAACGCGCGCAGCGAGGCCTTGCGGCTTCAGGGCCGCGCGGAAGAGGCCTTGGCGTCCACCGGGCAGAGCCTCGCCCTCCTGGATCAGGCGGAGGTCCATGCGGCGCGCGCCGCGATTCTCTTGGATTTGAAGCGGCCGGAAGAGGCGCTCGCCGCCGCTGACCGTGCCCTTATTGCCATGCCGGCGTCGGCCCAGATCCAGGGCTTGCGCGCCAACGCGCTCGCGCGCCTGCACCGTTCCGAGGAAGCCATCGCGGCTTACGACCGCGCGCTGATCCTGGCGCCCGGCGACATCGACATCCTCTATAACCGCGCCGCGGTCTGCATCGAGATGGGGCGCCTGGATGAAGCCCTGGCCGGCGCACGCGCGGTGCAGCGCGCCAACCCCGCGTACGCGCCCGCGTATGCGCTCGAAGGCGCGGCGTTGCGTATGCTCGAGCGCTACGCCGAGGCCG
>JAIBCD010000225.1 GCA_019694335.1 Rhodospirillaceae bacterium | reverse complement strand
GAGGCGGCGACCATCCGCCATTGCGAGCGGGTGTTCGCCGACGACCTGGATGGCGAGCCGATACTTTCCAACAAGTCCTACTGGCGCCAGTTCCCGGCGATCACCAACCGGCAATGGAGTTCCGGCAAGGCGGTGCTGATGGGCGACGCCCTGCGCACGGCGCATTTCTCGATCGGCTCCGGCACGCGGCTGGCCATGGAGGATGCGATCGCGCTTTGGAAAGCCCTGCGCGACGCGGGCGGCGTGGGCGAAGCCCTGGCGCTGTACCAGGAACGGCGACTGCCGCCGATGAAGAAAATCCTGGATGCGGCGAACGCCAGCATCCGCTGGTACGAGCGGATGGACGAACTGATCCGCCTGCCGCCGGTGGATTTCGCCTACAGCTACATGACCCGCACCGGCCGGGTCGACCATGCCGAAGTCGCGCGCCGCGATCCGAAACTGGCGGCGGCCTGGGAGCGCAGCCACCCCGAAATCTTCGGCGACTCGTATTGACGCTCCAATGGTTTGCACGTAATGTATACAGTATCCACGAAGGAAACGATGCCCGCCGCGGGCCGGGCCACAAGGAGGAATTGACGTGACAGGAATCGTCGTGATCCGTCCGGGGGAAGCCAAGCTCAAAGACCTGTTCAAGCCCGGCACCGTCGGCAAATACACGGTCAAGAACCGCATCAAGTACGGCGCCTGCTGCGTCTCCAACTACAACGGCCGTGACGGCACCATCACCCCGCGCGAGCTGGCGCGGGTGCGCGTGATCGCCGGCACCGGCTGCGGCATGATCACCAACCAGGGCGCCTATCCCGACCCCTGGGGCGAGGGCAAGGCCTACTTCCGCCAGGTGGCGATCCACGACGACAAGTTCCTGCCGCAGTTCGAGATGATCGCGCGCTACATCCACGATGCCGGCGCCATGGCCATGCAGCAGATCCTGCACGCCGGCCGCTACGGCGGCATCGACCTCGGCTACTGCATCCAGCCCTCGGTGGTGCCGCAGACCCTGCCGCATTTCCGCCCGCCGCGCGAGATGACCAAGGAGCAGATCGCGGTCACGGTGAAGCAGCACGCCGACGCCGCCAAGCGCGCGATCCGCGCCGGTTTCGATGCCACCGAGATCACCAGCTTCATGGGCTACCTGCTGGCCAATTTCAACTCGCGCTTCACCAACCAGCGCACCGACGAATATGGCGGCTCGGTGCAGAACCGCGGCCGCTTCATGCGCGAGCTGATCGACGCCATCAAGCAGGCGACGCCGGACAACCCGCTGTCGGTGCGCCTCAATGGCGCCGAACTGATGGACCGCTGGGGCGGCAATACCCAGGACGAATCCTTCGAGCTGATGCAGCAGGCCGTCGACTGCGGCGTGGACATGATCTCGGTCACCGTCGGCTGGCAGGAAGCGCCCGAGTCGTCCTTCGGCCGCGACGTGGCGCCGGGCTACTGGAACTTCCTCTCCGAAAAGGCGAAGAAGATGTTCCCCAACGTGCTGGTGGCCTTCGGCAACCGCCTGCCCGATCCGGCGATGGCCAACGAGTGCGTGCGCGACAACATTTTCGACTACTGGGAAGTCTGCCGCCCGCTGTTGGCCGATCCGGAGATGATCCACAAGGCCGCCGAGGACCGCATGGAGGAAGTGCGGCCCTGCATCGGCTCGCTCAACTGCCTGTCGCGCCTGTTCCGCGACCTGCCTTACACCTGCACCATGAACCCGATGCTGGGCCACGAAGTCGAGCCCGAGTACCACGTCACCGAGGCCACCGAGAAGAAGCGCATCATGGTCATCGGCGCCGGCCCGGCGGGCATGGAGGCGGCGATCACGGCGCGCAAGCGCGGCCATGCCGTCACCGTGTTCGACAAGGCCGACAAGATCGGCGGCAACCTCGCTGCCTATGCTGCCAACGACCTGGCGCGCCCGGCCGACCTGCAAGGCGTGATCGACTACTACGGCGTGATGGCGAAGAAGCTCGGCATCGAAGTGAAGCTGAATACCGAAGCCAATGCCAAGTTCATGCGCAGCGTGCTGCACGAGTACGATGCCTGCATCGTCGCTGCCGGTGCCCGCACCGACCTCGATTCCTTCAAGTACATGCCCGGACGCGAATTGCTGATCGATGCGCTCGATGTCGCCCACGGCAAGAAGAAGGTCGGCAAGCGCGTGGTGATGATCGGCGGCGGCATGATCGGCCTGACGATTTCCGAGCGCCTGCAGAAGGACGGCCACGAACTCACCGTGGTGGAAAAGGACAAGCGCGTCGGCGGCGACATCATGCCCACCTTCAAGTGGCGGCACACCGCCTGGGTGGATGAGCTGGGGATCAAGACACAGTGCTCCTCGGAACTGGTGAAGGTCACCGCCGAAGGTGCGACGGTGAGGACCGCCAAGGGCGAGGAGGTCTTCATCCCCTGCGACAACGTCATCGTCTCCAGCCCGCGCAAGGCCAACCACGACCTGTTCTACGAATTCCAGTGGATGGTGGACGAACTGCACGGCGGCGGCGACGCCACGGTGCCGCGTGGCCTCGATGCGGCGATCCAGGAGGGCTACAAGCTCGGCGTGAGAATTTGACGGGAGGCGGCCATGGCTTACTCGGCGCATGTCGATACCTTTACCCGCGACAACCTGCCGCCGCCCGCGGCGCAGC
>JAIBCD010000092.1 GCA_019694335.1 Rhodospirillaceae bacterium | reverse complement strand
CCGATCTGCGCGCGCGTTTCCGCCGGCACCGTGGCCGCGGTGGTGATATCGCCCGCGGCACCCAGGTCTTCCGTGAGCGCGGCGCGGACAGCGGCGTCTACGATGGCGGAGTCGAGGCTCAGGGTTTCCAACCCGTCAGCATGCGTTCGACCGAGATCCGCGCCCGGCCGGCGATCGCCGGGTCGATATGGACCTCGTGGCGCTCCTCTTCCAGCGCCACCAGGATGTTCTCGAGCTCGATCTTCTTCATGAACGGGCACAGGTTGCAGGGGCGTACGAACTCCAGCTCGGGATATTCGGCGGCGACGTTGTCGCTCATGGAGCATTCGGTCACCAGTACCACCTTGGGCGGCTTGTGCTTGGCGACATAGTCGCTCATGCCGGCGGTGGAACCGGCGTAATCGCATTCCGCTATCACCTCGGGCGAACACTCGGGATGCGCCAGCACCACGACGCCCGGGTTGGAGGCGCGCAAGGACCGGATGTCATCGGGCGTGAACATCTCGTGCACCACGCAGCGGCCTTTCCAGGTGATGATCTCGGTCTTCACCTTCTTGGCGGTATTGAGGGCGAGGTATTCGTCCGGCAGCATGATCACGCGCGGCACGCCCAGGCCCTCCACGATCTCGACGGCATTGCCGGACGTACAGCAGATATCGGCTTCCGCCTTCACCTCGGCGGAGGTGTTGACGTAGGTCACCACCGGCACGCCCGGGTATTGTTCCTTGAGCTTCCTCACATCGGCGCCGGTGATGGATTCCGCGAGCGTGCAGCCGGCGCCGGTGTTGGGGATCAGCACTTTCTTGCGAGGATTGAGCAGCTTGGCGGTCTCGGCCATGAAGTGCACGCCGGCCATGACGATGATGTCGGCGGTGGTCTTGGTGGCGGAACGCGCCAGCGCCAGCGAATCCCCGGTGATGTCGGCGACACAGTGGAAGATCTCGGGTGTCATGTAGTTGTGCCCGAGGATGACCGCGTTCTTCTGGGCCTTGAGCTGGTTGATGCGCGCGATCAGCGGCGCATAGGTCGGCCACTCCACTTCCGGAATGACCTTCTTCACCTTGTCATAGAGGTGCGAGGTCGCCCGTTCGACCTCGGAGGTGAAGCGGAGATCCTGGGGGCGGCTCCTGCTGACCACGTTCATGGCGGCTCCTTGAGTTGCGCGTCTTGTCCCCGCCGGCTCCGTCCCGCATGACGTTTTGGCGACGACTTATACTTAATTTGAGCATATATAGGGCACGTAAAAACACGCGCTCAAGCGTGTTATCAACAAATTGAGCCTAAGGGCGGCCCAAGCCCAAGTCAAGAAAGCTACCTGAAACAGCCGGCATGTCTGCCCAGCGGTTTTGGAATATTATGATTATGAATCAATAAATTAGCGCGCTTGCCGCCGGACCCGCACCGGGGCGCGTACGCCGGGCGCCGGGCGCTCGTGCACCACTTCCCGGCGGAATCGGAACAGCTCGGCGGGCCGCCCGCCAGTGGCGCCGGACATCTGGCCGGTCGGTTCCACCAGCCCTTCGTGGGCCACGAGGCGGCGGAAATTCTGCTTGTGCAGCCGGCCACCGGACAAGGCCTCCACCGCCCGCTGCAACTGGAGCAGGGTGAACGTCGGCGCCATCAGTTCGAAGATCACCGGCCGGTATTTGATCTTGGCCCGGAGACGCCCCATGGCGGTGGCCATGATGCGGCGATGATCCTTGATCAGCGCAGCGCCGCTTTTCAGGTTGGGCTCGGCCGCCCGGCCGATTTCGGCCCTCCTAATTTCAATGTGCTCGCGGTCGAAAGCGGCCTCGAACACCAGGCCGGCTTCGTACAGCAGCTCATAGCGGTCCAGAACCTTTTCGTTGTCCCAGGCGCCGCCGCCGATTGCAAAAGCCAGATTCACCCGCTCGCGGCGGCGCTGGCGCTCGGTTTTGTCGGCGTTCTCGGCGATCCAGGCCTCCAGGCCCGGGGCAATCAGAGCGTCAAGGATCGCCGGCGGGCCTTCCCGCCAGTCTTCCCACGGGAAATAGCGGTACCAGTCGCCCCAGGCGGTTTCGGCGGGGCCTTTGCCGGCGTTCTTCACAGCCGTCTGGCGCACCAGGGCGAGGTACCCCACGGACACCGGGCGGGGGCCGCCAACCCGTTCCGTCGGATCGCGGAACCGGTCGCCGAAGGTGTAGAGCTGCTCGACATAGCCGAGATGGAGGTCGGTCTGCTCCCGCACCCAGGTGCGCAAGCCCTCCTCCAGGGTGCGATGGCCCGCGGGATCGAAGGGTCCGCACGGCAGGCTGGCCCGCTGGCCCGCCTCGGACCGCACCAGCAGGATCTTGGGCGCCTCCTCGGCCAGGGTGACGATGGCCGCCGCCAGCTCGATCACGACGCCGGACGCCGTACCGGCCCTTGAACGCTCTGATTCTAAAGCTTTTGGCAATCGGGAGGCCTTTGGACACTATGACTTGAAGCAGGGGGCCGAAGCGGGCTGCCCATATTACGCCCAACCCGGCAAAAATTTCCCACTGTTAACCTGTTCTTCAGGGCCCCCGGCCTAGCTTTTCCACCCTAGGGGCCAAAGGCTGAAAGACGGGTGTGCGGGCTCCGGCCCGCATTCCAAAAAAGCGCAAACAAGCCAACCCCTTCCGGGAATGAGCACGATCCGTCCTTAAGACGGCGTGAGGCCGAGAGGAACGAACCTTGAACCCATTCGTCCAGCAGATCAAAAACCTGGGCCCCGCCCGCCTTGCCGCCATGGGCGGCGTCGCCGTCGGTCTGATCGCTTTCATCATCTTCTTCGCGACCCGGTTCTCGGCGGCGCCCATGGCGCTGCTCTACGGCAACCTCTCGGCCACCGACTCCCGCGAAGTGATCAAGCAGCTCGAACTGTCCGGCGTGCCGTTCGAGATGGGCAACAACAACACCGAAATCCGCATCCCGACCGAACAGGTCACCACCACCCGCATGCACATGGCCGAACTCGGCCTGCCGTCGGGCGCGTCGGTCGGCTACGAGATCTTCGACAACATGGACGCCCTCGGCGCCACCAACTTCATGCAGAACGTGAACCTGGTGCGCGCGCTGGAGGGCGAGCTCGGGCGCACCATCAAGTCGATCGAGGGCATCCAGAACGCCCGCGTTCACCTGGTGATGCCGCAGCGTGAGATGTTCACCCGCGAGATGCAGGAACCCACCGCCTCGGTCTACGTCAAGATGAAGTCCGGGCGCCTGGCGGAAAACCAGGTCAAGGCGGTGCAGCACCTGATCGCCTCGGCGGTGCCGAAGCTGCGCCCCACCAATATCTCGATCGTCGACGAACGCGGCACCCTGTTGTCGCGGTCCTTTGAGAACGACCAGCAGCAGGTCCAGGCCCAGCAGGAAGAGGCGCGCAACAACCTTGAACGCCGCCTCGCCACCTCGATCACCACCCTGGTGGAGAGCACGCTCGGGCCCGGCAAAGTGCGCGCCGAAGTGCGCGCCGACATGGAATTCGACAAGGTCGTGACCGCGTCGGAATCCTACAACCCCGACCAGTCGGTGCCGCGCTCGACCGTCACCGTGACCAACAACGCCAAGAGCGCCGAACGCCAGCCGCGCGACGTCTCGGTCAGCCAGAATCTGCCCGACGCCCAGGCCAATTCCGGCGCCGGCACCGCCACCACCGACGAAAACCGCAGCGAAGAAACGGTCAACTACGAAATCTCCAAGACCACGGAGAACCGCGTGCGCGAGTCCGGCAACGTCAAGCGCCTGTCGGTCGCGGTGCTGGTCGACGGCACTTACGGAGCCCCGGACGCCGAGGGCAAGCGCGCCTACACGCAGCTGCCCGACGAGACCATGTCCAAGATCGAGGCCCTGGTGAAGACCGCGATCGGCTTCGACCAGAACCGCGGCGACCAGGTCCAGGTCACCAACATGCAGTTCACCGGCATCGACGATCTGCTCGGCGACCAGAAGGAATTCAACATCCTTGGCTTCAACAAGGAAGAGATCATGCGCATGGCCGAGGGCCTCGGCGTCGCCGTGGTCGCGGTCCTGGTGATCCTGCTGGTGGTCCGCCCGCTGGTCACCCGCGCCTTCGAAGCCATGCCCACGGGCGAAGATGCCCTGCTGTCCAGCGAAGGGGGCGTCGCCCAGCTGACCGGCCCCGGCGGCGTGCCGATGCCCATGGGCAGCCAGGAGGAAGAAGAGGATCTCGACGAACTGATCGACATCGACAAGGTGGAAGGCCGCGTCAAAGCCTCTTCCTTGCGCAAGATCAGCGACATCGTCGACAAGCATCCGGAAGAGGCGCTCTCGATTATCCGCACCTGGCTCTATCAAGAAGCCTGATCGCGGGGGCGTTAAGGAGTATAATCCCGGGGCCGGCGGGTCGGGCCGCGAGGCATTGAAAAGGCCGGACAGTGTCACGGGTGAAAGAAGACTACCGCAGCCTCACGGGCCCGCAGAAGGCGGCCATCATGATGCTGTCGCTGGGCGACGAACAGGCGGGCAAGTTGTTCGCCATGATGGAAGACGACGAGATCAAGGAAATTTCGCAAGTGATGGCGAACCTGGGCACGGTTGGAGCGAATCTGGTGGAGCGGCTGTTCGTCGACTTCGCCGACGCCATTTCCAACACCGGGTCGCTGGTGGGCTCGCAAGCGACCACCGAGCGCCTGCTGCTCAAGGGCCTCGACAAGGAACGCGTCGCGGCCATCATGGAGGAAATCCGCGGCCCCGCCGGCCGCACCATGTGGGACAAGCTGGCCAACGTGCACGAGCAGGTTCTGGCCAACTACCTCAAGAACGAGTACCCCCAGACCGTCGCCGTGATCCTGTCCAAGATCAAGGAAGACCACGCCAGCCGCGTTCTGTCGCTGCTGCCCGAAGGTTTCGCGATGGAAGTGGTCATGCGCATGCTGCACATGGAAGCGGTGCAGAAGGACGTGCTGGAAGGCGTCGAGAGAACGTTGCGCACCGAATTCATGTCGAACTTGGCCAAGACCACGCGGCGCGATTCCCACGAGATGATGGCGGAAATCTTCAACGCGCTCGACCGCAACACCGAGGCGCGCTTCATGACCGCCCTGGAAGAACGCAACCGCGAGTCCGCCGAGAAGATCAAGGCCCTCATGTTCACCTTCGAGGATCTTATCCGCCTCGACGCCGCCGGCGCCCAGGTGCTGCTGCGCCAGGCCGAGAAGGACAAGATCGCGCTCGCGCTCAAGGGCGCGTCGGACGCCATCAAGGAACTGTTCTTCTCGAACATGTCGGGCCGCGCCGCCAAGATGCTCAAGGAAGACATGGACGCCACCGGCCCGGTCCGCCTCAAGGACGTGGAGGAGGCTCAGGCCGAGATCGTGCGCCTGGTCAAGGAACTGTCCAACTCGGGCCAGATCACGATCTCCGAGGGCGGCGAAGACGGCGAGATGGTCTACTAACGGTATTTGGTCATGGCGACACGCAACGGTCCGGTTCGCAAGTTCACCTTCGAGAGGTCGTTCGACGACGCCTCGAAGCTCTATTTGCCGCACGAACGGCGCAAGTCCGAGATCGCCGCCGAGGAAGCCGCGCTCGCCGCGGCGGCCGCCGCGGATGCCGCGCGCGCCGCCGCCAAGGCCAAAGTCAAGGAGCCGCCGCCCCCGCCCGCGGTCAAGCTGGAGTTCACCAAGGCCCAGCTCGAGGCCGCGCGCGAGGAGGGCTATATCGCCGGCCACGGCGCCGCGCTCGAGGAAGCCGGCACCTCGCGCGAGCACTATGTCGCCGACGCCATCAACCTGATCGCGCAAGGCCTCGACAAGCTCGACGAGCAGCAAAAGACCGCCAACGGTCAGATCGAACAGATCGCCATGCGCATGGTCTACGGTATCGTGCGCCGCATGCTGCCGACCTTCGCCGAGCAATATGCCGTGGACAACATCGAGAATTTCGTGCGCGCCGTCCTGCCGGTCACCTTGGGCGAGCCCAAGATCCTGGTGCGGGCTCACCCGATGATCGCGGAGGATCTGGAAACCCGCCTCAAGGACGTATTCGCGCGCGCGAGCTTCCAGGGCACCTATACCGTGGTCACCGACTACGAACTCCAACCCGGCGACTGCCGCCTGGAGTGGGCCGGCGGTGGCGCCGACCGCGACGAAGCGCGCATCTGGCGCTCAGTGCGCGAGGCGGTGGCGGCGTCCTACGGCGACGTGGACGTGGACGCCCTCGACGCCACGGTGGACGCGCAGATTCAAGAAGAACAAAATCAAGCCGGCCAGCCGGCGACCGGCGAGCCTCAAGCAGACCAAGATCAAACGGATCCGAATCAAGGTGGCGGCGCCTAAAGCATTTCCGGAAGGAAATGCGACTAATCAATAACCCAGCGTCCGCGGGAGTGAGTCATGGCAGAAGATACCGACAAGCCGAAAAAGAAGTCGATCAGCGACCTCGAACTCGACGAGATCGAGGGCGCGGCTAAAAACAACGGGGACGACGACGATGATTCGTGGGGCGATCCCGCGGATATCCCGGATAAGCCGCGGTCGGCCCAGGATCTGGAAGCGGTCTACGACATCCCGGTGCGCGTTTCGGCGGTGCTGGGCAAATCGTCCATGCAGGTGAACGAGCTTCTGAAGCTCGGGCGCGGCGCGGTGGTGGAACTGGACCGCAAGGTCGGCGAAGCCATCGACATCTATGTCAACGACCGGCTGGTGGCGCGCGGCGAAGTGGTGGTGGTAGACGACCGCCTCGGCATCACCATGACCGAAATCATCAAGAACCAGAAAGCGTAGCCCGAACGTGTCCAGGAAAAATGGACGGTTTTCCGTCCAGGCACGCGACAAACAGGATTGATCCATGGCCGAGCAGGCGGAACTCACGGCGACCCCGCGCCGCACGCTGTTCGACGGCGCCACAGTGTTCGGCCTCCTGGCCGGACTTGCGCTGGTGATCGCGGCGATCGCGTTGGGAGGTTCGGCGGCCGCGTTCCTGAACGGCCCGGGCCTACTGATCGTGGTCGGGGGCACGCTCGCCGTCACCTGCATGTCCTTCAGCCTGGACGACATCCAGCACGCCTTCAAAGGCCTGAGTTCGACCGTGTTCTACCGCGAGCGCGATCCCCAGGACGTGGCCTATACCATGCTGGAACTGGCCGACTTCTGCCGCCATCACGGCGTGCTCAAGCTTCAGGGCGAACCCATCCAGAAATTCGTGCGCGAACCTTTCCTGTACAAGGCGCTCGGCATGCTGATCGACAGCCTGCCGGAAAAGGACATCGCCGACATCCTGGGGGAGGATTTGAGCACCGGCGCCGCGCGGGTGCAGAGATCGGCGAACGTTCTGCGCAAGGCCGCGGAAGTGGCCCCGGCCATGGGCCTGATCGGCACGCTGATCGGCCTGGTGCAGATGCTGGGCAAGCTCGACAACCCCACGGTCATCGGCCCGGCCATGGCGGTGGCGCTGCTCGCGACTTTCTACGGCGTCCTTTCGGCCAATATGATCTTCAACCCGCTGGCCTCGAAGCTCGAACGCAACGCCGCCGACGAGCACCTGATCAATTACCTCTACACCCTGGGCACGCTCGCGATCGCGCGCAAGGACAATCCTCGCCGCCTCGAAATGCTGCTCAACAGCGCCTTGCCGCCGGACCGCAAAGTCCGGTTCTTTGAGTAGGTCGGCCTTCGGCCGGCGGCGGCACCCACTTTTCCCGGACACGCTGTTGACCTATTCCCCCCCCCGGCGGATAACTTGGTCATGAGCGTTTTTCCTTTCCAGAGCCTGCCATGCGCCTGCTGATCATCGGATCGCTCTCGGGCCAGATCGGCGCCGCCAGCCGCATCGCCATCCAGCGGGGCGCGAAAGTGCTCCAGGCCGAAGGTGTCTCCCAGGCCATGGACGTCATGCGCTCGGGCCAGGGCGCCGACCTGGTGATGGCCGACGTCGCCTTCGACATCGAGCAGCTGCTGGCCGAGATGAAGACCGAGCGCATCCACCTGCCGGTGGTTGCCTGCGGCATCTCCACCGACTCCCGCGCCGCCGTGGCGGCCATCAAGGCCGGCGCCAAGGAATACATCCCGCTGCCGCCCGACGCCGCGCTGATCGCCGCGGTGCTGGAGGCCGTTGCCGCCGAACAGGACACCCTGGTTTACGCCGACCCGGCCACCGACCGCGTGCTGCAGATGGCCAAGAAGGTGGCGCCCAGCCCCGCCAGCGTGCTGATCATCGGCGAATC
Source organism: Rhodospirillaceae bacterium (assembly GCA_019694335.1). Lineage (GTDB taxonomy): Bacteria > Pseudomonadota > Alphaproteobacteria > Rhodospirillales > Rhodospirillaceae > SHVO01. Next base: position 5,325 of record JAIBCD010000092.1, on the reverse strand, counting down.
CGGCACCGGCAAGGAACTGATCGCCAAGTACCTGCACCGCAACAGCCCCCGCAAGGACAAACCCTTTGTCGCGGTCAATTGCGCCGCGATCCCGGGCGAGCTGCTGGAATCCGAACTGTTCGGCCACGAGAAAGGCGCCTTCACCGGCGCGGTCGCGCGCCGCATCGGCAAGTTCGAGGAAGCCAGCGGCGGCACCCTGCTGCTCGATGAAATCAGCGAGATGGACATCAAGCTGCAGGCCAAGCTGCTGCGCGCCATCCAGGAGCGCGAGATCGTGCGCATCGGCTCGAACGCGCCGGTCAAGGTGGACACGCGCATCCTCGCCACCTCCAACCGCAACATGGAAGAGACCGTCAAGGCGGGCAAATTCCGCGAGGATCTCTACTTCCGCCTCAACGTCGTCAAGCTGGCGATGCCGCCCTTGCGCGACCGGCCCCGGGACATCGACGTTCTGGCCGACCATTTCGCCAAGATCTGCGCCGAGGAAAACGGCGTACCGGTGCGCGCCGTCTCCGCCAAGGCCATGGCGGCGCTCAAGGCCTACAAGTGGCCGGGCAACGTGCGCGAGCTGGAGAACTGCATCCATCGCGCCGTGCTGCTGGCGCCCGGCGACGAGATCGATGCCGACGCCATCATGCTCGACGGCGACATGGGCGGCCCGGCCGCTTCGGCCGCCAGCCTGGTGGGCCGCACGGTCGCCGACGTGGAGCGCGACCTGATCATCGACACCCTCAAGCACACCCTGGGCAACCGCACCCACGCCGCCAAGATCCTGGGGATCTCGATCCGCACGCTCAGGAACAAACTGAACGCCTATGTTCAGGAAGGCCTCTCGGTGCCGCCGCCGGGCGTCGGCGAGACTGCCTAATCCGCAGGCAGCAGGCGCCGGTTACTGGCCACAAGCCATTGTAATTACTACATTTTAAATTACCGCCCGCGGATGCCGCCCGCCCGGCAAAAATTGCCGGTTTAAAGGCTCTGTTAACCCGGAAAAGCGACTTTGTCGGTCTCGGGGAAGAGGGCCCAAAAACCGTGTCAGACCAAGCCGCTGAATCCACCGGCACAGCCGTAACCGCAGCCCCCACGCGCACCGGCCCCGCCGCGCCGTCCGTCGACTTCGGCGCCATGACCGACCGCGTGATGGGATCGCTGAAGCGCGGCGACCTCGGCTTCGCGCTGGGCCTCGTCATGATCATGGTCGTCCTGATCATGCCGCTGCCGCCCTGGCTGCTCGACATCTCGCTCGCCATGTCGATCACCCTCGCGGTCTTGATCCTCATGACCGTGGTGTTCATCCGCAAAGCCATGGAGTTCAACTCCTTCCCGGTGGTGCTGCTGATCGCCACCCTGCTCCGCTTGGCGCTCAACCTCGCCTCGACCCGCCTGATCCTGGCCCACGGCCATGAAGGCACGGCCGCCGCCGGCCACGTCATTCAGGCGTTCGGCGGTTTCATCATGGGCGACAGTTTCGTGATCGGCGTGATCGTGTTCTCGATCCTGACCATCGTCAACTTCATGGTGATCACCAAGGGTTCGACGCGTATCGCCGAAGTGACCGCGCGCTTCACCCTGGACGCCATGCCCGGCAAGCAGATGGCCATCGACGCCGACCTGTCCGCCGGCCTGATCGACGAGCAGGAGGCCAAGACCCGCCGCGAGGAACTGCAGAAGGAAAGCGATTTCTTCGGCGCCATGGACGGCGCCTCGAAATTCGTGCGCGGCGACGCGGTCGCCGGCCTGATCATCACCGCCATCAACGTCATCGGCGGCATGATCATCGGCATGGCGCAGAAAGGCATGGCCTTCACCCACGCCGCCGACATCTACACCCGCCTGACCATCGGTGACGGCCTCGTGACCCAGATCCCGGCGCTGGTGGTCTCCACCGCCGCCGGTCTGATGGTCTCCAAGGGCGGCCTCAAAGACACCATGGACGTGGCGCTGACCACCCAGTTCACGCGCTATCCCAAGGCGCTGGGCATGAGTGCGCTGCTGGCCACCGCGCTCGCATTGCTCCCGGGTACGCCGGCCATGCCGTTCATGCTGCTGGCCTTGGTCACCGGCGGCGGCGCGGCGTTCGTTTCGTTCCAGAACAGCGAAGCCGAGGCCAAGCAGAAGGCCGCCGAACAGGTCAAAGCCAAGACCGAAGTACCGGTCCAGGAAGAACCGATCTCCCAGGCCATGAAGATCGACATGGTACGCCTGGAGCTGGGTTACGGCCTGCTCTCGCTCATCAACAACGACAACAAGCGTCTCACCGACCAGATCAAATCGCTGCGCCGCGCGCTCGCCACCGACATGGGCTTCGTCATGCCGGCCGTCCGCATCCAGGACAACATGCAGCTGCCGGCCAATTCCTACGCCGTCTACATCAAGGAAGTGGAAGCCGGCAAAGGCGACCTGCGCCCCAACATGCTGCTGGTCATGGACCCGCGCGGCGAGGACATCTCGCTCCCCGGCGAACGCACCAAGGAACCCACATTTGGTTTGCCGGCGCTGTGGATCGATCCCGCCAACCGCGAGGAAGCCCTGTTCCGCGGCTACACCGTGGTCGATCCGCCCACCGTCATCACCACGCACCTCACCGAAGTCGTGCGCGACAACATGGCCGAACTGCTCTCCTATACCGAGACGCAGAAGCTGCTCAACGAACTCGACAAGGACCAGCAGAAGCTCATCGGCGAGGTGGTGCCGAGCCAGATCACGGTCGCGGGCATCCAAAGAGTGTTGCAAAACCTGCTCAACGAGCGGGTCTCGGTACGCGACCTGCCGACCATCCTGGAAGGCATCTCGGAAGCCTGCGCCATCACCCGCAACGTGTTGATGATCTCCGAGCATGTACGCGCCCGGCTCGCGCGCCAGTTGTCCGACGGCGCGGTGGACGACAACGGCGTCATCCCGATCGTGGCGCTGTCACCGGAATGGGAGCAGGCCTTCGGCGACTCCCTGGTCGGCCAGGGCGACGACCGCCAGCTCTCGATGGCCCCGTCCAAGCTGCAGGAATTCATTTCGGCGGTGCGTCAGAACTTCGAACGCTTTGCCATGCAAGGGGAAACGCCGATCCTGTTGACGTCGCCGTCGGTGCGCCCCTATGTGCGCTCAATTATCGACCGCTTCCGGCCGATGACGGTGGTATTGTCGCAGAATGAGATTCATCCCAAGGCCAAGATCCGGACCGTCGGTCAGATCTAGGCTATTGGGTTGGTCTTTTGAGTTGGCACATTTTTCGATGGAAAATGTGCGGGGTTAAGCGAAGCGGGACGGACTGAACACCGTCCGGCAAGGGCCAGACGACCTAACCAAAAAGTCCGGCTTCGATCGGGGTCGAGGGATGCGCCTTAAATCCTACAACGCGGCCACCATGGCGGAAGCCATGCGCATGGTTCGCGAGGAGCTGGGGGACGATGCCATCATCGTCTCGACCCAGCGCGCGTCCGATGGCCAGGGCGTGCGCATCACCGCCGCCCTCGAGGATCCGTCCGACGACGACGACATCGACCGCGCCATAACCGGGCGCAACACCACGCCGTTCGCCGAGAAGGTGCGCGAGGCGCTCGCCTATCACGGCACGCCGCCGCGCCTGATTGAAAAGATGGTGCAGGCCGCCATGGCGGTGGAGGTGGGTTCGCCCACCATGGCCTGCGCCACCGCCCTCGAAGACCACTTCGATTTCGCCCCGCTCCCCGAACGCAAGGCGCCGCGCCCGTTCATGCTGGTGGGCCCACCCGGCACCGGCAAGACCATCACCTGCGCCAAGCTCGCCGCGCGCGCGCGCCTGGCAGGGCGTCCGGTGGGCGTGATCACCGCCGACACCATCCGTGCCGGCGCCGTGGAACAGCTCGCGGCTTTCACCGGCATCCTCGAGATCGAACTGAAACAAGTGCGCGGCGCCGACGGCCTCGGCAACGCGGTCGCCGAGATGATGAGCAAGTACGACCTGGTGTTCATCGACAGCCCCGGCCTCAACCCGTTCAGCCAGCATGACATGGATTTCCTGAAGACCCTGGTGAACGCCGCCGACGTGGAGCCGATCCTGGTGCTGGCCGCCGGCGGCGACGCCGCCGAAGCCGCCGACATCGGCGAGGCCTTCGGCACCTCGGGCGCCACGCGCCTGCTCGCCACCCGCCTCGACATGACCCGGCGCCTGGGTGCGGTCCTGTCCGCGGCCGACGCCGGCCAGCTGATGTTCAGCGAAGTCAGCCTGAATCCGCATGTCGCCACCGGGCTATGCGCGGTGAATCCCGTTTCCATGGCGCGGCTGATCCTGCCGCCCGAAGAAGAACTGCAGCCGCAGGCGGAAGAACCGCCGGCGCAAATCCTGAAGCCAACCGGCATCCGCTCCGAGGGTAAACGATGACCAATCCGCCGACTGTTCCCCGCGCCGTTCCGGGGGCCGCTGCCGCAGGAGCAGCACCGCGCCTCGCGGGCCGCCCGGCGGTGAGCGCCAAGCGCGGGCGCCTGATCGCGGTCGCCTCCGGCAAGGGCGGCGTGGGCAAGACTTTCTTCTCAATCACCCTGTCGCACGCGCTTGCGCGACGCGGCCAACGCACCTTGCTGTTCGACGGCGACCTCGGCTTGGCGAACATCGACATCCAGCTCGGCCTGATGCCGCAATACGACCTGGGCAGCGTCATCGCCGGCAAGCTCTCGCTCAACCAGGCCGCCATGCAGTACGAACCGGGTGGCTTCGACGTGATCGCGGGACGTTCGGGCTCGGGCAGCCTGGCCAATATCCCGCTCTCGCGCCTGCAGATCATGGGCGAGGATCTGGCGCTGATGGCCGGGCGTTATGACCGCGTCGTGCTCGACCTTGGCGCCGGCGTCGAGAAATCCGTGCGCCAGCTCGCCAAGTCGGCCGACACGGTGCTGGTGGTGACTTCCGACGAACCCACGTCGCTCACCGACGCCTATGCTTTCATCAAGATCACCGCGATGGAGCGGCCCAACACCGATATCCGGATCGTGGTGAACGCTTCCAACTCCACCCGCGAAGGCGAGCGCACCTATCAGACCTTGTTCAAGGCCTGCCAGGGGTTCCTGAAGATCTCGCCGGCCCTGGCGGGGATCATCCGCCGCGATGCGCGCGTGCGGGAATGCATCCGCAACCAGACGCCGATCCTGATCCGCTCGCCGTCCTCGGAAGCCGCGATGGACGTGGAAGCCATCGCCGAACGGCTGCTCGCGCCGGCCTAACGCGCATGTGCGGGCCATGACCACCGTCCCGCCGCCCACCACGCCCCCTTTGCCGCCCACGGCACCGGCGCCACCCGCGCCGGTCGCGCCGATGCTCGCGCCGCCGCCGGCCGTGGCCGTGCTGCCGGCCGG
>JAIBCD010000091.1 GCA_019694335.1 Rhodospirillaceae bacterium | reverse complement strand
AGCGCCGACCAGAAGCCGTTGGTGGCGACCGAGGCATCGCCGCCCAGCGCCACGGCAATGGCGTCGCCCACCGACGGATCGTGCAGGACATCGCGGTAGTATTCCATCGTCTGGGCCCAGCCGGCGCTCGGCGTGTACTGCGCGCCGACGCCGCCGCACATCGGTAAGGCCTTGGGGCCGTTCGGGTTGGCGTAATTGAACACGGTGCCGATGTCGCGGCCGTCGCTGTAGCCGCCGGTGCGCGCGAGCGCGCCCGAGACCGCTTCGTCGAGATCGACGCCAACGCCGAGCAGGATCGGGCGCGAGCGGTAGTAGCCGGTGAAGCAGTCGAACGGGTTGGTCAGGTATTGGGCGAGGATGACTTGCGCCAGGTCGTGGCCGCGGGCGGAGAACTGGTAGAACATCTCCTTGCCGGGCAGCAGCACCTTCTCCTCGATGTCGTCGAGGGCGCGCGAGAGGAGCACGGTCTTGGTGACGCGCTGCCAATCAATCTTCGGATTGAGGTTCGCCGCCGCCTGCACTGCCGCTTTCGCCATCGAGGCCCTCCCAAGCTGCTGAATGGCCTGAAGGATACGCCCGGAGCGGGGTGCGGGTGTGGCGAATATGGCGTGTAAAATCATTCAAATTTAGTGAAATTCACACCAAATGTGATATTTTTTAGTGATTATGATCGAATTCGACGAAATCGATAGCCGGATCATCGCCAAGCTCCAGTCCGACGGCCGTGTGCCGGTGGTGGAGTTGGCCGAGCATGCGCACCTCTCGCCCACCGCCTGTCATAAGCGGCTCAAGCGGCTGGAGGATGCCGGCGTCATCTCGGGCTACAGCGCCGTCTTATCGACGCGCAATCTCGGCTACCAGATCGAAGCCTTCATCTTCGTCACCATCGAGCGCCAGGTGAAGTCCGCCGCCGACGCCTTCAAATCGGAAGTCGAGAAGCTGAACGGCGTGCGCGCCTGCTACCTGCTCTCGGGCGAAACCGATTTCCTGGTGCATATCGTCGCCGCCGATCTCGACGCCTACAACAAGATCGTGCTCAACCAGCTCATGACCCTGCCCGGCGCACGCTCTGTGCGCACGTCGTTCGTACTGGACAAGATCCACAGCGTGCCGCCGCTGGTGCCGCCGGCGGCGAGTTGAATTTTGGCGCGTGTCCCGGGCGGCCCGCGCGAAGCGCGCTCTCATTTCAGTAGCCGGCCTCTGGCCGGCGGCGGTGCCCACTTTTCCTGGACACGCTCCTAGCCGGGTTTCTTATAGCCCTTGATGCCGGTGATGATGGTGTCGGCGATCAGGTCGGCGATCGCATCCGCCGATGCGGGCCCTTCCGGCTTGAACCAGGTGTGGGTCCAATTGATCATGCCGAAGAAGATCATCGAGGCCGCGCGCTCGAGGTGCACGGGCTCCAGCTTGGGTTGGATTTCCCGCAACATGCCGGCGACAAAGTCGATCAATTCGCGCTGGCGGCTGATGATGATCTTCTGGCGCGGCTGCGCGAGATGCGCGAGCTCGTTGAGCAGCACTTTGTGATAGGCCGCGGCGCCGAGATAGAGGTGCATGAACGAATGGGTGAGCGCGCGCAGCTTCTGCGCGGCGCCGACGTTCATGGCCGCGACATTGGCCGCGGCGTGCGCGAGCGCCCGCACATGGCTGTCCATGGCTTCGAACAGCACGTCCTCTTTCGACGGGAAGTAATGATAGAACAGCGACTTCGAGGTCTTGCAGGCTTTGGCGAGATCGCCCACCGAGGCGCCCAGGAAGCCGCGCTCGGCGAACAGATGCACGGCGCGCTCGACGATGTGGCTGCGGCGCTGGTCGAAATCCGGGGCTTGCGGTCTGGCCATGAACTGCTCGCGGTCAAGGAATGGAGCCGGTAACTGCTTACAATTTCAGCATTAAAACCGCCCCGGTCACTTTAATGTTGTATTGCCATCCGCATTTGCTGTCACCCCAAATCCGCACCAAAAGAAAACCCCGCCCTGTCGCCAGGGCGGGGTTTTCCGCGCAAAAACCTAAGCCGGGTTACATCTTGAAGCGCGCGCCCAAGCGGAACACGCGGCCAAGTGAGTCGTACAGGCTCGTATTGGTCGGCGGGAAGTCGTAGCTGGTGCCGCCGGGACCACGGTAGACGATCACCGGATCCTTGTTGGTGATATTGCGGACGTTGAGGAAGAACTCGGTCTGGCCCGTCTCGCCCATCGGCACCTTGTAACCGATGTTGAAGTCGATGTAGGTCGCGCCGGGAACGCGGTTGTTGTCCACGGTCACGTTCTGCGCGGTCGAAACCGGGCAGCCCGAGGTGCACTCGATCTGGGTAGCGACGTTCTTGTTGGCGTTGATGCTCCGGAAGGTGAGCCCGAGGTTGATCGGGTCGAGCGCGTAGGTGAGGTTGGTCTGCATCTTCCAGCTCGGAACGCCACTGCCGCTGATCGCGCCCGCGTACTCCACGGGAAGCAGGCCCGGCGTGCCGCTGTTGACGTTGTAGGAGATGTAGTGCGTGGCCAGGAAACGGACGCCCAGGCGGCCATCCCACGAATCGTTGATCGAGGCCAAAGGCAACGCGTAAGAGGCTTCGATATCGAACCCGCGGGCCTTTTCGGTGGCGAAGTTCTGCGGGATCACCTTGATCAACAGGAAGGTCGACGTGCCGGTACCGGTGCGGGTGATGGCGGAGCAAGCGTCCGCGTTGCCCTGGTAGCACAGGTTCACGAGGTCGCCGACCGACGGCGTATTGACGGCGTCGCTGATGTCGATGTGGTAGTAGTCGAACGACATGCTGAAGCCCGGGAAGAACTGCGGCTGCAGCACCACGCCGAGGCCGGTGTCATCGGACTTTTCCGCCTTCAGGTTCGGGTTGCCCGACGAACGCGAGGTGTAGTTGACGGTGATGCCGCCCTGCGAAGGATCGATCAGCGCGTTGTTCTGGCTGGTGCCGGCCGCGTACAGATCGACCAGGGTCGGCGAGCGGATGTTGCGCGACCGGGTCATGCGGAAACGGATATCGTCGATCGGGGCGTAGGTCGCGCCGGCCTTCCAGGTGCTCACCCAGCCGTAGGACGAGTAGTTGGTCTGGCGGAAGGCGGCATTGAGGTCGAGCGACTTGGCCCACACCGTATCCTTGGCGAGCGGCGCCACGGCTTCGACGTAGAGGTCGTTGACCGTGACTTTGCCCGTGTACGGCTGGCCGGCGCCCTGGAACCAGATGCCGGGATTGGCCTGCTCTTCCGGGTCGGTCTTCATGCGCGCCGATTCTTCGCGATGCTCGTAACCGGCGGCGATCGAAACCGGGCCCGCCCAGGTGGAGAACGGGTCGCCATGGAGGTTGACCGCGCCGACCTTCTGGTTGAGGCGCTGAACCGCCCAACCGTTGCGGCCCTGGAGGTAGTTGACGGCCGCGGCCGAGTTCACGCCGAGCCCGAACGGATTGTACGGCACGCAACCGTTGGTCGGATCGGTGAGGGTGGAGCGGCAAACAATGGAGCCGTTCGGCGCGCGCACCGCGTCCTTCGCGAGCTGGTAGCGCGGCTGATCGATCGCGTGCAGCGACACCAGCGAGCCGAACATCTGACCGACGCTGAAGTAGGCATCCCACTTCCAGTCGGTATCGGCGGCATTGAAGCGCCCTTCCGCACCGGCCAGGAAGCGCAGCACGCGGCGGTCATAGAGCGCGCGGAAGTTGTCGAGATCCCAGTTCATCGTGCCCATGGTGAAGGTCTGGGCGGTGCCGCCGGCGGCGATCAACGCGGGGCGCAGGGATTCCGGCAGGAAGGCGTTATCGGTCTTGAGGACCAGGTTGCCGGGGAAGAAGTTCGGAGCGCCCGACGAATAGGAGCCGAGATGCGCCCAGCCGCCCTGGACGTAGACCTTGAGGTCGTCGTTGATGTCGAACTGGGCGCGCGTGAACAGATCCTGGCGGTTCTGACGCGGCGTCAGCGCCGCGCCGCGCACCGGCGCGACCTGCTGGGATTCCCAGCTGCCGCCGCGCATCAGCGGATCCTGCACGATGTCGCCGAGCGCCAGATTGTAGATCGCGCCGCCCGGGCCGAACGAGGTTCCGCGCAGCGGGCCGGTCGAGATGGTGCCGCCCCAGCTGGCGGTGGGCGAGAGGCCGACGCGGTTGGTCGCGATCACGCGCGGCGTGCCGTTGGTCGGGGTGTAGGCCGGGTTGTTGATGTAGCTGTAGCCCTGCTTGTTCCAGGGACGGTCGATGACGATCAGACCGTCGTCGTTGGCGGCTTCGGAGCTGATGATGAAGTGGCCGCGGCCGTTGGCGAACGGCGTGCCGTAAGCGGCATTGATCTTCCAGTTGCGGTCATCGCCGTAGGTGGTCACGCCGCCCGAGACTTCGCCCTTGAAGCCGACGAAGGTGGTGTTGAGGATGAAGTTGACGACGCCGGTGAGCGCGTCCGAGCCGTAGGCCGCCGAGGCGCCGCCGGTCACCGTTTCCACGCGCTCGATCAGGTGCTGCGGCAGTTCCGAGACGTCGACGACGCCGGTCAGGATCGAGCCGACGGTGCGCTGGCCGTTGAGCAGCACCAGGGTGCGCGAGGTGCCGAGGCCGCGCAGGTTCAGGCCGTTGATGGCGCCGAGGCCGGACGTGGTCAGCGTGGCGGTGGACATCGGGGTGGAGCTGCCCTGCAGGACCGGCAGCTGGTTGATGGTGTCGGCGAGGTTCGAGGTGGCGGTGTTCGCCAGCGCTTCGACGCCGACCACGGACACCGGCGTCGGGGCTTCGTAACCGTCGCGCACGACGCGCGAACCGGTGACGACGATTTCTTCCACCGACGGCGCCTGGGCGGTCTGCGCATCCGCGGCGTAAGCGGCGGAGGCCGCGCCCAACATAGCCGCGATCAGCGGCGTGGCGCTCAGCGCACCGAGAACGCTTTGCTTCAAGGTGCGCGAGGTGGCGATGGTAGCTTTCATCTCAGATTTCCTCCCAAATTAATTCTCGGCGGCGCCATGACGCACATGGCGCACCAACCGGTTTGGGGCACTCATGTCGCCCCCAGGACCGGAACTCAAGTTTTAAGTCGCTCGATCCGACAAAATATTGAAGTAGGTGACTGTTTTGCCACCCCCTTACCGCATCGCAAAAAGTAACGCTGCATCGCAGCAATGTCCCTTGGACGCGCAGCACTGAGATATATAGGACGCGGTCTATGCCCTATATCCGGGGTCGCGCGCATCGATAATGCGGCGGAGCGCCTCGAACACATCCGTGCCGGCGCCGTACTTGGGCTGGAACTGCAAGGCCTGGCGGCTGGCCTGCTCGCAGACCTCGCGCGGGATCTGAATATCGTTGCCGGCGATCGCGCCGGAGGCGAGCTGGATCTCACAGGCACGGTTCAGGGTCCACATACGCGCGAACGCCTCGGGGATGCTTTCGCCCCAGGTCAGAAGACCGTGATTGCGCAGGATGAGATAGCGGTGCGGCCCCAGGCTCGCGACCATGCGCGCCTTTTCGCCCGGGTTCACCGTGATGCCTTCGAAGGCGTGGTACCCGATCTGGTTGTAGAGCATGGCGGAATAGAAGTTGGTCATACTGAGCCCGCCTTCCTTGCACGCCACCGCCATGCCCGCCGTGGTGTGCACGTGCATCACGCATTTCGCCTGGGGCAGCGCTTCATGGATCGCCGAGTGGGTGACGAAACCGGCGGGATTCACCGGATAACGCGTGTCACCGATGACCTGGCCCTGGAGATCGATCTTCACCAGGTTGGACGCGGTCACCTCGCGGTACATCAGGCCGAAGGGATTGATCAGGAAGTGCTGCTCGAGTCCAGGCACCTTCACCGTGATGTGGTTGTAGATCAGCTCGGTCCAGCCGAGATAATCGAAGATGCGGTAGCAGGCGGCGAGGTCGCGGCGGGCGTCGGCTTCGGTGCTCATTGCGGCGTCCCCCGTCCGGCGTGCGCAGCACTCGCTTTCGCGTCATCCAGGCATTTCAACGCGGTGTCGAGCCGGCCGTGCGCGTCGGCGAGCAGCAGGAAGGCTTTCACCAGAAAGCGCTCACGTGCCGCCGGGGGCGTGGCGTCGATATGCTCGGCGAGTTTCGGGAACAGGGCTTCCAGGCCGCCGCGGCCCAATTCAGGCGAAAGCATGGCGCTCCTCCTCGAGTGACAGACCCATCCGGCGCAAAGCGCCGCCGACATCCCCGTCTTTTAGCACGGCAGCGACATAGCCGTCCGGCCGGATCAGGAAGGTATCGCCGTGTTTCGCACCCAAGGTCGCAGCGCAAGCATCGCCGGCGAAGATCCTGATTTCCAAATAGTCCAAAGCCCCCACGCGGCGCGGCGCCACACCGAGCCCATCGCCGGCGAACACGAGGACCGCGAAGCCGCCGCCCAGAACATCATGCAAGCTGCGGCCGTCGCCGAGGCGCGCCTCGGGCAGCGGCAAACCGGCGGGCGGTCCGCCGAGGATCGCGGCGGATCGATAGGCATGGGCGGCAGATTGGCGCGGGTCGATCAGCACGCGGAACTGTGGATGACGCGTCGCCAATTCCAGCACCGCGTCGCGGGCGAGCACATAGCCCGGCGACGGCGGCGACATGAACCAGGTGCTCTTGGTGGCGGCGGCGATGTTCTCGAGGCAAGCCGCGCGGCGCTCGGCGGTGTAGGTCGCGAGGAACGAAGGCGGCGCCTGCCCCTTCATCACCAGCGCCAGTTTCCAGGCCAGGTTATGGGCGTCATCGACGCCGGAATTGAGGCCGCGCACGCCGAAGATCGGCACCAGATGGGCGGCATCGCCCGCGAACACCACGCGGCCGTGCACATATTCGGCCAGCGACAAGGTGTGCGCTTTGTAGACCGACTTCCACAACAACGTCCATTCCGCCGGCAAGCCGACCATGGCGAGATGCGCCGAGATCCGCGCGCGGATGTTTTCGTCCTTGAGCGCCTCGTGCTCGTCCTCGCCCTCCGCCAGCTGGCAGTCCACCCGCCACACGTCGTCCGGCTGACGGTGCATGATGATGGTGGAACCGGGGTTGGACACCGGATCGAACCAGACCTTGCGCGCGGTCGGCCAACCGCACTTGAGCGCGATGTCGGTGATGAGATAGCGCCGTTCGAAGCTGCGGCCTTCGAGCGCAAGGCCCAGCTGCTCGCGCACGGTGCTGCGTGCGCCGTCGGCGGCGATCAGCCAATCGGCATCCAAGACGTCCCCGGGCGTCAAGGTCAGCGCGGCGCCGCCGGGGCCGGCCTTCACATCGGCAATGCGATGGCCCCAGCGAATGTCGACAAGGCCCGTGGCCGCGCAGGCGTCGGCCAGGAACTGCTCGGCGTAATACTGCTGGAGGTTGATGAACGGCGGGAACCGGTCCTCGGGCGCATGCGGCATGCGCAGGTGAAAAATCTCGGCCGCGCCCAGATAGCTGGTGCCTTCGGTCCAGGCCAGGCCCTTGGCGAGGAACGGCGCGGCCACGCCCAGCCGGTCCAGCAACTGCAAACTGCGGCGGGAGATGCAGATGGCGCGGCTGCCCTCGCACACGCCCGCGTCCGCCTCGATCACCGTGACCGGCAGGCCGTTCCTGGCAAGGGTCAGCGCCGCGGTGAGGCCCACTGGCCCGCCGCCGGCGACGACGATCCGGGGCGGCATGGCGTCAGGCCGCTTTGTCGAAGCGGCGGGACAGGCGTTTCAGCGCCTCGATCAGCGTGGTGTCGTCCTTGCAGAAGGCGAAGCGGACGATCGTGTCCGGCCCCGGGCCTTCGTAAAAGGCGCTGACCGGGATCGGCGTGACGCCGGCGTCGGTGGTGAGATAGCGGCAGAACGCGACGTCGTTGCCGTTGAAACCCAGCGGGCGGAAATCCGCGTTGACGAAATACGTGCCCTGGCAATCGAGCACGTCGAAACCGATCTCGCGGAGACCATCGGCGAGGAAGTCCCGTTTGCGCTGCAAATCCGATGCCAGCGTGTCGAAATAGGCCGCGTCCTTGCCCAGCCCATAGGCAACCGCGCGCTGCAGGTTGGGCGGCGTGGTGAAGGTCAGGTATTGGTGCACCTTGGTGAGCGGCTTGAGCAGCGCCGGCGCGGCGGTGACATAGCCCACCTTCCAGCCGGTGAGCGAAAAGGTCTTGCCGGCCGAGCCGATGCGCAACGTCCGCTCGCGCATGCCGGGCAAGGCCATGAGCGTGACATGCTTGCGGCCGTCGAAGGTCAGGTGCTCGTAGACCTCGTCGCAGATCGCATAGACGTCGTGCTCGCGCACGAGGTCGGCGATGAACTCCAGTTCCTCGGCGGTGAATACCTTGCCGGTGGGGTTCATCGGCGTATTGACCACGATGGCCTTGGTCTTGGGGCCGAAAGCGGCCGCCAGTTCCTCGCGCGGCAGCTCCCAATGCGGTGGCGTCAGGCGTACCAGCTTGGGGATGCCGCCGGCGCGGCGCACGATCGGCAAGTAACTGTCGTAGAGCGGTTCGATCAGCACCACCTCGTCGCCCGGCTCGATCAATCCGAAGAATCCTGTCGCGAGCGCTTCGGTGCCGCCGCAAGTGACCAGCACCTCCTCGCGCCAATCGACGTCGAGGCCGTAGAACCGCTTGGCGTGCGCCGCCACCGCCTGACGGAGTTCGTTGGCCCCCATCATCGGCGGGTACTGGTTGGGCTGGTCGTGCAGGAACGCTGCCGCCTTGGCGCGCACGTCATCGGGCCCGTTGCCGTCCGGGAACCCCTGCCCCAGATTGACCGACTTATGCTCGACCGCCAGCGCCGACATCACCGTGAACACGGTGGTGCCGAGGTTGGCGAAAATGGTGTTGGCGGTTTTCATTGGGGCGGACCTTAGAGCGTGTCCAGGAAAAGTGTGAAGCGGTTTTCCGGCCGGACACGCGACCAGCCCTAAACTAGCTGGACCCGCCTCGTTTGTTCAAGGCAGCGGGAGGCGCGCCTGCCGGCCATTCACACCCCAACGTCGCGGGCGTCCGGCTTAGGTTGCCATCACGTCCCGCAGAAGGTCTCGCGCACGATTTCCTCCGGGCGCGGCGGCGCCATATAGGCAGCGTAGTCCGGCTGGTCGGCGTAGGGTTTGGCGAGCACGGCCGTCAGGGTTTCGAACGGCCGGAAATCGCCGGTCATGGCCGCCTGGATCGCCTCTTCCACCCGGTGATTGCGCGGGATGAAGGCGGGGTTCACCGCTTCCATCGCGGCTTTGCGGCCCCGCATCGGCTCCAGGGCGAGTTGCTTGCGCCAGTCCTGTTCCCAGGCGTCGAAATCCCCGGGCGTCTCGAATAGCGCACGCGTTTCGCTGTCGCCTTCGGCCGCCCCGCATAGCCCGCGGAAGGTGAGCGTGAAGTCCGCCGCGTTATGCGCCATGCGCCCGAGCAAGTCCTGGCCCAGGGCATGCGCGGCATCGCTTGGCGCAAGGCCGAGCTTGCGCGCGAAACCGGTTTTATAAGCCGCCTCGAAAATTTCCCCGAAGGTGTTGAGCGCGTCGCTCGCCCGCTTGACCGCCGCTTCCTGGTCACGGTCGATCAACGGCAGCAGGGTTTCGGCGAAGCGTGTGAGATTCCACAGCGCGATCGGCGGCTGGTTGGCATAAGCGTAGCGGCCGCGCTGGTCGATGGAGCTGAACTTCATGTCGGGACGGTAGGCGTCCATGAAGGCGCACGGGCCGTAGTCGATGGTCTCGCCGGCGACCGCCATGTTGTCGGTGTTCATCACGCCGTGGATGAAGCCGACCAGCAGCCACTGGGCGATCAATTTCGCCTGGCGCGCGGTCACCCCTTCCAGCAAGGCCACGTAGGGATTTGCGGCGTCCTTGATCTCGGGGTAGTGGCGCGCGATCACATGGTCGGCGAGCGTTCTCACACCCTCGGTATCGCCGCGCGCGGCGAAGAACTGGAAAGTGCCGACGCGGATATGGCTGGCGGCGACACGGGTCAGCACCGCGCCCGGCAGCGGCCCGTCCTCGCGCAGGACGTACTCGCCCGTGAGCACGGCGGCGAGCGTGCGGGTGGTGGGAATGCCGAGCGCCGCCATCGCTTCGCTCACGATATATTCGCGCAACACCGGCCCGAGCGCGGCACGCCCGTCGCCACGCCGCGAATACGGCGTCTGGCCGGCGCCTTTGAGTTGGATATCGCGGCGCGTGCCGTCTCGCCCGATCACCTCGCCGAGCAGGATCGCGCGTCCGTCGCCCAGCTGCGGCACGAAATGGCCGAACTGGTGGCCGGCGTAAGCCGCCGCCAAGGGCGCGCTGCCCGCCGGCACCGCGTTGCCCGCGAGGATCGCGACGCCCGCCTCGCTCTCCAGGAAATCGGCATCGAGCTTGAGGTCATGGGCCAGCGCGCGATTGACCTTGATCAGCTTGGGCGCCTTGACCGGGGTCGCCGGCAGCCGCGCGTAGAAGTGTTCGGGCAGCGCCGCGTAGCTGTTGTCGAAAGCGAAAGTCATGCAATCCGCCTCACGAATTCCGCCGCGGCCTTCAGCACCGCCTCCGGCCGGTCGCGGTGGGGCGAGTGGGCGCAACGGTCGAGCATCAGCACCTCGCGGTCCACCCGGCCGGCCTTGATGGCCTCGATCTGCGCGGCACTCCCGTACTCATCCTGCAGGCCCTGGATCATCAGCACGGGACAGCGGACCCTGGGCACGTATTCTTCCACGTTCCAGTCCTTGAAATATGGGGCGGTCCAGGTTTCTGTCCAGGCCGCGAACACCGCGTCGGGATCGGGATGATACCGCGTGAGCTTCTCGCGCAGGTTCGTGGTGCGGTAGACCTCCCTGGCGGCGTCGATGCCGGCCAAGGTGATCGGTTCCACGAACACATGGGGCGCCTCGATGACGATCCCCGGCGTGAGACCCGGATGCGCGCCGGCGGCGACCAGCGCGATGGTGGCGCCGTCGCTGTGACCGAACAGGATCGGGCTTTTGACCCCAACCGCGTCGAGAAATGCCGGCAGCACGGTTTCGGCTTCATGATGCATGTACCCGCGCCAGCGCGCCCGCGACAGCTTGCTCGACCCGCCGAATCCCTCGCGCGAATAGGCCAGCACGGCGTGGCCGGTGGCCGCGGCCAGGCGCTCGGGAAAATCCTTCCAGGTGCCGACCGACCCGAGACTATCGTGCAGCAACACCAGGGGATGGGGCGTGGCCCGGTCCCCGAACCAGGCATATTCAAGCGTGGAACCAAGGACTTGGGCGGCTTCAGCGGTCTGTTTCATGGCCGCAGTATGCCCCAAAACCCGCCGCCTTGCTCGCGGCGGCGCTGCGGGTCACAACTGCGGGAACCGCATCCCGGAGCCCGCGCATGCCGCTTGTTCTTCATTCCCACCCGTTGTCGTCCTACTGCTGGAAAGTGCTGATCGCGCTGTACGAGACCGGCGCGCCGTTCACGGCCGAGATGGTGAACCTGGGCGATCCCGACGCCAGAGCCGCCTATGCGGCGCTATGGCCGACCTGCAAGATCCCGCTGCTCCAGGACGGCGCGAAGGTCGTGCCAGAGACTTCGGTGCAGATCGAATACCTGGACACGCATTATCCCGCCGCGCGCCCGCTGCTGCCCAGGGACGAGGCCGCACGGTTGGACGCGCGGCTGTGGGATCGGGTTTCGGATTTCTATGTCATGACGCCGATGCAGCGCATCGTCGACGACCGCATGCGCCCGGAAGCGGAGCGCGATCCGCGCGCGGTGACGCAGGCGCGGGCGCTGCTCGCCACCGCTTACGGCTTGATCGAACGCAACATGGCGGGCAAGACCTGGGCCGCCGGCGGCGATTTCAGCATCGCCGACTGCGCCGCGGCGCCGGCCTTGTTCTACGCGGGCATCGTATTCCCCTTCCCCGCCGGCCACCCAAACCTGGCGGCGTATTTCGAACGCCTGCTGGCGCGGCCCTCGGTGGCGCGCGTGATCACGGAGGCCCGGCCGTTTTTCCAGTACTTCCCGTTCAACGACCTCATGCCCCGGCGCTTTCTCGGCGACGCGTGACGCCGGTTTGCGCATTTCCCGGTCGCGCCCTGGGCCATGGTTAAACTCGAGCGCCGGAGAAGGAGCGCGCAGATACCCCCCCCCGCCAATCACGGCGGACGGGCGGTGGTCCGCGACCTGGGGAACCGCGAAACCTGCGCCAGGGGGAGCGACACCGCCCGCGTTGGGGGACCACGGCCTTGTGATCAAAGCTGAATCCGCCACAAGCATTCGATCCCTCCCCTTCCCGCGCCGCCGCCGTTACTGTGGTTGCTCGACAGCTCCGGGGAGGCGGCCATGACCACGACGCTCGTTATCGTCCTAATTCTGATATTCGCGCTGCCGCTCAGTCTGTTCACGGTGAGGACGGCAGAGGTCGCCATCGTCACGCGGTTCGGGAAGTTCCTGCGGGTCGCCTCCGACGGCCTCAACTGGAAATGGCCGATCATCGACACCCTGGCGGGCCGGGTCTCCCTGCGGGTCAATCAAATCTCGCTGACCATGGAGACCAAGACCAAGGACAACGTCTTCGTCACCATCCCGATCTCGGTGCAAAACCGCGTACGGCCCGAGCGCGTGTTCGACGCTTATTACAAACTCTCCAACCCGGTCGCTCAGATCCAGGCCTATGTCGAGCAGGTGATCCTCGGCCATGTCCCCGGCATGACCTTGGACGAGGTGTTCGCCACTCAGTCCGGTATCGCCGCGGCGGTGAAGAAGGAGCTGGATTCCGACATGGCGGAGTTCGGCTACGAGATCGTCAACGTGCTGGTCACCGATATCGTGCCCGACGCCAAGGTGAAGTCGGCCATGAACGACATCAACGCCGCCCAGCGCGAGCAGGTCGCCGCCCAGGCCCGCGGTGAGGCCGAGAAAATCCTGGTGGTCAAGAAAGCGGAAGCCGAGGCCGAGAGCAAGGCGTTGCAGGGCCAGGGCACCGCCAATCAGCGGCGTGCGATCATCGACGGGCTGCAAAGCTCGATCGAGCAATTCCAAAAGGCGGTCGCCGGCGCCAGCGCCACCGATGTGATGCAGCTGGTACTGGTCACCCAGTATTTCGACACGCTCAAGGCCATCGGCGAGAACGACAACACCAATACATTGTTCCTTTCTCACGCCCCCGGCGCGGTCGCGGACGTCTCCCAGCAGATCATGCAATCGATCCTCGGCGCCGCGAAAACCAAGGACTGAGCCGTCAGAACTTCGCCCTGACGGTGGCGCCGAAGGTGCGCGGATCGCCGAGTTGCGCGGAGATCAGGCCGGTGTTGCCGGGCGTGACCGCCAGTGACTCGAAGTAGTTCCGGTCGAAGGCGTTGCGCACCCAGCCGAAGATGTCGAACCGGTCGGCGCGGAACCCGAAGCGGAAGTTGTTCAACGCGTAGCCCCCGATATCGGTATAGACGGAGCGCGACGCGTTGGACGAGAACGCCGAGCGGTAGCTGCCGTCGTAACCGGCATAAACCGCGCCATCCAACCCCAACACCTGGGCCGGCACATTGTATTCGCCGCCCCACGAGAACGCCCACTTGGAGATTCCGGGCATCCACTGGCCCGAGACGTCGCAGTTGGCCGGGCTGTTGGCGCCGGGTGTTGCCGCCGGACCCGCGGGCGAGCCGGCGCCGCCGCCGGCCAGTTCGGGCGGGCACGGCGCGTCGGCAAACCTAACCCATTCATGGTCGGTGAAGGCGCCG
>JAIBCD010000090.1 GCA_019694335.1 Rhodospirillaceae bacterium | reverse complement strand
CGCAGTGCCTTCGCCGCGCAACGTCAGGCCGCGCGGCGCGGGCGCGATGGTGGCCGTGCCAGTGAGGGCGGCGAGAGACCGCCCGCCGTCGCCGAGGCCGCTCACGTTTAAGGCCGCCGTAGCCTGCGGCGCGCTGAGCGTGCCCCCCATGTCGGCGTCGACGGCGACCGCGCCGAGTGTGCCGCCGGTCCACGTCAGGCAGGGCGATTCGCCGCCGCAAGCCAACTTCACCTTGCCGCTGAGTTGATTGGTGCGCTGATCCAGGGCCACCGCGCTGTCGAGCGTCACGCCGGCGATCGCCGCCTGGGCGTTGAGCGTGAGCGCGCCCGGGGGCAAGGCGAGCGTGAAAGAAGCGGTCCCGGCGGCGTCCTTGCGTTCCAGGCCCAGGGTCACGATTGGGCCTTCCGTGCCGCTGTTCACGGCGTCCGTGATGGCGCCCGTGACCGCGACCGTGCCGGCGCGTCCAAGTACGGGAGCGTCGAGCCGCAAGGTGGCGATGGTCAACGCATCCACACGCACCTGTTCCAGCGCGGGCCTGATCTTGCCGGGATTGAAGGTGCTGCTGTTCCCCGATGCCGCCGGCCGGCGCAACATATGAACGGTGTCGGCATGCAAGGCATCGATGGCGATCCGGCCGCGCAACAACGTGGCGGCATGCCAGTCCAGGGTCAGATGATCGACCGTGAGCCAGGGGCCTTGCGGATCACTGATCGTGATCCCTTCGAGGGCAATGTGGTTGGGCCAGTCGCCGGCGACGCGCGTCGCGTGAACCTCCGCACCGACGGCGTCTCCCAGGATTTTCAGCGCACGCGCGGCGATGAGGTGGTGCCCCGGCGCGGTATTCAGCATCAGTGCGGTGCCGGTGGCCAGTGCCACCAGGATCGCGAAAGCCATGATCAAGAAACGGCGGACGGTCATGTCAGAACGCTTGCCCGAAGCTCAGGTAGAACTGGAAGCCCTTGTCGATGCCAGCACGGGGATTGACCGGCAGCGCGAAGTCCACGCGCAAGGGGCCGACGTCCGTGTAGTAGCGCACACCGATGCCGGTGCCGACCGCGAAGCGCGTGTCCTTGCCCGGCACCGGGGATGGCGACACGCCGCCGGCGTCGATGAACGGCACCACGCCCACGGTGTCCATGATCCGGAAGCGCATCTCCAGGCTGGATTCCAGAAGGCCCCGGCCGCCGAGGGGTGTGCCGTCGGCGTCCACGGGGCTCACCAGCTGGTAGCCGAAGCCGCGCACCGAGCCGCCGCCGCCGGCATAGAACCGCTTGTCCACCGGGACGTGGGCGATGCCGGACCCGACAATTGTCCCGGCTTTGAGTCGCGCGGCCAGTACGGTCCACTGTCGTTCGTCGAACGGGATGTAATAGTCGCCCTCGGCTTCGGTGCGCAGGAACGTGGCGCGGCCGCGATATTCGCCAATGTAAGGGGTGGCCGACGCCGTCAGGCGCCAGCCTTCGGTCTGATCCACAAAAAAAGTGGAGATGGAACGCGTCGCAATTCCCGGCGTGCGCACCACGGTCAGCGGCAGCCCCGCAAGAAAGGAGCGGCCGGAGACGCCGTTTTGGGTGAGATCCGATACGTCAAGGCTCACGCCTGCGCTGACGATCCAGTCGGTGCCGAACTTTCGCTCCAGGCCTGCGGTGGAGGTGCTGCTCCAGCCCGCGAAAGCGTCGGTGTCGGAATGTTTGACGCCGAACGAAAGCTTGAGCGCCTGGTTGCGCCGCAGGAAGTTGGGCTTTTCGAAAGCGGCGCCGGCGGTCTGTTCGATTTGCGTGCCGTCCAGCTTGAGGTCTAGTTTCTCGGCGCCGCCGAACAGGTTGCGGTGGGTCCAGCCGGCGGAACCGCCGAAGCCCTGGTCGCGCGCGTAGTTGCCGCCGATCGTGACGGAGCGCGCGGCGCCTTCGGCCACGGCCACATCGACATCGAGCGGTGCGCCGTCGGCGATGTCCGGGGTGTCCGCTGGCGCGACCTTGACCGAGGCGAATAGGCCGGAGTCGACGAAGTACCGGCGCAACTCCTCCAGCCTGCTGTAGTCGAACAGCGTCCCGGCGGTCCACGGCACCGAACGCTTCATATAACCCTCGTGGACCTTGTCGAGGCCGTTGAACAGCGTGTCGCCGAACACGGCGTGCGGGCCCAGCTTCACGGGCAAAATCACCTTCACGTCGTGGGTGTCGTGATTGACGGCGGTCTCGCGGTCGCCGCGCCGGGCGAAGGGAAAGCCGTGATCGCGCAAGACCGCGATAGCATCGTCCTCGGCCTTGATCACGTCCTCGGCGCGCGCCGGTTTGCCGATCAGCTTCTTGAGCGGGGCGTCGTAGCTCTTGTCTGTCAGGACATCGGCGCCCGGCACATCGCGGTCGAGGCGCAAGTCCAGCGCCGCCATCAGAAAGCGCGCGCCCGGCGTGATCGCGATTTCCACCGCCACTTCATCGCCTTCGGTGGTCAGGTTGCTTTCCAGCTGGGCGTCGTAGTAGCCCTGGGATTCCATCACTTCGCTGAACCGCTGTTCATCGTCCGCGATCCGCCGGCGCAAAGCGGCGATGGTCGCGGGCGGCCGGTCCTTCAGCGCCAGAAGCTGCGATGTAGCTCTCAGAAGGTTGAGAACATCCTTGCCGGGGGCGCCAACGATGTCCGCGCGGTATCTGGTGACGGTCGCCGCCACGGGAGCCGCGCTCTTGACCTCCACCGGGGCGGCGGCATTCGCGCCAGGCGGCACGCAGGCGAGGGCGGCGCAAACAACTCCCAGACCGTATCGCCGCATTGCTCAGGTTCTCACAGAAACACAAGGACGGCGCCGACCGCTCGCGGCGTTCTAGATACGGGTGATGGCAATATTAAGTCAGCCTTGGGCGCGTCCACGGCGGTCAGCACCCCAATAACCACCGAGGGAGCGATTGGGAAAAAGATCGCTCCTTGGGATCGGGCTTTGGATCAAGGGCATGTCAGCCAGCCGCGAAACTTTCTTACCAGAAAACCCAGGTGTCGGGGCAGAAATGACAGGGTGCTCCTACAGCCAGGGGTAGCTGCTCAATGGAAAAGCCCGCGACTGATTTCACCTTTTACAGGGCATTCCGAGGAACAAATCCCGTTCTCGTTCATGACCGCGATGTTCCGGGGTGATTCCCATCTGCTCCAGGCCTCTACCGCCGGTGCAGTCGGCATGGGGTTCAAGCCCGTCGCCCCGGTCCTGCGCCGGATCGAGGCCTTAGGCCGCACGCACGGCCCGCTCAGCCGCGAACGGCGCGGGGATTTGCGCTATGAACCCGATGGGCTCCATGCACAAATGAATTTCCCGGCGGAAGCCGCGCGCGCCCGACATGACACTGGTGAGGAGCGCATCATGAAGGACGCAAAAAACCTGCGGATCCTTGTGGTCGAGGACGAGACCATCATCGCCATGGACCTCCAGGACATGTTGGAGGATGCCGGTTACAAGGTGATCGGGCCCGTCGGCACGGTCGGTGACGCGCTCGATATCCTGGACCGGGAACAGCCGGACTTGGCGCTGCTCGATGTCAATCTCGGCGGCGAGGAGGTGTTCCGTGTGGCGAGCAGGCTCGCCGGCAAGAACGCGCGGATCATTTTCCTGACCGGCGATTCGGGCCAGCGCCTGCCGGAGGAACACCGCCACCGGCCGCTGATCGCGAAGCCCTTTCTGCCGCGCACGGTGCTGGACGCGATTCAACGCATCCAGGCCTCACGCGTCAACGGAACCTAGTTCGCTGCCCGGTGTTGTGGTCTCGAACGAGCACGATCCACGAAACCAACGTGCGCGGCGCACTTCGGTGGCTTCGGGGGCCGATCCCCGTTCTCGTCCGGCTCTACATCCTCCACGTCATCTGACGCGGGAGAAGCCCTTGGCCCGCGAAGCGGATGTGCCTTCGCGCGGCTATCGGCATTTCTCTTTTAAGCGGACATCGGGCAGCGGCTGAACTTCGCCGGGCAGATGCGCTTCCCCGACGCCGAACACGGCGTCGTTTTTCCTTTCAGGAATTCCGTCAGGCCCGCGAGCGCTCCGATGAAGCGCGCATCGGTGCGTACGGTCGGCAGGCGGATATAGAGTGGCACGCCCGATTCAGCCGCGAGCTCGCGCATGGTTTCGTCCAGTTCCACCAGCGTTTCGACATGTTCCGACACGAACGCCACCGGCGCCAGGACCACCGGCACGCCGTCGCGGCCGGCGCGCGCGATTTCGGCTTCGGTGGACGGACCGATCCAGGCGACGGGGCCGACGCGGCTTTGATAGCAGATCGACCAGTCGAGGTCGGGGATGCCAAGTTTGGCGACGGCCGCGGCGGCCGATTGCTCCACTTGCCATTGGTAAGGGTCGCCGCGGGCAATGGTTTTCTCGGGCAGCCCGTGCGCCGAGAACAGCACGCGCGGTTTCTTGCCGGTGGCGCTCGCGTCCGCGTGGGCCGCGCGCACCGCATCCACCATTGGATCGATGAAGCCATCGGCGCAGGGATAGCAGCACAAGGTCTCCAGCGGCACGCCGAGGTTCTGGCGGCGCGCTTCCCGTTCCAGTAATTCGCAGGACGTGGTGGTGGTAGTGGTCGAGAACTGCGGATAGAGCGGCAGTACCACCACGCGCGTCGGCTGGTACGCCTTGAGCTCGCCCATCACCTCGTGCGCCATGGGGTGCCAGTAGCGCATATAGACGAACACGCGGACATCGGCCGCAAGGCCCTTGGCTGCGGTTTCGAGCGCCGCCGCCTGGGCGCGGGTTTCATCGAGCAGCACCGAGCGCCCGCCGAGTTTGGCGTAATAGCCCTTGGATTTTTCCGCGCGGCTACGGGAAATGATGGTGGCGATAAGCCAGCGCAGCGGCTGCGGCAGCGCGATGATCCAGGGATCGTTGAACAGGTTGAACAGGAACGGACGCACGGCCTCGGGGCTGTCTGGGCCGCCCAGGTTGAAGACCACGATCGCGAGCCGTTGATCCGTCACGGAGGGTTCCTGCTAAAATCCTAAAAATTACGTTATATCAATAATTTAAATCGAGGCAAGAGGGCGCGCCTCCGCCGGCCTGCCGTGACATGGCTGTGACATAGGGCAGGGGGCCCTGTGCTACCACCCCGCCCATGAATCGCTTCGCGCTCATTGGCGCCTCTTATAAGACCGCCGGTGTCGACATGCTCGGCCGATTGGCGCTGCCCAAGGCCGCGCTGGAAAGCCGGCTGGCCGAGATCGCGCGCGCCACGGGCGTCGCCGAGCTTGCCTATATCGGTACCTGCAACCGCATCGAGTTCGTGGTCGCGGACGAGGACGCGGTGGCGGTGCAGGCCTGCCGCGATAAAATCGGCGCGGCGCTGGGCGAGGACGCGGCCGAGACCCGCAAGATTTTCCGCGCCTGGGCCGGCGAGGGCGCCATCGAGCACCTGTTCCTGGTGGCCTCGGGCCTGGACTCGGCTCAGGCCGGCGAGCGCGAGATCTATGCCCAGGTGCGCCTGGCCTGGCAGACCGCGCGCGCCGCCGGTACTTGCGGCCCGCAGCTGGACTTCATTTTCAATGAAGCGCTCAAGGCCGCGCAGGACGTGCACCAGCAGGCCAGCCGCCCCGCCAATGTGGAATCCCTGTCGGGTTTCGCGGTGCGCAGGGTGAACGCGCATCTCGCCGGCGATATTGACGGGGGAAAAGGGAGCCGGATCGCCATCGTCGGCATTTCGCCCATGACCCGGCAGTGCGGCAAGGTGTTCGCCGCCGCCGGCTTGCCGCTGCTGGTGGTGAACCGCACCCTCGAGACCGCGCAGGAATTCGCGGCGGAGATCGGGGCCGAAGCCGTGGCCCTCGATTCTTTCAAAGCCAATCCGGGTGTTGTGGACGCCATCGTTGCCGCCGTCGGTGGCGCCGAGCCGGTGCTGGATATCCCCGCTGTCACCAGGATCGCGGCAAACGCGCCCGGGCGCGGCGTGATCATCGTCGATCTGGGCGTGCCGCCCAATGTCGATCCCGCGGTGGCGTCGATCGAGCGTATCCATCGGATCGGCATGGACAGCGTGATCGCCGATGCCGTCGAAGGCCGCAACGAACGCCTGGGGGAACTGGCCTCCGCGCGCCTGGTGATCGACGAACACCTGGATCGCTTGCGCCGTGACTACGCCGTGCGCGAGGCCGCGCCCCTGATCCAGCAAATGGGCAACCATTACCAGGTTCTGGCGGCGGAAAGCCTGAAACGGTTGCCCAAGAACAACGATCCGGACGCCCTCAAGCAATGGGCCGAGAGCTTCGCCCGCAAGCTTGCCCATGCGCCCATCAAGGGCCTGCGGGTTCTGGCCACCGAAGCCGGCGCCCAGGCGGTGCAGGCGTATATGCGTGGAGTCGAGGAAGCCTTGGCTCCCGGCGGGGCCCGTGTGGTATCGACCAGCACGACAGGAAGTGAAAAGGAGTAGCCGTGACCACCACCAACGCAGCCTTGTTCGAACGCGCGACCCGGGTGATCCCGGGCGGGGTGGATTCGCCGGTGCGCGCGTTCCGCGCCGTGGGCGGCACGCCCAAATTTTTCGCGTCGGCCCAGGGTGCCTATGTCACCGACGCCGACGGCAAGAAGTACCTGGATTTCGTCGGCTCCTGGGGGCCGTTGATCCTGGGCCACAGCCACCCGGTTGCGGTGAAAGCCGTGCAAGACGCCGCCGCGCTGGGCATGACCTACGGCGCACCGTGCAAAGGCGAGGTCGAACTGGCGGAAAGAGTTGTCGCCGCTTATCCGGGGTTGGAGCAGGTGCGCTTCGTGTCCTCGGGCACCGAGGCGACCATGAGCGCCATCCGCCTCGCGCGCGGCGCCACCGGCCGCGATCTGATCGTGAAATTCTCCGGCTGCTATCACGGCCACGCCGACCATCTGTTGGTGGCGGCGGGTTCCGGCCTTGTCACGCACGGCCAGCCGTCATCGGCCGGCGTGCCGGCCGACTTCGCCGCGCTCACCCGCGTGCTGCCGCTGGATGACGAAGCCAAACTCAAGGCGCTGTTCGCAGCCGAGGGCAATAAGGTCGCCGCGGTCATCATCGAGCCGATCCCCGCCAACAACGGCCTGCTGCTGCAGCGGCCGGAATTCCTCAAGCTGCTGCGCAAGCTGACTCAAGAGTCCGGCACGCTGCTGATCTTCGACGAAGTGATCTCGGGCTTCCGCGTCGGCTTCGGCGGCGCGGCCGCGCTTTACGGCATCACGCCGGACATCGCGACTTTCGGCAAGGTCATCGGCGGCGGCCTGCCGGTGGGCGCCTACGGCGGCTCGCGCGCGGTCATGAAGCACATCGCGCCGGAAGGTCCGGTCTATCAGGCGGGTACGCTTTCGGGAAATCCCGTCGCCATGGCCGCCGGCCTCGCGACGCTGAAAGTGCTGGAACAGGATAAGGCCTTCGTGCGCCTGGAAGAGCTGGGCGCGCAGTTGGAATCCGAGCTGGCGCCGGTGTTGAAGGCCGCCAAGAGCCCGTGCGGTTTCGTGCGCGTCGGCTCCATCGGCTGGATCGCCTTGCAGGCGGGCACGGTGCGGTCGGCGGAAGTTTTGGATAACGGCGCCGGCGAGCGCTACAAACCGGTGTTCCACGGCCTGTTGGACCGCGGCATCTATGTGGCGCCCTCGGCTTATGAAGTGATGTTCCTGTCCCTGGTCCACACCCCGGCCGAGATCACCCGCTTCACCCAGGCCCTCGGCGAAGTGCTCGCAGGATAAATCCACCGCATGCGTTTCCCCGCGAACACACCGCGCCTTCTGCACCTGACCATCATGGGGTTGCTCGTCTTCTCCGTGGTGCAGGTGGGCTGGTGGTTCTACGACATCCGCGCCAACGCCGAAATCAATGCCACCGCCATGAAGATGGTCTACGGCTACGACATGCTGGCGGCGCAGCGCCTGCTCGACCAGGGCGCGGCCCCTGCCGATATCGCCGCGATTTTCCCTTACGCCCGCATCGATGCCGGCAAGGTGACGCTGGCGGCCGACGCGTTGCAGGACCTGGACCACGCCACCGAGGAGCGCATGACCCAATACGCCTGGGAGGGCGGGTTCTTCCTGTTGGTGCAGGCCTTCGCCATCGCCGTGCTGTGGGGCGGGTTGTCGAGCGAGACCGCGATCCGCAAGAAGCAGGACAACTTCCTCGCCATGGTGTCGCACCAGTTCAAGACGCCGATCGCCAGTCTGCAGCTGTCCCTCGAAACCATGCTGCTGCGGCATCTCTCGCCCGAACGCATCCAGCAGCTGTCGCAGCGCATGCTCGACGATCTGCGGCGCATGGAGAACATGGTTTCCAAGATCCTCGACAGCGCGCGGCTCGACCGCGGCCGGGTGCAGCTCGCACGCGAACGCCTGTTCCTGGCCGAAGCCGTGCGGCATGTGGTGGCGCATCTCGACGACACCGCCCGGCGCGGCAATATCACGGTGCAGGTGGCGGTGCCCGCCGATCTCGAGATCACCGCCGATCCCATGGCCGTGGACGGCGTGCTGCGCAACCTGATCGAGAACGCGATCGCCGCCATGGGCCCCACCAAGGGCGGCGTACTCGACGTGACCGCCCGCAAGAATGGCGCGGACGTCGAAGTCGCGGTACGCGACACCGGCATCGGTTTCGATCCGGCGGAGGGGCCCAAACTGTTCGAGAAGTTCTTCCGCCTCGACACCGCCGGTGGCCGCGACGCCGCGGGGACCGGACTCGGCCTTTATATCGTGCAGCGGTTCATGCATTTCGAGGACGGCGACGTGCGCGCCAGCAGCGAAGGCCCCGGCAAGGGCGCGGTGTTCACCGTGACCTGGCCCGCCACAAGGGCGCTCGCATGAGCGAGGAACACCGCATTCTTGTCGTCGAGGACGATCTGCACCTCGCCGAAGGCATGGCCGAGAACATGCGCGCCGAGGGTTACGCCGCAGACACCGCGCATGACGGCAAGCTGGGCTTGGAGAAGGCGTTGGCGGGCGATTACGACCTGTTGGTCCTCGATGTAATGCTGCCGCAGATGGACGGCTTCGCCCTGTGCAAGGCGCTGCGCGAGCAGGGCCGCAACACGCCGGTATTGTTCCTGACCGCGCGCGGCGACCCGCAGGACCGCGTGCGCGGCCTGGAAGCGGGCGGCGACGACTACCTCACCAAGCCGTTCCACCTGGAAGAATTCCTGCTGCGTGTGCGCGCCATCCTGCGGCGCTGGCAGTGGTACAAGAACGCGCTGGCGCCGCGCGAAGCCGTTGGCGGCGATGTGCTGGCCTTCGCCGGCAACAGCGCCAACTTCCGCACTTTCCAGGCCCACGCCTGGGACGGCCAGACCTACGACCTCACCGAGAAAGAAGCCATGATCCTGAAGGTGCTCGCCGAGAAGCCGGGCGAGGTCATCACCCGCGACGACCTGTTGGAGAAGGTCTGGGGTTACGAAGCCTTTCCCTCCACGCGCACCGTCGACAATTTCATCCTGCGCCTGCGCAAGATCTTCGAGCGCGATCCTCACGAACCCCGACATTTCCTGACCGTGCGCGGTGTCGGCTACCGGTTCCTGCCGGCTCTCGAAAACAATGGGGGTGGTGAAGCATGAACACGCTTCGTATCGGTACGCGCGGCTCCGCGCTCGCGCTATGGCAGGCCAACGAGGTGGCGCGGCGCATGCGCGCGCTCCCCGGTATCCCCGGCGTCGAGATCGTCACCATCAAAACCCAGGGCGATCTCAACCAGACCGTGCCGCTGTGGGCAACCGACGGGCGCGGCTTCTTCACCGCCGAGCTGGACCGGGCGCTGTTGGACAAAGAAGTGGATCTGGTTGTCCACAGCCTCAAGGATCTCACCACGCTGCTGCCAAACGGAATAGCCCTGAGCGCGGTGCTGGAGCGCGAAGATCCGCGCGATGTGCTGGTGACCCGCACCGGTCTCGACCTCAAGTCCCTGCCGCAAGGGGCGTCCGTGGGTACTTCCAGCCTTAGGCGCCGCGCCTTCCTCGCGCGCCTACGGCCCGATCTGGTTCACCTGGAGCTGCGCGGCAATGTGCCGACGCGCCTCAAGAAGCTGGACGACGGCGGCTATGACGCCATCGTCCTGGCGAGCGCGGGCCTCAAGCGCCTGGAACTGGCGGCGCGCATTACCCAACCGCTCGAATTCGACCAGTGCCCTTCGGCCGTGAGTCAGGGCGCGGTCGCGGTGACCATCCGCGAAGGCGACGATGTCGCCGCCCGCTGGACCACGCCGTTGGATCATTCCGCCACTCGCATCGCCGTGACCGCCGAGCGCGCCGTGCTGCGCAAGCTGGAAGGCGGTTGCCAGGTGCCCGTGGGCGGTCTGGCGAAAGTCGCTGGCGATCAGGTCGTATTGAGCGCGGCGGTGTGCAGCATCGACGGCAAGCAATTCATTCCGGCCGAGGAACGCGGGGCCGCCGGTGATGCCGCGGCGATCGGGGCCCGTGCGGCGGAAGCGCTGCTCGCCCGGGGCGCGGCCACCATTCTCGGCGCGGTGCAAGCCAAACGCCTCGCAGCGGCGACCAAATAAGACGCGGCGCCGAAGTAAAAAGGAACCATGATGACGGCTCTACCTCCCTTCCTCGCCGCGGCCTTGCGCCAGAAGACCGCGCATACGCCGGTCTGGATCATGCGCCAGGCCGGACGCTATCTGCCCGAATATCGCGAAGTGCGGTCGAAGGTGGACTTCGCTTCGCTCACCCATCGTCCCGATCTCGCGGCCGAAGTGACGCTGCAGCCGATCAGGCGGTTCGGCCTGGATGCCGCGATCATCTTCTCCGACATCATGACGCCGATCGAAGGCATGGGCGTTGGCCTGGAATACGCGCCGGGCCCGGTGATCCACAATCCCATCCGCACGCTCACCCAGGTCGAAGCCATGCGCCCGCTGGTTCCGGAGCAGGACGTACCCTATGTGATGGAATCCTTGCGCCTCGTGCGCCGGGAACTGCCCGCGCATGTGCCGCTGATCGGCTTCTGCGGCGCGCCGTTCACCTTGTTCTGCTACCTGGTGGGCGGCAAACCCTCCAAGGAATTCTCGGTACCGCGCGCTTTTGTGCACGGCGAACCCATCGTCACCGCGCGGCTGCTCGACCGTCTGGCCGACGCCATGATCGCCTATCTGCGCGCCCAGGCCGAAGCCGGCGCCCAGGCACTGATGATCTTCGAATCCTGGGGCGGTCTCCTGGGCCCGGCGGACTTCCGTGCGGTGGCGCTGCCGCCGATGCAGCGCATCGTCGCCGGGCTGCAGGACATCCGCGCCAGGGGCGTGCCGCTGATCTACTTCGCGAACCAGGGCATGGCCAACCTGGAAGCGGTGAAAGACCTGCCGGTGGATGTGGTGGGCCTGGATTGGCGCGTGCCGCTCGGGCCGGCGCGCAAACTGCTCGGGCCGGATAAGGCGGTGCAGGGCAACCTCGATCCCGCCGTGCTGTTCGCGCCCAAGGACACGCTGTGCCGCCGCATCGACGATGTGCTGCGCGACGCCGGCCCCGCGCCCGGTCATATTTTCAACCTTGGCCATGGCATCTGGCCGGAAACCGACCCCGACGCGGTCGCCCGGCTGGTCGATCATGTCCACGAAAGCAGTGTGAGATAATGGAAGCACCTCCCGGCTTCGCCGCCACCGCGGTTACCTATTTCCGCGATCTCCAGGACCGCATCTGCGCAGCCTTTGAAAAGGAAGACGGCGCGGGACATTTCGAGCAGACCGAATGGGAACGCGGCCCCGACCACCGTCTCAAGGGCGGCGGGCGCATGCGCGTGATGCGCGCCAAGGTGTTCGAAAAAGTCGGCGTGAATGTCAGCCACGTCTGGGGCGTATTGTCCGAACAGGGCATGGCCCAGATCCCCGGCGCGAAAGAATCCGGAGGCCGGTTCTCGGCCACCGGCATTTCGCTGGTCTCCCACATGGCCAACCCTCATGTGCCGATCGTGCATATGAATTTGCGCTGCATGGAAACCAGCAGGATGTGGTTCGGCGGCGGTACGGACCTGACCCCCGCGCTGCCCTACGACCAGGACACCCAGGAATTCCACGCCGCCTTGCGCGCGGCTTGCGCCGGTTACCGGCCCGACGCCTACGATGAATACAAGGCCTGGTGCGACAAATACTTCTACCTGCCGCACCGCCGCGAACCGCGCGGTGTGGGCGGGATCTTCTTCGACGACCTCAACAGCGGCGATGTGGAAAAGGATTTTGCTTTCCTGAAGGCGGTCGGCGAGACCTTCCTGAAGATCTATCCGCCCATCGTCGCCCGGCGCAAAGCCACGCCGTTCACGGCGGACGATATGGACACGTTGCTCACCAAGCGCGGACGTTACGTCGAGTTCAATCTGGTCTATGACCGCGGCACCAAATTCGGCTTCCAGACCGACGCCAATCCCGACGCCTATCTCATGAGCATGCCACCCCTGGCGCAGTGGAAGTGAGCATGTCCGACTTTCTCGCCAGCGCTTATCCCTGGTTTAAGTCCATCCACATCGTCGCGGTGATCTCTTGGATGGCGGGATTGTTGTATCTCCCACGCCTGTTCGTGAATCACGTGACGGCGGGGCCCGAAGCGGCAGCCATGCTCACCGGTATGGAGGAGCGCCTGATGCGTATCATCATGCGCCCGGCATCGGCCGTGACGCTGATTTTCGGGGGGTTGCTGTTGTCCACCCCCGGCGTGGTGGATTGGAGCGCGGGCTGGATTTACGTGAAGCTCGCCTGTGTCCTCGGCCTGTTCGCGGCACATGGCCTGATGGAGAAATGGCGGGGTGAATTTGCCCGTGGCGAAAACAGGCGTCCCGCGAAATTCTTCCGCATCATAAATGAAGTGCCGACCCTGCTCATGATCATCATAGTGTTGATGGTCGTGGTGAAGCCGTTCTGATGAAACACCCGCGCGTTCAGTTTCAGAAGGGCGCCCATAAGCGCGTCAAGTTCGGCCATCCTTGGGCGTTCTCCAACGAGATCCAGATGGACCCGGCCACCAAGGCGCTGCCGGCGGGGTCGGTCGTCACGCTCACCGATGCCGGCGGGGAAGTCCTCGGCACCGCCCATTTCAATTCCCATACCCTGATCGCGGCCCGCGTTCTGACCGCGCAAGGCGACACGGCGATCGACGCGGCGTTCATCGCGGAGAGGCTGAAGGCGGCCTTGGCCTTGCGCGAGAAGCTGTTCGCCCGTCCGTTCTACCGCATGGTCCATGCCGAAGCCGATGGTTTGCCGGGCCTGATCGTCGACCGCTTCGGCGATGTGTTCGTGGTGCAGCCCAATACCGCGGGCATGAACACCCTGACGAACGAGATCGCCGCGGCGATTGCTTCCATCGCCGCGCCCAGGGCCATCGTCCTGCGCGGTGACAGCGCGGCGCGCGGCCTGGAAGGGCTGAAGGAAGACGTCCGCTGCATTTCGGGCCATTTGGATGGGCCGGTGCCGGTGGAGGAGAACGGCGTCACCTATTACGCGGATCTGCTGTCCGGCCAGAAGACCGGCTGGTTCTTCGACCAGCGCGACAATCACGCTTACATGGCGGGGCTCGCCAAAGGTGCGGCGGTGCTGGATCTTTACACGCATACGGGCGGCTTCGCGCTCGCGGCCGCCAAGGCGGGCGCGCGGGCGGTGACGGGAGTCGACAGCTCGGCGCACGCCTTGGAGCTGGCTGAGAAAGCGGCGCAAGGCGCCGCGAAATTCGAACGC
>JAIBCD010000089.1 GCA_019694335.1 Rhodospirillaceae bacterium | reverse complement strand
TGTTGTGGACCGTGGTGATGGTGGCGCTGGCCTTGGGTGGCGTGTTCGGCGCCAGCGGCACGCTGATCGCGGCGTTGTTGCAGAACTCAAGCAGCATCGTGGTGATGACCAATGCCGGCAGGCTGCTGAAGTTCGACGAGACCATTACCTGAGGCCGTGCACGGAATTAATTAAACCGCCGACATATATGTCGGCCGATTTAACAATTCGACGAAATGCTGAGCTAGTCCCACCGCCGGCCGTCATTACCTGTCCGCAGGCAGAAAAAACGTGTCTTCACCCAAAACCCTAACAGGGACATAGCCGTTCGCGGCAAGAAGCAGGGTCAACAGTTCCGTCGCCTTTTCAATTCCCAGGCAGCCGAACCGATACTCGTCAAAAGGAAATGTGCTCAGAATTTCGTACTCAAATCCTTCAACGTCGAGGCTGAGGTAATCAATATAGTTTGGGGCGTCGTGCGCCTTCAGCACCTCGGCCAGCGGCTTTGCCTGCACTTCATATTGTTTTTGCGCACGGCCCCACCAGGAATCCATCTGTGAGAGTTTTTCAGGTGCGACATCAACGGTGCGGGACAACAGGAGATTGTTTCGCGCCTCCGGCGACATCATCGCTTGGCCGGCATCGAAAATTTCGACCAGAGTCAGGGTCTTGCGAACACCGGCGAGGCAGGCATTTTCCAATCGGCAGTTCTGCCTGTTGCTTTGCAGCTGGGTGAATGCGCGTGTCGGCTCGACCAGAATGCCGGTCCAGCCGTATTTGCGTTCCAGCAGAAGCGTATTCGAAATCCACAGGCCGTCGGCAGCGCCCGCTTCTACAAAAAACCCTCCCCGCCTCTCTTTGAAAAGGACTTCCGCGACGTAGCGATCCTGCCCTGACTGACTATAAGACGCGCGCTCTTCCATTTCGTCAAAATCCTATTGAGGCCACCGCATCAAATCACCTATGCGCCGGTCATGCCGAATTTGAATCCGTTGCGCTCATAAAGCAAATTTTTGCGTATGAGATAGCTTTCCGAGGACGGAGCCATCAGGAGGGGAATCATGGCGGAAAAATTCGAGCGTCCGTTGCCGAGAAATTTCTTCGTTCGCGACGCCAGATATGCGTCGCGCGCCGCCTCCATGCCGACTTTCACGCGGTTAAGGCCGGTTCGAAAATGCGGCGGCACGCCGTTGCTTTGCCTTTCGCCTGGAGGAACGACCACCCTATCGCCGTACTTTTCCCTGAAGAGCGGGATCAACCGCTCGTCTTCGGTGAGCAGCAGAATACGGCCGCCGCGATGGATTTTCGACAGCACTTCCAGATAATAAGCGTTGATCTTCGCCAGGTTACTGACCTCCAACGCCTTATCCGATCCTCTAATATGAATGGCGAGTTCAACCTCCGACAAATTCAGGAGAGCTTCCATAAGATCGATCTGATCCATCACCGCGCGCGTGGGCCGCAGATATTTATCAATCAGGTCGCGGTAGATTTTCTCGACCGGCAGGCCGTGAAGGCGATGACCGGACGGAATCCAACCCAAGAGATCGGGAATCCCTACGTGGTAGTCGACCACCGCGATACGTTCTTTTCGCGCCAGAAACTGAAACGCCGGCAACCGCGCACCTTCACCTTTGAATTTTGCATGGTCGCCCTGAAACAGATTTCCCTCGTTCCACTTCGCAGGGAAAAAATCGCCCCCGCCGAGAGTCACCAGGTCAGGTGCCGTGACGTCGGATACCCCCTCGAAATAGAGTTGGAAGGCATCCGGCGTTGAACCGTCATTATAGAGGCAATTGGAGCCCCAGAGCGTGACCGGCGTGCGGCCCGTGAGATCGGCCAGGAGAAGGGCTCCGAGCACATGGCTGACTTCAGCCCAGAACCCTGCATGCCACGCTTTAATGACCAGCAGCGAGTTCGGCCGCCCCTCAACCATCGGCAGCGCCGCCGCTTGTTGCAGCAACGCCGCAATCTCGGGTTCAGCCCGAATCGAGTGAGCCGCCGCCAAGGTAGACACAGCTTGATCGCGAATGCCGAACTGCACCGCAATGCGCCCCACTAGGGCAAGCGCATCGGGGTGCACCGGATCAAGGTCGAGAACATTGCGCGCATAGAATTCCGCGAGACCAAAATTTTGAACGGCAAGGCCCGCGCGCGCTTCCTTGAGCGCATGTTCGATCTCACTACCGCGTTCCATCGTTTGGGCATCATCTATGTTTCGCGGTCAAATAAAATGCCGACGCCGCTCGCGGCGTTGGCTCTTGCCGTTCATTTAGTTGCAGGTGCCCGCCGTCGGCGGGTGCTTGATGACCGTCCCCGCCAATACGCCGGTCAGCTTGCCGTCCTGGATCGCGGCCTTGCCGTTGACGAAGATCGCGTCCACGCCGCTCGCCAGTTCGCGCGGCTTCTTGTAGTCGGCGAGCGGCTTGTAGTTCTTGAGGTCGATCACCGCCACGTCGGCGAAATAACCTTCGCGCAGGTAACCGCGGTTGGTGAGCATGTACATGTCGGCCGCACGGCCCGTGCTTGAGCGGATGAATTCCGCCAGGCTGATGGCCTTGTCCTCGGTCACGTATTTCACGTATTTGCGCGGGAAGGTCGCGTACTGGCGCGGGTGGCCGTCGGAACCGTCGGACGAGGTCACCACCCAGGGCTGCTTCATGAACGCCTGGATGTCGGACTCGACCATGTTGAACGATGCCACCGAGCCGCCTTGCGCGCCGGTCCTGATGATGCGGATGCCGGCGTCGATGGGCTCGACCTTCCACTTGTCGGCGATCTGCTTGAGCGTCATCCCGGTCCATTCCTGATTGAACGAGATCAGGAGCATGGACTCCGCCCCGCCGCGACGGCGCAGATTGTCGCGCATCTCGGTACGGATCTTTTCGAGCTGCACGGGGTCGTCCAGGCGCTTGAGCAGCGCCTGACGCCCGCCCTCTTCCGCCCAACGCGGAATCATCGAGGGCTGCACGCCGGTGCCCGACGCCGACCAGGGGTACTGGTCGGCGGTCACGTTCATGCCCTGGGCGCGCGCCGCGTTGATGGCTGCGATCACTTCCGGGGCCTTGCCCTGCACGTCGATGCCGAGTGCCTTGATATGGCCGAAGTGCACCGGGATCTGGGCCTCGCGGCCGATGCGCAGCACTTCCGCCACCGAGGCCATCAGGCCGATGGTGTAGGACGCCTCGTCGCGCTGGTGGGTATCGTAGATGCCTCCCCTTTTCGCGGCTTCCTTCGCCACCTCGATCACTTCCTCGGTCTTGGCGTAGAACTGCGGCGAGTAGAACAGCCCCGCCGACAGGCCGAAGGCGCCCTGACACATGGCGCGCGCCGCCAGCTCCCGTTCCTGCTGCAGTTCGGCGGCGGTGGGTTCGCGGGCATCGTTCTTCAGGACGCGCTCGCGGATGGTGCCGAAGCCGACGAAAGACGCGACATTGGTGCCGATGCCGTCCTTGCCGAACACGGCGGCCTGGTCGGCCTGGTCGATGGCGCCGCGGCCGTCGACACCGATCATCAAGGTGGTGGACCCCTGCATCAGCCATGGCGCATTGACGCGTTCCTTGGCGTCCTTGCTGCGGATGTATTCATCGGGATGGGTATGGCCGTCGATGAAACCCGGGGTGACGATCTTGCCCTTGGCGTCGATGGTGGTCTTGGCGGTGAACCGGCTGGCGGCATTGGGGCCGACGAAGGCGATCTTGTCGCCCACGATCACCACGTCACCCGTGATCGGCGGCTGGTCGGCGCCGGTGTAGACCGTGCCGCCGGCGATGATGAAATCGGCGGGAGCGTTGGCAGCCTGGGCGGCTGTGGTGAGTGCAAGCGCGCTGGCGCCCGCCAGCAGCAAAGACAGGAATCGCAATTTCATGGCCGGTCCTTTTGAAAATGTCCCGTTCGGGAGGGATAGAATAGGCGGTTGGCGGATTGGAAAAAAGGCCGCCCCGGAGGCCCGGGACGGCCGTTTTTGATACGGCGGAACCGCCTGTTACGGGCAGGTTCCAGATGTCGGCTTATGCAGCAGCACCTGACCCGCCAGCACATCCGTGGGCTTGCCGTCGCGCATGGCGGCCTTGCCGTTGATGAATACCTGCTCCACGCCCTCGGTCAGTTCCTTGGCCTTCACGTAGTCGGCCTTTTGCTTGTAGTTCTTGGGATCGAACACGGTGACGTCGGCGAAGTAGCCTTCGCGCAGGTAACCGCGCTTTTCCAGGCCATAGATATCGGCGGGGCGGCCGGTGGACGAGCGGATGAATTCCGCCAGGGTGATCACCTTGTCCTGGGTCACATACTTCTCGTACTTGCGTGCGAAGGACGCGTATTGGCGCGGGTGGTTGTCCGAGCCGTCGGACGAGGTCACCACCCAAGGCTGCTTCATGAAGGCGGCGATGTCCTGTTCGGTCATATTGAACGAGGCGATGGAACCTCCGTTGGTGCCGGACTTGATGATGCGGATGACCGCGTCGATCGGTTCGACCTTCCACTTGTCGGCAATCTCGTTCAAGCGCATGCCGGTCCATTCCTGGTTCTGCGAAATAAGCAGGGTCTTGTCGGCTCCGCCGCGCTTGCGCATGAACTCGCGGCCTTCGGTGCGAATTTTTTCCAGCTGCACCGGATCCTCGAAACGCTTGAGCAGCGCCGGGCGCCCGCCGTCCTCGGCCCAGCGCGGCAGGAACGCGGCATTGATGCCGGTGGAGGATGCCGTCCAGGGGTACTGGTCGGCGGTGATCACCATGCCCTGGGCGCGGGCGGCGTTGATCTGCGCGATCACTTCCGGCGCCTTCCCGGCGACTTCGATGCCCAGCATCTTGATATGGCCGATGTGCAACGGGATCTGGGCTTCGCGGCCGATACGCAATACTTCGGCGGTCGAGGCCATCACGCCCACGGTATAAGTGGACTCGTCGCGTTCGTGGGTGTCGTAGATGCCGCCACGCTTGGCGGCCTCTTTCGCCACTTCGATCACTTCCTCGGTCTTGGCGAAGGTCTGCGGCGCGTAGTAGAGGCCGGTCGACAGGCCCCAGGCGCCCTGGCACATGCCGCGCTTGGCCAGCGCCTTTTCCTGTTCCAGTTCGGCCGGCGTCGGCTCGCGGTTGTCGTTCTTGAGCACGGCGATGCGGATCGGGCCGAAACCCACGAACGGCGCCACGTTGCTGCCAATACCGTCCTTGCCGTATTGGGCGGCCATGTCGGCGATGTCGTAGGTGCCGCCGCCGTCCACGCCGATCATCAAGGTGGTCGATCCCTGGTAAAGCCATGGGTAGTTGGCGCGCTGCTTGGCGTCCGGGGAATTCAGGAAGCTGTTGGGGTGGGCGTGACCATCGATGAATCCGGGCGAAACCACTTTGCCCGCCGCGTTGATCGTGGTTTTCGCGGTGTAGCGGGCGGCCGCGTTGGCGCCCACATAGGCGATCTTGTCGCCGACGATCACCACGTCGGCGGTGGTGGGCGGCTGATCGGCGCCGGTGTAGACGGTGCCGCCGGTGATGATGAAATCCGCGGGCGCGCTCGCGGCATGGGCGGACGACACCGCGAACAGGCTGACGCCGGCCATGAGCGAAAGAAACTTGGTCACTGGAACCCCCAAAAACACATGAAGGCGCAAGGATAGGAGGCCCGCCCTGCCCTTTTCCAGTGACTTAAGCTGATGGGATCATGACCGGGATGTCGGGGATGTATAGTCCCGGGTTATAGGGCGCCCGCCCCTCCCGCGCGAGGAAGGGCGGGGTTTTGAACCTAGATGCCGCAGGCCGCCGAGAGGTTGGTGGCGGTGGTCGAGGCGGTCACCGTGGCCAAATGCGCAACGCTGATCCGCGCGGTGGCGGCGGTGGGAACGATGCTCAACGCCACGGTGGACGCGGGCACCACAGGCACAGCCGCCGCCGCCATGGCACTGGCGGTCACGGTGACGAAGCCCTTCGCGGGCACCGAAGCCGAGGTGTATTTGCCCAGCTCGGCGCCGGTCGCGGCGTTGCGCAAGGACAGGGTAATGGTGCCGGCGGAGCTGCCGCCGTTGGTCAGCCGCACCGCGCCGGTGGCGCCGGTGAACCCCGGCCCTTCCACATAGCTGAGGCCACCGCCGCCGAAGCAACCGGTCTGGTTCACGATCACGCTGGCGGTCTTGCTGAGCTGCTGGACCGAACCGCGGACCGTGGCGCTCAACGAATAGCTGATCGCCGCCGCTTGCTGCGCGGTGGTCAAGGCCGGCGTACTGCCGGCAGCGATCTGGGTGGCGGTGACTTCGATGGCCGCACCGGCCGGGATCGAAGCACTGGTCCAGGTGCCGAGCGAAGCACCCGCCGCGTCATACAGTTGCGCGGTCACGGTACCAGCCACACGGGCGCCACTGGCGAAGCGGAACACCTGGGTGGTGGCGCTGTTGTTGACAATGCCGGGGAAGAACACGCTCGGCCCGGCACGTTCGACGGTGATGCCGGGGATTGCGCGGGTGGTCCCGCCCGTGGTCGCGCCCGTGGTCGCGCCCGTGGTCGGCCCGGCGGGCAGCGTGGTCGCCATCGGCGCGACAAGCTCGGCGGCCGGCGCTTCCAGTTCCGGCAATTCCGCGTCCTTGGCCGCCTCGTCCTCGGCAGCCAGCACCGGCAGCGTCATCGCCGCCGCGATCAAGGCAACAGTCGCCATCATACGCATGGAAATTCCCCCATCAGGTTGCGTGCCAGCGAGCCTAGATACACGCCGCGGAATGTCCATGGGTTTTTTACCCACTCATATGGCGAGATGTTTATAGGCAATGTCCCGCACCATCGGCGGCAGAGGGCCCCGCCCATCGGTCAACCAGAACCGCGACGGTAGAGCAAAATGCCGCACAACAACCTTAGGCTTTAGATGGGACAAGCGGCGGTCAGGTACGGGACCACGGTGCCGCGAACGATGCCGAGGCCCCGGCGCTGAACGCATTGCCAAGGCCCACGGGGGATGGATCGACTGGACCAAGGTCCGCGCGAGGTGCCGGTAGCGGCAATTGAGCAAATTTAGCGAGAGGAGGATGGATTGAATCCGTGTTATCGCAAGTCTAAACTCTCCCCTCATGGCGCATGCGTTTGGGAGAACCTTCGTATGAAGCTAATAGCAATCCTGACATTCACCGTGCTGACTTTCCCCGCTGCCGCGGCCGAGATTCCCGCTCCGGCCAAGCTGGAGGCGCCCGGCGTGGTCGCCTTGCAGCAGGAAACCAACGGCTGGGTCTATCGCCAGTTTCCGACCGGCCTACGCCTCTATGTCTCCGACAAGGACACGGGCGGGAAATCCAATTGTAACCGGGAATGCGCCTTCGCCTGGCCACCGCTCTACGCCGAGCCGGACTCCAAGCCCACCGGTGATTGGACCGTGATCAAACGCGACGAGGGCAAAGTACAGTGGGCCTATAAAAAGCGCCCGGTCTACATGCTGTTTCACGACGACCCGCACAATCCCGCCGGCAACGGCCAGGATGGCGGAGCCTGGCATCTGCTGGAACCATAGGCCCGACGCGCCGCAGGCGACATAGTCCGCCCGCGGCATCCTGGTGTTCCGCGCTTCCGCGCCGCGCCCGGTCTTTGCGCTCCTCGGCTTCAAGTTCCGAGCCCGATGAGGCCCGGACCGGCGCCCGGACCTCGTTTCCCACGTATCTGCCTTTCCAAGGCCTGGCCGCGGTGGGATCATAGCGGACCACGCAGGAGAGTACATGCGCGCCTTGATTCTCGGAGCCTGTTTCGCGGCGGTCACGATACCCGAGGCCTTGGCCTGGGGCGGCGACAATCACCGCGTCATTTGCGGCATCGCCTGGGAAGAGACCACGCCGAACGCGCGCGCGAAAATCTCCGAGATCCTGGACCAGGATGGCCGTGATGCCTTCGCGGAATCATGCCTGTGGGCGGACAGTTACCGGGACGAAGGCCACAGGGAGACCGAAGGCTGGCACTATGTAAACGTGCCAGCGGGCGCCACCGTCATCGATATCGCGCGGGACTGTCAGGAGCCGGCCAGCTGCGCCCTGATACAGATCGCCCGGACCACGGCCGTGCTCCAGGGCAAGGCGCCGTTGCCGGAAAAAGCCATGGCACTCAAATTTCTCGCACATTTCGCCGGCGACATTCATCAGCCGCTGCATGCCGGCCACGCCGAGGACCGGCGCGGGGGGACGTTCAAGGGCACGTTCCTGGGGCAGCCCTACGACTTCCACTGGCTGTGGGACGACGGCCTGACCACCGCCTTGCACCGCCCCTGGCGCGACGTCGCCAATGAGCTGCGCGTCAAGACGACGCAGGCGCAGCGCCGCGCCTGGCTCAAGTCCGTACCGTTGGACTGGGCCAACGAAAGCCTCGCGCTCGCGAATTCACCGGGCGTCGATTACGCCGACCACGGCAAGCCGTTCGAACTGGGCGCGGATTAC
This sequence comes from Rhodospirillaceae bacterium, assembly GCA_019694335.1. Lineage (GTDB taxonomy): Bacteria > Pseudomonadota > Alphaproteobacteria > Rhodospirillales > Rhodospirillaceae > SHVO01. Next base: position 5,261 of record JAIBCD010000089.1, on the reverse strand, counting down.
CAGCAGAAGCAATTGCCGGTCATCTACGACCGCCTGTCACGCGCGGGCGTGAGACTGGGCGGGTTGCTGACTCAGGCGTTGGATTCAAACGTATCCAAATAGGCGAAGATCCCCACGGAGCCGCCGGTGTGGATGAACACCACATCGGACTCCCTGGCGAACCGCCCTTGGCGCACATGGTCGATCAACCCGGCCATGGCTTTGCCGCTGTAGACCGGGTCCAGCAGAATCCCTTCCAACGAAGCCAGCAGCCTGACCGCTTCCACCATCCCGGGAGTCGATTGCCCGTAACCGGGGCCGACATAACCGCTGTCGGCCACCACATGCTCGCGCTTGATCACGCCTTTGAGGCCCATATGTGCCTCGGTCTTCTGGGCGAGCGCGAACACGTCCTCCTCCTGCTTGGTCCGCTCCTGCTTGACGCTGATACCCATGGTCGGAATGCCGGAATTGAGCGCCGCCATGCCGACGACGAAACCGGCCTGGGTGCCGGCGCTGCCGGTGGCGAGATAGACGTGATCGATCTTCACGTCCTTGGCGTTCGCCTGCCCGACCAGCTCCATGGCCACTTCGGCGTAACCGAGCGCCCCCACGGCATTCGACCCGCCACCTGGTATGACGTAGGGCCTCTTCCCCTGGGCACGCAGCGTCTTCGCCAGCGCCTCCATCTCCACATTCATATCCGCGGCCGCCCCATGGCGGTGAATCTCGGCGCCGCAAAGCTGGTCGAGAATCACGTTGCCGTTCCTGGTGTAATCGCGGCTGGTGAAGCCGGTGCGGTCCTGGAGCAGGATATGGCAGGCAAGCCCCAGCTTGGCCGCCGCGGCGGCGGTCTGGCGGGCGTGGTTGGACTGAGTGGCGCCCTGGGTAATGATTGTGTCGGCCCCTTGCGCGAGGGCGTCCCCCATCAGGAACTCCAATTTCCGGGTCTTATTGCCGCCGGTGGCGAGGCCGGTGCAGTCGTCGCGCTTGATCCACAGACGCGGGCCGCCCCCTGCTTCATTGGCCAAGTGCTTTGAGAGGCGATCCAGCGGCTCGAACGGTGTCGGCAAATGAGCAAAATGGACCCTGGGAAAGCGCGCGAAATGCATGGACGAAGTTCCCTGAAACGGCGAAAGCATCGAGTTTAAAGGGATTTTATCCCCTATTGAAAGGGCGGCGCCGGATCGGTGACACTTCCGCCACGGAATCATTCAGGGAGAATTGCGATGAATCGCCGCTTTTGGGGCGCCGCCATCGGCGCGTGCTTGGCATTTGCTTCGGCGCAAGCCGCCGACACCGCTCACACCGTCACTCAGGCCCAGTTCGACAAATGGAAAAAAGACCTCTCCAATTGGGGCCGCTGGGGGAAGGACGACGAGAAAGGCACCCTCAACCTGATCACGCCCGACAAGCGCAAGGCCGCCGCCGCCCTGGTGAAGGACGGCGTGTCCGTGTCCATGGCGCGCGAGGCCGACGAGGAGAAATCGATCGACAACAGCCAGCCCTATGAGCACGCGATGAACGGGGTCAATCCCGCAGCGTCAACGGACCGTTTTTCGGTGAGCTTTCACGGCTACGCCCATACCCATCTCGACGCCCTCGGACATCATTTCCTGGACGGCAAGCTCTACAACGGCTTCGGCCGCGACGAATGGGTCACCGTCAAGGAGGGCGCGAAGAAAGGCGCCATCACCCAGACCATGAACGGCATCCTGACGCGCGGCGTCCTCGTGGATATCCCGCGCCTCAAGGGCGTCGAGTACCTGGAGCCCGGCACCGCGATCTACGCCGAGGACATCGAGGCCTGGGAAAAAATGGCGGGCGTCAAGATCATGCCCGGTGACGCGGTGTTCATCCGCACCGGCCGTTGGACCCGGCGCGCCAAGACCGGTCCCTGGGACATCGGCAAGCAGTCGGCCGGCCTCGACGCCTCGGTGCTGCCGTGGATCAAGGCCCGCGACATCGCCATCATGGGCAGTGAATCGGCGCTCAGCGTGACGCCAATTCCGGCAACCACGCCGATCAACAATCCCGACGACTACCTGCCGGTGCATAACTTCCTGCTGGTGGCCCTCGGCATGCAAGTGATCGACAATTGCGACCTGGATGCCCTCGCCAAGGCCGCGGCCGAACGCAAGCGTTGGGAGTTCATGTTCACCGCCGCTCCCTTGCGCATCAAGAACGGCACCGGCTCGCCCATCAACCCGATCGCGACCTTCTGAAAAGCAAAACCCCCGCCTCAAGGAGGCGGGGGTTTTCATTTCCGGCCGGCCGATCAGGGTGTGATCGCGCAGGCCGTGGTCATATCGGTGATCACGCCGGCCTTCTGATTATCCACCAGGTGCTGGAGATAACCCGAGAAGCCGCCCTCGGCCGCGATGTTGTAGTGGAACATCCCTTCCGACGGGGTGATGTTGGTAGCCGCCTCTATGGCCGCGACCGACACGGTGATCCGGCCGTTCGCCGGAACCGACGCCGTGGCGTAGCTCCCCAGCTTGGCGCCGTTGCGGGCGTCATAAACCCCGAGCGTGAAAGCACTGGCGGTCGCGCCGGTATTGTTGATCACCACCGTGCTGGGGAAACCCGAGATCCGGCTGGTGTGAACCCCCGAAAGCCGCGCCGCGGGGGCCGAAACGCCGACGTTGCAGGTCGACAGGTTTGTGAGCGTGCCGTCGGCCGGGCGGAACAGGACGTTCTGGAAGTATCCGACGAAAGCCGAGCTGACGTTCATCGCCAGGTAGGGCTTCGCGGTGGAGGCGCCCATGGCGGTGAGCACGTCGGAAATCCCGAACTGCTGCTCCGCGCCCGCGCCAATGGACGGCGTGGTCCAGGATCCGAGCGTGGTGCCGGTGGTCTGATCGTACATGGTGACCGTCGAGGTTCCCGAGGCGGTGCTGGTGTTGAAGAACCGCAAGTAGGATTGGTTCGCGGCCTGCGCCGGGCTGAAGATCGGTGCCGTACGCACGGTTGACGCCCCGGTGCCGGTGGCGCCATTGAAGTTGCAGGCGGTTGTCATGTCGGTGATCACGCCGAGCTTGGTGTTATTCACCAAGTGCTGGAGGAATCCGGTGAAGTTGCTGTTCTCGATCTTGACCACGTAATGATAGGCGCCGTCCGGCGGGGTCAGCTTGGCCTGGGATTCAAGGTAGCTCATGGTCACGATGGTCACCGCGCCGGCCGCGGTCGGCCCGACCTGATCCTCGTCGAACCGCCGGGTCAGGGTGTTGTCGACCAGCACGGAGGCGAGCTTGGTGCCGTTGCGGGCATCATAGATGCCGAGCGTCGCGCCGGCCGAAGCGGTGCCGGTGTTGCGGATGGCGATCGTGCTCGGAAATCCCGTGCCCAGCAGCGAGGAATGCACCCCGGCCACGGACCTGCCCTGGGTGTTGATGCCGCTGCTGCAGGTCGAGAGGTTGGTCAGCGTGCCATCGGCCGGGCGGTAGAGAACATGCTGGAAATTGCCGGTCAGCGTGGTGCTCAGCTCCATCGAGTACTGGGTGTTGTTCGCCGGGTTGATGCCCATCGCGCTTTCGATGGCGCCGATGTGGTACTGCAACTCGGTGTTGGGACCGATCGACGGCGACGTCCACGTGCCGAGGACTTGCCCCGACGGATTGCGCAAGGTCAGGCTGACGGTATCGGTCGTGGTGCCGTTATTGTAGAGCCGCAGGAAAGACCCGGACGTGGTCTGCGAGCTGGCGTAGATGGAGCTTGCGCGCAGGGGGAAGAAATTCGCCGTGCTGCTGGCGAGGAAGGCGTGGTTGTAATCCCACGTCGAGATGGTGGTGGCGGGTTTGAGCGTGAAATAGACGCGGTCGGACGCAATCGCCCAGTTCGAAATCGCGCGGCCGCCGTCCTGGAAACCCAATCCGCGAACGAGCGTGCTGAACTCCGGAATCTGGAGTTCCGAAGCCGCGCCATCGGCGGTGATGCGGCCAACCCGGAGCGCGCCGGTGTTCGTCTCGGCGTCGATGCTGTTCAGGTACCAGATCGTATTGTCACGGCTGACGCGCATCTGCGACAGCACCGCGCCGTTTCCACCGACCCCGTATTCGACGATGGCGCCATCGGGCGTCACGAATCCCATGGCGTCGTTCTGCGTGGACGTCGCGCTGGCCGAGATGAACCAGACGTTGCCGTCGGCCCCGCGCTTCAGGGCCTTGATCACGCGGCCTGTGGACAGGCTGAACTCGGTGACGGTGCCGACCGCCGGACCGCCGGTATAGGCCGCGGTGGTGTAGCGCGCGATCTTGCCGGCCGACGAGGCGAACCAGACGTTCGCCTTGCTGTCGTCGGCGACGGAGGGGTAGGACGCGGGCAGCGCCGGGAGGGTGATCGGAATCCGGGTCGTCGTGCCGTTGGTCCCGATCTTGGCGAGGTGCAGGTTGACCAGGGTGGCGTTTTCGGCCCCCACCAGCCAGAAATTATTGTCGTTCAGCTTCACCATGTCCGAACGGTTCGCCGGGCCGCAAACCTCCGCGTTGGTTTGGAAGAACGAGTAGTTGTCATCCGGCCTGATCGAGACCAGGCCGCACTGGGTGGTGGCGCCGGTCTGCAGGTGGACCGAGGGGCCGGGCTGCACACCGGGAGGCGCGATATACTGGACGTAAGTCCAGATGTTGCCGTCGCCGCCGACCTGGGGCGGAGCGATGAAATGAAGCGCCGGCATCGACAGGGAGTCGGTGCTGGTGCGCGATATGCGCACGATGGATTCGTCGTAGCAATACGCGCCGCAGGCCGGCGCGGTGCGCCCGGCATTGGCGTCGACGGTGACGTAGATCTCGCCGCTGTCCTTGACGGCAACACCGAGCGTGGCGCCAACCACGTTGGGCAGAGGCTGAATCGCGACGGTGCTCTGCGCGAAGGCAGGTGCGGCTGCCAGCACGGAAAGGAGCAAGCCGCTGCCGGCGGCAAGACGGCGGACAAACATGGCGCGATCGGTCACGGGAACCCCCTGTTACTTCGTCTTCAAGCCCAGCACGCGTTCTCGCGCGCGGACGGCCCCATCCATGGACGTGGAGCAAGAGCCCATCCTGCCCCATCACCCGTTAACGTAGACTAACGATCCGACAAAAGAAAACAGGGAGATTGCTGCCCGAAACAGCGCTGACCGGCGTAAACCGCATTTACCTTCAGGGCGTTAGATACACGCCCAGACCGGATTGACGGCCCCTTGCAACCAAAGGGTCAAGAAATCCTTCCTGACAGCCGGAGTATATGCGGCGCCGGGCGGCCGGGCCGCCGGGGCGGCCCGCGAGGCGGGCCAGGGCGTGGGGCCC
>JAIBCD010000088.1 GCA_019694335.1 Rhodospirillaceae bacterium | reverse complement strand
GCTGCCGTTCCCGCGCGCGCCAAGGGTAGGATCCCCCAAACGCTAAAGGCCCATCTTGCGATGGGCCTTTTTTTGTCCGGCCAGAGTCCGGAAATGGAAAATGCGCCCGAGGTCGCGGGCTAAGTGCGACCAGCGTCAGACGTGACCGTTGGGGTCGCTTTCCGCCGGCGCTTCCGGGGCCAGAGTTCCAGTGGGCGTTTCAGCGGGCGCTTCAGTGGCGGGCGTTCCGGCGGCGGCAGCCGCTTCACGCTCACGGCGCTTGGCTTCGCGCGCGGCCGCCTTGACGGCGTTGCTCTGGCGGCGCTGCGCGATAACCACGGCCTTCTCAAGCTCGGGTTCGGTGCACAGGCCGAGCGTCACCGGGTTCTGCGGCTTGATGTTCTGGGCGTTCCAGTGGGACCGGTCGCGCACCGACAGGATGGTCGGCTTGGTGGTGCCGATCAGCCGGCTGATCTGCGCGTCGGTCAGTTCCGGGTGATGCTTGAGCAGCCAGGCGATCGCGTCGGGGCGATCCTGGCGCTTGGAGACCGGGGTATAACGCGCGCCCTTGGCACGCGCCTTGGGGAGCGGGATGTTGGTCTTGTTGAGCTTCAGCTTGGCGCGCGGATCGCCCTGCGCCCGGTCGAGGTCTTCTTGCGTCAGCTGGCCGTTGGCGATCGGGTTCACGCCGACGATGCCCTGGGCGACTTCGCCGTCGGCGATCGCCTGGACTTCCAGTTCATGCATGCCCGTGAAGCCCGCGATCTGTTCGAACGACAGCGAGGTGTTTTCGACGAGCCAGACGGCCGTTGCCTTGGGCATAAGAGGCAGAGCCATGATTTATCCTTTCGGAGACAACCGCCTTGCCGGCTGGTGATCCGGCAAAGCAAGCCCGGCCGCGATACCTGAGGCGCCGCGGGCCGAATGAATGTGATTCGGCGTATATATCGGGTTTGGCTGGCGAGGGTCAAACCCTAACCCGGGAACTTTTGACAATCTCAGTGAAATATCAGGGATTTAACTGATATTAAGCACGATCTTGCCGACATGTCCGCCGCTTTCCAGGTGCCGGTGGGCTTCGGCCGCCTGGATCAAGGGAAATACTCTATCCATTCGCGGCGAAATGGTTTTTGCCTCCAGGAGCGGCCAAACCTTGTCCCGCAAGGCCGCGGCGAGGCGTCCTTTGAAGGCCACATCCCGGGGCCGTAAGGTCGAACCCGTGACTGTCAGGCGTTTGACCATCACCGGCAGCATGTCGATTTCGGCCTTCGGCCCCTTCAGGAAGGCGATCTGCACCAGGCGCCCATCGGGCTTGAGGCACTTCAAATTCCGGCCGGTGTAGTCGCCGCCGACCATATCCAGGATCACATCGACGCCGTGTGTGTCCGCCTTGATGACCTCCGCGAAGTCATGGGTGCGGTAGTTGATCGCCATGTCGGCGCCGAGCGCGACACAGGCTTCGCACTTCTCCGCGCTGCCGGCCGTGGCGATCGCGCGCGCGCCGAAGGCTTTGGCCAATTGGATGGCGGTGGTGCCGATGCCGCTGGCGCCGCCGTGGACCAGGAAGGTTTCACCACGCTGCAAGGCGCCGCGTTCGAAGACATTGTGCCAGACGGTGAAGAAGGTTTCCGGGATCGCCGCCGCTTCCGTCAGCGACAGGGGCGCGGGAACCGGCAGACAGCACACCGCCGGCGCGGTGGCGTATTCGGCGTAACCTCCGCCCGCGACCAGGGCGCAAACCTTGGAGCCAAGCGCGGGAGCGGAAACGCCTTCGCCATGGGCGACGACCGTGCCCGCGATTTCCAGGCCCGGAATGTCCGAGGCGCCGGGCGGCGGGGGATAGAGTCCCTGGCGCTGCACGACATCGGGACGGTTCACGCCGGCGGCCGCGACCTTGACCAGCACTTCGCCGGGTTTCGGCGCGGGCAGGGGGCGCAATGCAGGTTCGAGTACCTCGGGCCCGCCGGGCGCGGAGATCTCGATGCACGTCATGTTCGGTGGCAGAGTCATGGCGGCGAGTTTATAAAGTCCACGACGATCCCGCCACGGAAGGATTGGGGATGGACACGGACGATCTCGAGCCTCTCAAGAAGAAGCCGCAGCCAAAGGATCTGAGCCGCATGTCGATCGGCGACCTCAAAGAGTATGTCGCGGAACTCAAGGCCGAGATTACCCGTGCCGAAGCCGCCATCGCCAGCAAGGACAAGGCGCGCGCCGGCGCGGCCGCGTTCTTCAAATAGCTTATGGGGCGGCGGTTGCCGTGATCGGCGCGATCTTGGCCGGCACCGTGATCCTGCCCGCCTTCTCGAAGGTGAAAGTCAACTCCACGCTCTCGCCGCGCTTCAGGCCGGTGTTCATGATCATGATGTGATAGCCGCCCGGTTTGAGCACAGCCTCGCCCATGGCGGGAATCTCCAAGGCCTTCACCGGTAGCATGCGCATCATGCCGTTCTGCTCACGGCTCTCGTGAACCTCGGCGGTGCCGGTGGAAATGCCGACGCCGAGCAAACGGTCCGCCGGGCCTGTGTTGACGATCCGCGCATAGCCCGCGCTGGTCCGTCCCGCGCCGATGGTTTCCCGCACCCAGGCATCGGTCACCGCCACTTCCGCATGAGCCGTGCCGGCGACAAGCAGAAAGCTCGCGAAAATCAAACCCCTCATGTCGGAGCCTTCTTCATGATGGTGAGCAGTTCCTTGGCAAAATCGTCGGGGTCTTCGTCGGGCCGGAAGGCGCGCAGATAAACCCCCTCGGGCGAGATCAGTTCCACGGCAGTGGAGTGATCCATGGTGTAGCCGTCGTCGGTCGCGCGCTTGCTGTAGAAGGTCTGATAGCGCGCGGCGGCTTGCGCGATCTGCTTGGCGGTACCGGTCAGGCCCACCACATGCCCGCCGAAGTTGGCGAGATAGTCTTTCAGCACCGGGCCGGTGTCGCGTTCGGGATCGATGGTGATGAACACCGGTTGCACATTCCGGGCCACCTCGCCCATGGCGTCGAGCGTGCTTGCCATGTTGGTCAGCGTGGTCGGGCATATGTCCGGACAGCTCGTGAAACCGAAGAACATCAGCACCCACTTGCCCTTGAAAGTCTCGAGCGTGACTTTCCGGCCATCGACGCTTTGCAACTCGAAGTCCCGGCGGTCCGGCCGCTCCTGCAGGTCGCGCGTACCGATATAGGTGACGAGCCCGGCCGCGGCGAAAATCAACGCCACCACCAGGCCTTTCCAGGAATCACTCTTGGTCATGGTCAGTAGGTGTACCTCAGATCGGCCACCAGAGTCCGCTGCGGGAAGGGGTGGAACAGGAAATAGCTCCGGTCATTGATGTTGTTGATCCCGACATTACCGGCCAAATGCGGCGAGAACCGGTAACGGGCATGGACATCGGCGACAAGATAGGCGCCGAATCCCTGAAAGGTATTGGCGTGGGGGTCGCTGTTGTCGAGGGTGGCGAAAGACCGGTCGCCGTAGCGCGCCGCGGCCGAGAACGCCCAGGTCTCGTTCGGCGCGTAAGCCGCGACCATGGCTCCGCGGAAGCGCGGTACCTGGGGCAGGTTCTTGCCCACGGCCGCCGGGAACACCGCGTCGGCATCGACCTTGGCCCTGACGTAGGTCACCCAGCCTGAAAGTTCGAAGCCAGGAATCACCAGGTTGCGTTGACGCACCACCAGTTCCACGCCGGAGGCGTGGGTGCGGTCCACGTTCTGCACATAGTTCGCGAGCGTTGTCGAGCCGGCGGGCAGCGGCGCCGTTTGGGATAGAAGTGTGTTGCGAATTCTCTCGTCGAACACGGACACACGGATACTGCCGGTGGACCATGACCGCTCCGCCGAAATCTCGCTCGACAGCGCGCGCTCCGGCTTGAGGCTGGGATTGGGGACCGAGAGCGTGGTTCCAGTGGCGATGGCCTGATACAGCTCGGTCACCGTGGGGAAGCGGTATGCCAGGCCGACCGCGCCCTTGACCTCCCACCCCGGCGCGGGGCGAAGCGACAGCACGCCTTTGGGAGAGACGGCATCGTGGGCGATCTCGGGCTGCGTCACGTTCAACGCGGGCGCCGCCGAGATGTTGAAGCCCTCGAACGCCTTCCAACGTTCGTAGCGGACACCGGCGGTGACTTCGACGGTCGGGCGCGGGTTCCACTGTTCCTGAAACCACACCGCCTGGGTGCGGGTCTTGCCGTAGCTCCCCGACAGCCGCGCGCCGTCGCCGCCGCTCACCCAATCGGCCAGAACGTAGCGCGGGTTCCTGAGCTTGAAGCGGTCCTGGTGTGCGCCGAAGGTCAACACATGATCGGTCAGGGGCCGCAGAATGCCCTTGAGGTCCAGGGTGTACCAGCCGGTGCCGTCGAGATTGGTGGTGGCGCCGGCGCCGCCCGTGAGCGCTGCGGGCAGGGCGCCGCTCGGGATGCGTTGGTGACTCTTGAGGTAGTCGAAGGCCGTGCCGACCACTTCGAAATCGAACATGCCGCCATTGTGAGAAGTCACGGACAATCCCTGCGCGAGCTGCTGTTCGTCCTGCCGGTAGATGCCGTTGGAGAATGTGCTGGCGGCGAGGGTGTAGGCGCGGCCGCCGATATTGACCGTGCCGGCATGGATCGTGTTCTGGCCAGCGTCCCTGAGATAGCTGTTCACCGCCGAGTCATTCCCGTTGATGAACAGCCCGAAAGTGTAGGCAGCCGCAATGCCGGACTCGAACTCATAGGACGCCCGGCCCGACAGGTTGTCCTGGATCTGGTGTTCGATCCCGGTCGCGCCCAGCACGACGATGCGGGCGCCCGCACGGTTGGCGTCGTTGAACGCACCGGTCACGCCCGTTCCGGCCGTGCTGGTCCCAACGGGCATGGCCGCCGTGGCATAGGCAAGCGGCTGGCCGGCATTGTCGAGATGGTTATAGCTGAACCGGTAGGAGAAATTGCCGGCGCGGTCACCGATGTTCGCCGCCAGGCGCCAGGTGCCGTAGTTGCTGTCGTCGCCGTAGTTGGCGAACCACTGCAAGGCGCCTTGCGCCTGCACCGACGCCTCGAACGCCTCCGGCATGCGCGTGGTGAACGCGACCACCGCGCCGATGGAATTGCCCGCATATGCGGCGGCGAAAGGGCCATACAGCACATCCACCCGCTCCACCGCGTCGGGCGAGATCAGGCCCCATTTCGGCGAGGCGCTGGTGTTGTTGTTGCCGATCAAGGCCGAGATCAGCATCCCATCCACATAGATGAGACTCCGGGCCGACGCGCCCACGCCCGATGTACGCGTGGTGACCGGGGACTGGGTGTCGCCGACATGACGCTGCCGTACGACGATATTGGGCAGGTATCTGACCGCGTCCTCGGGCGTGAGGACGTTGGTTGTCTTCGCGAGCGTTTCGGCGGTCACGCTTTCTGTGGTGGTGGGCAGGTAGCTGGAATCCGAGATCGATTTGCCGATGACGACGATCTCATCCGCGGACGCGAGTTCGGCGGACCGGACCGTGCCCGGGACAGCAAGGATGATGGCGCTCACGCCGCTCAAAGCGGTGCGGCGCAGCCTGGTAGGGCGGCACATGAGAATGTCTCCACTGATGATGAACGCCGCGCACCCGGGTGGGTGCGCGGGACTCAGACCAGCGAAGGTGGTGCGCGGGAGGCGTAAGGGGGGCGTGCGGCGGCGCTGCGTTGCGCGTTGGGCGCGGCCGGCACATAGCCGGCAAAGGTTTCCGGTGGTTGCGGCAGCACGGTGAGGGAAGCGAGAGTAAACGCCGCCATGTCGGCGATGAATCCGCACAGCTCGCAGTCGGCGTGGCCTTTGTGGGTGTGCCCGCCCGGCGTTTCATGGGCGTGGCCCATAGGGCCGGCCATAACCGTGCCGTCTGGCATGACGTGCGTCGCGCCCGCCAATGCACCCGTGGGCGCGGCCTCGGCGGTGGCGGCGATGACATTGAATCCCAGCGCGCGCTGCTCGAAAGCATTGGCGGCCAAAGCCGCGAGCGCGAGCCAAAGGGCAAAGAACGCGCGCGGAAGTCCCTGAAAGCGCATGGCGCGAGGATAGCGTCGCACGTAACGGGTAACAAGCTGGTTAGAGGTCGGCGAGCTCGTTCTTATGGGCGTCGGTCCAGCCGACTTCGTAGAGGATCTTGGCGCCCTGGATACCCTTCATTTCAAACTTGCCGCGCGGGATGAATCCGAGGCGCTGCCCCTTGCAGGCATCGACCACCGCCTGCGACGCCCAGACATTGCCCTTCGCGGCCTTGTCGCAGATGCGCGCGGTCATCTGCACCGCCGCGCCGAAGAAATCGTTCTCTTCCTCCACCGCCTCGCCGACGTTGACGCCGATGCGCACCTGCACCTGCAGCGTGGGGTTGGCGGAATTGTGGGCGGCGATATCGCGCAGGATCTGGATCGCGCCGGTCACGGCCGCGGCCGGGTCGGGGAAGGTGGCCATGATGCCGTCGCCGGTGTGTTTGACTTCGCGGCCCTTCTTGGCCTGGATCGCGGCACGCACGGCGGTGTTATGCGCACGAACCGCCTTCTGAGCGCCGGCATTGCCCAGGCGCGCCGTCATTTCGGTCGAACCGACGATGTCGGTGAACATGAAGGTGATCACCGACGGCACCGACGGGCGCTTCTCGGGCAGGTTCCATTCGTTGAGGAGCGCGGCGATGCTTTGCGCGGCGGTGCCACTGCCACCCATGCGCGCCTGCATGGCCTTCACGCCTGCCTGGATCATGCCGGCATAGCGCGGGTTCTTGCCGTAAGAGGGGAGTTCCACGCAGAACGCCTCGGCGCGGTCGGGCGGATTGCCCGCCTGGACCAGACTTTCCTTGAGCGTCGCCAACTGCACGTCGCGCGAGAGTTTCTTGGCCTGGCCGATCACCGAGCCCGCGCCGGCGACATAGAGATTCAGGCCGAACCGCGAGAAGGCGTTGAGCCCTGCGATATTCACATGTGACGCCACTTCGCCGACGAACTTGGTGAGGCCGGTGCGCGCTTCGGTCTCGGCCGGTGAGCGTTGCGGCGCGGCGGGCTTCTCAGGCGGCTTTTCGGCGGGCCGTTCGGCCGGTTTTTCGGGCGCCTTTTCGAGCGGCTTTTCCGCCACCACGGGTTTCTCGGGCGGCATCTCCGCCGGCATCTCGATTTCGGGCGCGGCCTCGGCGGCATGGACTTGCGCGCCCATGTCGAGGTCGGCGTCCAGATCCTTGGGTTCGCCGTCGTCCTGTTCGGCCGGAGTTTCCTCCTGTTCTCCGGCTTCGGACTCGGCCGCATCCTCGCTGGCGATCTTGTCGCGCAGATCCTGAATCTCGACGTCGCCGAATTCGACATCCTGCACCGGCGCTTTGGCCTTCGCGGTCATGGCGCGGACATGGTCCTGGGGCGAGGACGGCGGCTTGGGCTGGCCGCGCAGCATGGAGAGCAGGCCAAACCGGCTGTGCAGGTTGGTGAGGAAGGCGATGAAAAACACCAGCACGAAGGTGCCGAACACCAGCTGTTCCGCCGGTATCGGCGGTCGCATTCCCGCCGGCATGACTTGAAGGAGGGCGCCCAGGATCACCGACAGCACAAGCGCGATGCCGACGCTGGTGACCGCCGCCATCAGCACGCCCAGGAATCCGCCGCCGCCTTTTTTCTTCTTGGCTTTGCGCGGCGCCGGTTTCTGTTTGGCCGGAGTGGGGGCAGTGCGCGCCGCGCGCGGCTCGGGTTCGGGCTCGGGCGCGGCGGCGGGCGGTGCCGGCGGTGGGCGCTTCAATTTGGTCTTGGGCTTCTGCTTGGTCTTGTCCTGGCCGAACATGCTGTCGGCGTCGGGCATGGCTTTGGCCTTGGGGCTCTGCCACGAAACGGCTTCGTCGATCTTATTGGTCCGGGGATCGACGGTTTCGCGCACGACGCGGGCGGGGTAGCCGCCCTTGGCTTCGATCTGGGTGGCTTCCTGAATCGCGAGCTCGCGCTGGCTGGCTTCAAAGCTCATGTGAAGCTGCCAGCGGCCGTTCTGAAAGAAATAAACTTCAAAAGTTTCGCGAGACGACATACCTGCTCCGCTCCGAGCGCGCCGGAGCGCTTCTCCCCATGCCTATTGGCCGGTCCGCCGGCGGGTCCGTGTGTCCCGCGGGTGCATTGCTTAACACCCGCGAAGCCTCCATTAGCTGATATTTTTCTAAATTATTGACTAAAGGGGGACTGCTTCAGCCCCCACCGGGCCTTCAGGGCCTCACCCGGCCGGGGTCTCGCCTGTGGCTGGCGGGGCCGCCAGGATCACCAGATCGGTCGGCTGCCCAATACGTTGGTCTTGGCCGATGACCTGCGCCTCGACCGAGGCCTGGCCGTCGCCCGTCGCATTTATCGCCGTCTCCGCCCGCAAAAACAGGGTGGGAGAGAGCACCGGGTCTTCGCCGCTGTCGGTATTGCCGATCAGCGCCAACGCAATCGCCGAACCCAACTCATGCTGCAGCTCTTTGGCCACCCCAAGCGCCGCCGCCGCGTCGGTAAACCTGGCGAAAATGCCATTGCCGGTGTGCTTGAGCTCGGCGCCGCCGCCGGAAGCCAGCACCGCACGCACGCACGCGTTGTGGACGGTCATGCGGGCATCGTCCTCAACGGGGTCTTCGCGGCGTGCGTGCGGGCGCATCTCGGTGAGCAGGAAGACATCGACCAGCATCGTCGGCCGCGCCTCGGCCATGCCGGAGGCCTCGGGCGGTTCGACCAGCAATCCCGGCTGGCCGAACGGCGTGCGCCAGGCGGCGAAGGCCGCCGACAACGCGGCGACAAACGGCGCGGAATTCGGCGATTGCAGGGGGATCATATCGGTGATCAGCCCCTGTCCGGCAGCGACCAGACTCTGGTTGGCGGGCTGGCTGACATAGGCGTCGCGGCTTTGCATGAACAAATCGGCCACGGTTTCGTTCATGCCGGTCCGCACCAGGCCCCAGGCGAGCAGGGCACGGGTATCGGGCGCGATGGTTTCCGGGCGCGCGGCGATGCCGTCGACGGCGCCGGCGATCACCAGCGCGATGCCGCGGCGCGCCACCGGATCGTCACGCATGGCCGCGGCAGCGGCGGGTTTGACGACATCCGTGATGAACTGGGCAAGCACGGTGTGCGCGAAATCGTCTTCGTCCTCGAGTACAGGCGGCGCGGCCACCGGCGCTGCGTTTTCGGTCAGCGGCGCCTGGTCGCGCGCGGCCTTGTCGGCTGCAGCTTGCTCGTGGGCCGCCTTTTCCTTGGCTTTGGCAATGCGTTCCTGGACAGCCTTTTCCTCCGCGGCCGTATCTTGAGCGGACTTTCCGGCCGTGACCTTGTCAGATTTCTCCGCTGGTTTTTCGGGGGATTTCTCCGCGGTCTTGGGCTTTTCCTGCGGTGTCTTCGCGGCTGGTTTGTGCGCCGCCTGCGGGATCTCCTGGCCGGCGTCGTTCACCAGCGGCAGCGCGGGCGCCATATCCGCGGGCGTTGCGAAAATATCGGGATCGCCGCGGCGCATGCGCAGGTTCTGCCACTCGCGCAGGGTCTCGGGCGAGGTGGGGCCGCGATCGTGCTTGGGTTTTAATTTGAGCTTCCGCGGCTTGACCTTGGCGGCAACGGCCGCGGCCGGCTTGGCGGAGGCATGCCACATATCGGCGAGCAGGCGGTGGAAGGGCAGGCGCGAGCGAAACAGCGAGAAGAAGAACAGCAGAAACATCACGACCCACGCGTAGGTCATGATTATCGACGCCGCCGCCGGCGAGATGGCGATGCCGATGTTCGAGAAACTCACCAGCACGTATTTGATGACCGCGGCCATCGCCGCGGCGGCCAGCACGCTGAAGGCCGCGGCCACCACGATGCGCAGCATCATCTGGCCAGCCGAGAGGCGCCGTGGCGGCGTGGTGGCTTGGCGCGCGCGCGCCTGGGGTGCGGGCCGTGACGCCGGCGCGGTCCCGGCCGGCTGGCCTTTAGCGGCCTTTTTGGCGTTCGGGCTAATGTATGTGGTTATCCGTTCGCTATCGTTGAGCTCGGGAAAGAATGTCTCACGGACGATCTTGGTGGGAAAGCCGGTGCTGGCTTCGGTGGTGCGTGCATCCCACAACGCCTCTTTCTGGTCCTGCCCGGCATAGCGGGCGTGCAGGGTCCAGCGGCCCCGGGCCAAAGCGTAGACTTCGAATTGTGTGACGCCCAACATGTGCAACAACCTGATAATGCCGGCCGCAAAGATTTTGTTTCGCTCATTCCGGACGGCCGAACCGGTCTCCATTTCGGTCCAGAATGCCTCGCGCGCTTCCGCGCGCCCTGCCTCGATAGGCCTATTACGCACTTCCTGAGGACAAGGTTGCGAAATTAAGAAAATTTAAGCATCCGAAGCCCCTGAAAACATGGGGAAATCGGGCATGAAAAAAAGCCGCATCCGGGAGGATGCGGCTTTTTCGTTCAACGGGCAGTTAGGCCCGGAAACTTTACTTCTTGGCGCCGAAGCCCTTGAAGCGCTTATTGAATTTCGCCAGCTGACCGCCCGAATCAACCAGGCGGTGCACGCCGGTCCAAGCCGGGTGGGACTTGGGGTCGATTTCCAGGCGCAGGGTGTCGCCCGCCTTGCCGTAAGTGCTGCGGGTCTTGAATTCGCTGCCGTCGGTCATGATCACGGTAATCTCGTGATAATCCGGGTGGCCTTCTTTCTTCATTTGCGCCTCTGAGCCCCTTGGGGGCCGCTTTTTGAAATTGAAGGGCGGCTTATATAGCGTTCCCGGTCCGCCCGCAACCTTGTCGCTGGCCGAATTTAAGCTCGATCCGCCCACCGGCCGAAGGCCGGCACCTTAAAGAAACCGGCGGCAGAGGCTCAGTAGGCGGGAAAGCTCATCTTTGGTCGAATTTAAGCTCGATCCGCCGGTTTTTGGACCGCGCGGCGGCATCCGTGCCGGTATCCAGGGGCTGGAACTCGCCAAACCCGGCCGCCGCCAGCCGTTCCGCCGGAATTCCCTGGCCGATCAGATACTTCACCACCGCGATCGCGCGGGCGGTGGAAAGCTCCCAATTGGACCGGAAGGTCGCCGTGGCGATCGGTTGGTTGTCGGTGTGGCCGTCGACCCGGAGGATCCAGTTGATGTCCGAGGGGATGGTTTTCGAGACGTCGATCAGGGTGCGGGCGAGCTGGTTCATCTGCTGCTGGCCATCGAGGCCAAGTTCGGCCGAGCCCGAGGCGAACAGCACTTCCGACTGGAATACGAAGCGGTCGCCGACCACGGTGATGCCGGGGCGGGTGCCGAGGATGTCGCGCAAACGCCCGAAGAACTCCGAGCGGTAGCGCTGCAACTCCTGCACCTTGCCGGCGAGCGCGCGGTTCATGCGCCGGCCCAGGTCGGAGATCTGCGCCTTCTGCTCGGCGGTGAGCTTGTCGGAAGCGTCGAGCGCCTGCGACAGACGCTGCAATTCCGCCTGCATGTCCTGGAGCTGCTGACTCATCAGCGCGGCCTGCGCCTGGGCTTCCACCGTCAGCGCGCGTTCCTTGGCGATGGCGCTTTCGCTCTTGGTGGCGCGGGCGCCGAGGTCGGCGACCTGGCGTTCCAAACTCGCCTTGAGCGCTTCCAGCGCCTTCACGTTGTTCTGGAGCAGAGCCAGTTCCTGCACCTGTTTCGCGATCGCCTCTTTGTCCTTCGCCGCCTGGGCGGTGGCGGCGATCAAGGCGTCGTTGAGGCGCGTAGCTTCGCCGGTCTTCTCCGCGAGCTGCGTGGTGAGCAGGCCAACCTGACCGTTGGCGGTTTCCAGGTCGGTGGTGAGGCGGCCCACGGTCAGCTCAAGTTCTGCGCGCGCCTTGCGCTCGACATTGAGCATATCGCCCAGCTGCGCGAGCTGGCCGTTGAGCTGCACCAGCGCCTGCTCGCGGTTGGACAGCGCCTGGCCCAGATAGAACTGGGCCAGCACGAACACCAGCAGGATGAAGATGATGATGATCAGCAGGGTCGAGAGCGCATCCACCCAGCCCGGCCAGATATCGACCGTACGCTTGGCGCGGCGGGCCATGGCTACCATAGCGGGGCTGCCATTTAGTAAGGATCTCCCGGCGCGCGCGGCGCGGTGGAGGCAATGGTCTTGGCGAGCAGTTTGATCTCGTTCCGGATCTCGCGCACCGTGTCGTCGCGGTTGGCGGCGAGCGCCGACACCAGGCGCGTGAGGCTGGCGTCGATATTGCGGATATGGGCGCGGGTGGCGTCGTCCATGGCCGCGCCGCCGCCGGGCATGCCGCCGCTAGTGATGGCGTTGGCGAGTTCGCCGACACCGCGGATCAGAGGCGCGATGTCGCGCTGGCCTTCGGCGATGCGCAGCATGATCTGCTGCTCGGCGCGCATCTGGTCGGCGAACAGGGAGAGTTTCTGGTTGAGCTCGGCGAGCTGCTCGTTGCCGGTCAAGCGGCTCTGCTCGGTGCGGCTCATGATGTTCTGGAGTTCCTGCAGGCTCTCGCCGGTCTGCTCCAGGAGCGCTTCGGTATACGCCGACACTCCGTGCTCGCCCTCGCCGACGCTGCCCGACGACAGGCGCGTCACGCCCGACAACCACTCTTCCAGCTCGTTGAAGAACGCATTCTGGGCCTGGCCGGCCTGGAGATCGAGGAAGCCGAGCGCGAGCGACCCGCCCAGGCCGAACAGCGAGGACGAGAAGGCGGTGCCCATGTCCTTGAGCGGCGCTTCGAGCCCGGCCTTGAGCCGCGTGAACACCGCCGTGATGTCCTCGCCGCCGACCGAAAGGGTGCGGATGACGTCGCCGATCGAACTGACGGTGCCGAGCAGGCCCCAGAAAGTACCGAGCAGGCCCAGGAAAATGCACAGCCCGGTCATATAGCGCGACAGGTCACGGCTTTCCTCCAGGCGCGCGGCAATGCCGTCGAGCAAGGTGCGCATGGCCTGCGCGCTCAGGGTGAGGCGGCCTTTGCGCTTGCCTTCCAGCATGCGGGCCATGGGCGAGAGCAGCCGGATGTTCTCGGGCGGCGCCTCCGCGGTCATCTCGCCCGGGAGATCGGATGTCGCCCGCAGGTCGGTGAACACCGTTTCGCCGGAGGGCCCATCCTGCGGCCCGGCGTGGAAGCGTTCCAGCCAACGCGCCTCGGGACCGAGTTGGATCACCTGGCGGAAATTGAGTACGACGCCAAAAACGATGGCGACGAAGATCACGCCGTTCAGCACCGGATTGACCAGGAAGATCGGCAGCAGGGTGGTTCCGACCAAGGCCATGCCGACGCCGAGCGCCACCAGAAACACGGTCATGCGCGTGAGGTAAGTGCGGCTATCCATCATTGAAGCATTTCAGGCCGAAGGCCGGGTTTTATGATAGCGCACGCCAGCGCGCGACATGCGACCGAGATCGTGTTTTTGCCCATCCAATGAGGCGTGGTTAGGGCAGGGAATGTAACAGCCGCGTGTCAGCGCTTCACGGTGATGGCGTCGACGCGATCCGGGGCGCCGCTGCCGGATTGTTCGCCCAGCGCGCGGATATCGATGCGCGTGGATTCGATCCCGGCCGCCAGCATCACCTTGCGCACGTTGACGGCGCGCTCGAGCGACAGGCGCCGCGAACGGCTGATGCTTTTTTCAGGGTCCGAGGCATAGGCGATCAACTGCAGCCGCGTGGTCGGGTCTTTGGCGAGCTTCGCGGCCAGAGCCTTCAAGCCGGCCGTGGCATCCGCGGGCACGTCGGCGCCGCCGACCTTGAAGGAAATGGTCAGCGATTCCGGCTCACCCGGAGTCCGCGCCGGCGGTGTCGCGACCGCGACGCTTGTTTCCTTTGGGGTTTCCTTGAGCGGCTCGGCGGGTTTTGCTTCCTCGGTTTTCGCGGGCGCGGCTGCTGCCGGCGCGGCGGCAGCGGGGGGCGGGGTCGCGGACGCGGAAGTTGAAGGAGCCGGCGGCGGCGTCAGCAGCGAACGCGGCTGCCCCGGCGCCGGCGCGGAGGTTGAAGGCGCAACGGGCGGCGGCGTGGCGACCGCGACCTGAGTCTGTT
>JAIBCD010000224.1 GCA_019694335.1 Rhodospirillaceae bacterium | reverse complement strand
TGGGGCTGCGCGCCGACAATCTCAAGGTTCACACCATCGTCGCCGCCTGGGAATGGGGCGCCTATTTGGGCGCGGAAAACCTGGAACGCGGCATCCGTATCCGCACCTCGTCGTTCAGCCGGCATCACGTCAACATCGCCATGTGCAAGGCCAAGGCCAACGGCAATTACATGAATTCGATGTTGGCGCTGTCCGAAGCCCTGCGTGACGGCTACGACGAGGCGCTGTTGCTGGATACCGAGGGCTACGTGGCGGAAGGGAGCGGCGAGAACGTTTTCATCGTCCGCGACGGTTTGCTCTATACCCCTGATCTGACGGCGGCGCTGGAAGGTATCACTCGCGACACCATCATCCGTTTCGCCGCCGACCTCGGGATTTCGGTCCGGGAAAAGCGCATTACCCGTGACGAGGTGTATATCGCCGATGAGGCCTTCTTCACCGGCACCGCCGCCGAGGTGACGCCGATCCGCGAAGTGGACGGCCGCGTCATCGGCAACGGCCGCCGCGGTCCGATCACCCAACGCCTGCAGGAAATGTACTTCGATCAGGTACAAGGCCGCCGCGATGAATTTCCCGACTGGCTGACGCTGGTTTGAGCGATCTATTGCCACGATCGAAGGCCCTTTTAAGACAATCTTTTATAAACAAAATCTCAGGAGATCAATGCCATGGCTGCCGCTCCCGCCGCCGCTTTCGCCAAGGCCATGCCCAATGCTCAGAAGACCTATGAGGTCAGCCGAGCCGATTTGCCGGTATCCTGCCCACTACCGGAAATGACGCTGTGGAATTCCCACCCAAAGGTCTATCTACCGCTCGAAGCCACCGGTAAAGCCAAGTGCCCGTACTGCGGCGCGGATTTCGTGCTGGTGGATTGATCCGCTGTCCGGCGGCGGGTGGAATCGCCGGTGCGCCCACTGGTCGTCTGGCGGTTCAGCGACGGCAAGGCCGGGCACGACAATCAGAGCAGGGGATTGACGGAAGCTCTGGCCCGGTTGCGGCCGGTCGAAATCGTCACGCCGCAACGCCTATCCCCTATCGCGGCGCTGCTCGCCCTGGCAGGCGGCCGCCTAACCGCATGGCCGGACTTGCCGGCGCCGGATTTGCTGGTGGGCGCCGGTCACGGTACCCATCTCTCGTTGTTGGCCGCCCGTCGGCGACGGCGCGCGCGGGCGGTGGTGCTGATGCGGCCCAGTCTGCCGCTGGCTTTGTTCGATCTGTGTCTGATCCCCGAGCACGACACGCCGCCGGTCCGCGCGAACGTGTTGGCCACGCGCGGAGCGCTGAACCGCGTCCAACCCTCCTCCAACCTAGACCCCCGGCAGGGCCTGCTGCTCATTGGCGGACCGTCCGCGCATTTCGGTTGGGACGACGCCGGATTGCGAGCCCAGATCGCCGCCGTGCTGGCCGTCGATCCAGCGATGTGTTGGACGTTGACCACCTCGCGCCGCACGCCGGCCTCTTTTTTAGCCGCCGGTCACGATCCGGCGGACACCCGGCTGACGGTGGTTCCGGTCGCGGCGACCGGCCCAGATTGGCTACCGGCGCAACTGGCGCGGGCAGGGCAGGTCTGGGTCAGTGCCGACAGCGTATCCATGGTCTACGAGGCCTTGACCGCCGGCGCGGCGGTGGGGGTGCTGGAAGTACCGCGTAAGCGATCCAGCCGTATTAGCTGGGGACTGGATAAGTTGGCTGGCACGGACTGGGTCACGCCTTTCGCCGACTGGCAACGTCAGCCGTGCCTTAAGCGGTCACCTCAAACCTTCAACGAAGCGGAGCGCTGCGCCCGCTGGATCGTCGAGCGATGGTTCGCCTGAGTGTGGTGCAGTTGCTGCCGGCACTGAACGGCGGCGGCGTGGAACGCGGTACACTGGAGATCGCGGAGGAACTGGTCCGACGCGGCCATCGCTCGGTGGTGATTTCCGCCGGTGGGCGGTTGGTGCCGGAACTGCTGCAAGAAGGCAGCGAACATCTGGCTTGGCCGTTGGGCGCCAAGTCAGCGCTGGTGCCGCGCTGGGTCCGGCCGTTGCGGCGCTGGCTGGCCGAACAGGGCATCGACATTCTGCACGCCCGCTCGCGCTTGCCGGCCTGGATCGCTTGGCTGGCCTGGCGGCGGATGGACCCGGCGTCTCGGCCACGTTTTGTCACCACCGTGCATGGACTGTATTCGGTTTCCCGTTACAGCGCCATCATGACCCGAGGCGAACGCGTAATCGCCGTGTCCGACACCGTGCGCGCCTATCTGCGACGCCATTATCCCGAACTGCCGACCGAGCGCATCCAGGTCATCCAGCGCGGGGTGGACCCGGTGGATTTCCCCTACGGTTACCAGCCCGCGCCCGACTGGCTGGCTGACTGGTATCGGCACTATCCGCAATTGCGCGATGTGCCGATCTTGACGCTACCGGGACGGTTGAGTCGGCTCAAGGGTCACGGGGAATTCATCGAGCTGATCGCCCGATTACGGGCGGCCGGGCGGCCGGTCCATGGACTGATCGTCGGCGGCCCTGAGCCGCGCCGCCAAGCTTACGCCGATGCCTTGCGGGAAAACGTCCGATCGCGTGGCTTGGCCGGCATCGTGCTGTTTACCGGCCATCGCGCCGACATGCGCGACATTTATGCGGTATCGACCCTGGTGCTGTCGTTGTCGGCCAAACCGGAATCTTTCGGCCGCACGGTGCTGGAAGCCTTGAGCCTGGGCCGGCCGGTGGTTGCTTACGCTCACGGCGGTGTCGGCGA
>JAIBCD010000223.1 GCA_019694335.1 Rhodospirillaceae bacterium | reverse complement strand
GGTACGATGCGCGCCGTGCCGCCGGTGAGCAGCGCTTGTATCGCCGCCGCGTCGGGCCGCAACAAGCCCGCGCGGTGCAGCGGGGTTTCCGTATAAGTCAGCGGGTCGAGGGGTTTCGCGATCATGCGCGGTGATAGGGATGGCCGCTTAAAATGCTATGCGCGCGGTAAAGCTGTTCGGCCAGCAGCCCGCGCACCAGGAGATGCGGCCAGGTCATCGCACCCAGCGAAAGCACGAGATCGGCGCGTTTGCGCACCGGTTCATCCAATCCGTCGGCGCCGCCGATCACGAAGGCGACCGCACGCACGCCATCGTCGCGCCAGCGGCCGAGGCGCGCGGCAAAAGCGGCGCTACCCTCGTTCTTGCCGCGTTCGTCGAGCGCAATCACCCGCGCGCCGTCCGGGATCGCGCCCAGCAAAAGCTCGCCCTCGCGCGCGCGGCGCACATCCGCGGCCAGCTCCTTCTTGATCTCGAGTTCCTTGACGTCGATTTTCCAGGGCAGCCGGCCGGCGTAGGTGTCGAACAACGCCTGCTCGGGGCCGGACCGCGCTTTGCCGATGGCGGCGATGACGATGTTCATATTGGCGCGGGACGCGCTCACGCGCGCTTGGACGTCTTCTTCGCAGGCCCCGAAGGCGCGGACCAGATGCGCTCCAGGTTGTAGAACAGGCGTACTTCGGGGCGGAACAGATGCACGACCACGTCGCCCGCATCGATCACCACCCAGTCGCCGTGCTTCTCGCCCTCGCTGCCCGGTTTGATCCCCAAGCCCTTGAGCTTGGTGATCAGGTGCTCCGCCATGGCCGAGACTGCGCGCGCCGACGTGCCCGACGCGATGATCATGCGGTCGGCGATGCTGGTCTTGCCGGTAAGATCGATGGTGAGGATGTCCTGGGCCTTGTCGTCGTCGAGCGAGGCGAGGACGGTGTCGACGAGCTTGTCGAGCGTGAGGGGATTGGGGATGGTCGTCTCCTAAAGTTTTCTCGATGTCGCGGCCCGGATCGCCGAGGCCGAAGCCGGATGCCGCCGCATGGCCACATAGGTCCAGGCAGGAAGCGCGCGCCGCCACAAGGTCTTCGCGCCCACACGGGCGCCGGCAAAACGCGCCGCCGCGCGGCTCGCCAGTGCCTTGTAAGAATACGGACTGCGGTCGAAAACCGCAACGCGCACGGCCTTGAATATGCCGGTCCAGCGCCACCAGCGGGAAATCTGCGCAAGGTTGTCCGCGCCCATCAGCCACACAAAAGCGAGCCGCGGATAGCGCCGGCGCAGCAGTTTGAGGGTGCGTGCCGTATGGGTGACGCCGAGCCGGGACTCGATATCGGTGGCGGTCACCCGGCCCGTGAGTCCGGCGCGGTCAATGGCTTCGGCGGCGCCCCTGAGCCGGCCGGCGAAAGCGGCCATGCCGGCGGAGGCCTTGAGCGGGTTTTGGGGGCTTACCAGCCACCACACCTGGTCCAGGCGCAACGTACGCAAAGCCTCGCGCGTGAGGTGCAGATGGCCGGCATGGGCGGGGTTGAAAGACCCCCCCAGAAGGCCGATGCGCGCCCGCCCGGGAACCGGCGGCAGCAGGGAGAGGTTACGGCCGGATCTGGCCGTCACCGCGCACCTTGTATTTGAAAGTGGTGAGTTGTTCGACGCCGACCGGGCCGCGCGCATGCAGCTTGCCGGTGGCGATGCCGATCTCGGCGCCCATGCCGAATTCCCCGCCGTCGGCGAATTGGGTCGAGGCATTGTGCATCAGGATGGCGCTGTCGAGCGCGTTCATGAATTGCGCGGCAGCGGCATCATCCTCGGTGATAATCGCCTCGGTGTGGGACGAACCGTGGGTGATGATGTGGTCGATGGCAGCGTCCAGGTTCTTCACGACGCGGACGGCCAGGATGGCGTCGAGATATTCGCAGTTCCAGTCCTCGGCCGTCGCGGGCTTCACGCGCGCATCGAGTTTTTGCGTGGCGGCATCGCCGCGCAACTCGCAACCGGCCTTGGCGAGATCGTCCAGGATCGGCGGCAACATGGTCGCCGCCACGGCCTCGTCCACCAGCAGCGTTTCGGTCGCGCCGCAGATGCCGGTACGCCGCATCTTGGCGTTCAGCACGATTTTGCGCGCCTTTGCCGCATCGGCGGCGGCATGGATATAGGTGTGGCACAGGCCGATCAGGTGCTGGAACGTGGGCACGCGGGATTCGCGCATCACCCGGTCCACCAGCGATTGGCCGCCGCGCGGAACGATCACGTCGATGTACTTGGTCATGGTCAACATCTCGCCGACGGCGGCGCGGTCGGATGTGGGTACCATCTGAAGCGCACCGGGCGCGATCCCCGCCGCCTTCAGGCCTTCCAGCAGGCAGGCCATGATCGCCTGCGACGAATGGAAGCTCTCGGAGCCGCCGCGCAGGATACAGGCGTTGCCGGCCTTGAGGCATAAAGCGGCGGCATCCGCGGTCACGTTGGGGCGCGATTCATAGATGATGCCGATCACGCCGAGCGGCGTGCGCACGCGCTCGATCTTGAGGCCGTTGGGCCGCGTCCAGGCGGCCATCACCTGGCCGACGGGGTCGGGCAGCGCCGCGATTTCCTCCAGGCCCTTGGCCATGGCTTCGATGCGCTCGTCGTCCAGGGCCAGGCGGTCGAGCAGCGCGGGCGTGAGGGTCTTCTCGTGCCCCGCCTTCATGTCGACGGCGTTGGCGGTCTTGATCTCACCGGCGCGGGCGCGCAAGGCGGCTGCGGCGGCAGTG
>JAIBCD010000222.1 GCA_019694335.1 Rhodospirillaceae bacterium | reverse complement strand
CATGGAGCGCTGGCTCGCGCCCAACCTCAACTATGATCCCGTCCGAAAAGCCGGCTAGAGTCCCGGGCGCCTGATATTTTGCGCGCCTTCGCGCGGGCCCATCCGCAAAGCCGGCTAGAGTCCCGGGCGCCTGATATTTTGCGCGCCTTCGCGCGCGGGCCCATCCGCAAAGCCGGCTAGCTCCAGTAGATCGTGAGCGTCACAGCCGCGGCTGCGATCGCGCCCGCCACGGCCGACACCGTCGCCACCGCGAACCGTGCCCAAGGCCGGGGGTGCGGCGATTCGAAATCGCGGTTCACCAGCACCTTGAGGGCCGGCCCGGCGCAGGCGCCGATGATCGCGCCCGCGATCACCAGGGCACTTCCGCCCAGTTGCGACGACGAGGCGATGAACGCCATCACCAGCCCCAGCACCACACCGGCAACGAAGCCCGCGAGGGCCAGCGGCAAGTCGCGTTCGATCAGCCGCGCGAACCTGGCGAACCGCCAGCGATAGATCGCCCAGCGTTTACGGTCACCGCCCCGCCAGGCTGTGACCGCGGTCTTTGCGGCCATGATCGCCGACCCCGACGCGCCCGTGCCGAATGGCGCCACACCGATCACGGTATAGTTGCGGGCGCTGGGCAGTAGCGCCACCGCGACGAACGCGGCGGTCAGGTCGTCCTCGGCGATGAAATAATCGATGTGCCCTTCCGGAACGGTCTCGCGGGCGCGCGCGAACCACCAGCGGCCGCTGCTGGCGGTCTCGTCCTCCCAGAACAGGGGCGGCTGCGGTGTTTCTTGTGACAAGCGATAAAAATCTGGGCGTACGGAAAGCGAGCGGCTGGTCAGGCGGAGGGGAGCGTGAACCAGAAAGCGGCGCCGGCGCCGGGCGCCGAGTCCACCGAGATCACGCCCCCGTGGCCGGCGACGATATCACGGCAGAGATATAGGCCAAGCCCCGTCCCTTTCTCGCCGCGCGTGCCCGGCGCGGAAACGGTGTTATCGAGGTCGAATAGCGCGGCGGCGGCGGCGGCGGAAATGCCCACACCTTCGTCACGCACCGTTACACGCAGCATCCCGGCATCCTCGGACTCAGCCGCGGCGACATGCACGACGCCGCCATGGGGCGAGAATTTGATGGCATTGGACACCAGGTTGCGGAAAACGATCCGCACCAGCGCCTCGTCGCCATAAACCTCGAACCGGCCGATGCCGTTATGAATCGTGACGCTTTTGGCCTCGGCCATGTGCATGAGCGGCGCCAACCCCTCGGAGGCTGCCGCGCCGAGATCGAAAACCTCTGATTTGAAAGCGCCGTCGCGGATCTGGTACGCGCCCCAGGCCAGCAGATTCTCGATCAACCCATGCACGCTACCCGCGGACTCGCGCACCATGTGGGCATAGGCAGCCACCTTGCCGGGCGACAGCTCGCGCGCCTTGGCCGCCAGCAGGTCGGCGTAGCCAAGCACGCTGTTGAACGGATTGCGCAGGTCATGGGCGATGATCGAGAACAACCGGTCTTTCTGGCGATTCAACTCCGCCAGCGCGCGGGTGGCCCTGGCCTGTTCGCTCACATCCTGAACGGCGACCAGGTAGCGGACATAGGCGCCGTTTTCCAGGATCGGTCGTCCGATCTCACGGATGTCGCGCGCACCCGCCAGCACGTATTGGATCTCGTAAGGCTGGCCTTGCTCGAACGCGGCGGTCACCACCTTGCGATAACGTTCCTGATCGGTGACGGCGACCACACCAGTGCGGTCGTCGGGCCGCGGGTAGCGCGCGCAGAACTCCCCGGGCGAGAGCCCGTGAAAGCGCGCCATCTCGCCAGAGCATGACGACGCACCGTCCCGCGTCCACACCGCATGGCCGAGCGTGGCCATCGTGGCGGCAAGATCCAGCATCTCGGTGCGGTCGTGCAGGTCGCGCACGGCCGCGAACGCCTCCGTGACGTCCGAGACCACGCCATAGACCGCGATGCAGCGCCGGGCGCCGTCGCATTCCGGCTGAGCCTTGAGGATCAGCGTACGGCCGGCGCCGCTGCGCACCTCGCATTCGAAGCCGTGACGTTCGCGCGCCGCTTGGGCAAACCTCTCGCGCATCGGCGCGCGATCGTCGGGATGGAACAGGGCAAGCCAGTCATCGAAACCGTCGGGCAACGACCCGGCCTGGAAAATACGCACGGCCTCGGCCGACAAAGCGACCGCGCCCGAGCCGGCCTCCCAGGCCCAATGGCCCATGCCGCCGACCTGTTCGGCCAGCGCCAGCAGGCGCGCTTTATCGGCGAGCGGACGCCCGGCACCGTTTCCGGCGGTACCGCCCCGCCGCACGCCGCTGTGCGGCATCTGTCGCGCTGGAACGCTAATGACCTTAACCCCAAAGGCATCCGGCGACCGGTTCTGGCTGCCGGATATAGTTTTTAGTCAAAATCAATTATACAAGGAGGTCGCATGAACACAATGGCCGCGAAGGATCAGGCCACGCCCCGGCCCCGGGCCGGCTTCTCCGGCAAATTTCCTTTTACCTGAAAGGAGTTCGCGGCCCTTGCTGGCGGCATCCTCACCTGATACAACGCCCGCTCTCTTGGAGACCCGTTCCGTGGTCTCCCGCTCCACGCGGGGGCGTAGTTCAGTTGGTTAGAACGTCGGCCTGTCACGCCGAAGGTCGCGGGTTCGAGTCCCGTCGCTCCCGCCATTTTCTCCCTCAGCCAAGTCGGCAACACTTCCGCGCCCTGAATTGGCCATTGCCGGTTCCGGGCCGACGGACACCAGACCGT
>JAIBCD010000221.1 GCA_019694335.1 Rhodospirillaceae bacterium | reverse complement strand
CCGCCATCGGTTTACCACGCGAGACGAGGCCAAGACCGTCATCGCGCGCTACATCGAGTCCTTCTACAACAACCGCCGACTGCACTCGAGCATCGGCTACCGAACGCCACAGCAGGCGATGCAGAATACGCATGCGGTGGTTCACTAGCCTTTGGAGCTGAGTGTCTTCGGAAACGGGGCTAGATCAATCTTCGCCGTTGGCGAAGGTTCCACCCGACGGTCCTGAGGCTGTGGGCCGCGGGCCTTGGGAGGGCGCCCGTCCCGGGCGCCGCTGTGGGCTGCGGAGTGCCGAAGGAAGAGCGGCGCCGCGGAAGCGGCGCCCTCCAGGAGCTGCGGCCGCGGGCTTTGGGAGGGCGCCAACCGCGTGGCCGCGTTCAGCGTGGAGCGCCACGGCACCGCGCCGGCGATGCCGAGCCGGGCGGAAGTCGAAGCGCGCTTTCCGTAGGGCGGAACCCGACCGCATGGGCGGATTCCGCCGCAATCTCGCGCCGAGTGCAGATTCCGCCGCGAACTCCCGTGGTGGAATCTTCGCCGTTGGCGAAGGTTCCACCCTACGGTCCTTCGGTTGAAGGCGAAAAGGGACAAGGGAAAAGGGAAGAGCGGGACCGAGCAAGACCGCACCTCTGCGCAGATTCCATCACGACACTGCCCCGAGCTTGCGCGCTTCTCCCCTTTTCCGTTTTCCCCTTTCCTTTTTCCCGTTTTCCTAGAACTGCCGCTCCATGGTCGCCGGATCCGGCCCCGGCGGGTCGCGCTCGATCCAGTAGGTCTTCGCGCCTGGATCGAAGCGCCGACGCATCGGATCGACCCCGCGCAGGCGCGCGAGCAGGGCGATCGGCGTGACCACGCCGAAGAAGATCAGGCCCATGACGAGTGGGCTGATGATGCGGCCGAGCAGCAGGCCGAACGCCATCCAGGCGCGGTTGAGCGGTGCCAGCAGCGCGGGCGCGATGGCCGCCGCGAGCGCAAAGGCGATAGCGATACCCGCCGGCCACCAGAGCCAGCCATGGCCCTTGCGCCAGACCCACAACGCCACCAGCCCGGCCACCACGGCCATCACCCAGCCGAACACCCGGTGGCTGCCGACCACCAGGCGGTCATCGGCGTGCGCCGGATCGATCGCGGTGCCGCGGCGGCGCGCGGTCATCGGTGGGCCTCGGCCTGGCGAGTGACCGGCAAGGGGCTGTGTTCAGAGGACACGGCTGGGCCCGCCCGGAGCGATTGGCCGTGCTGGCATGCCCCCGTCCAGCTCACGCCGGCAATTTCCCCAGCGCCGCATCGATGCGCCTGAGCGCCTCGGCCTGGCCGGCGAGGTACACGGTGTGGTCGATCGACGGGCTGACCTGGGTGCCGGTGATCGCCACGCGCAGCGGCTGGGCGACCTTGCCGAGGCCGACGCCGAGGCCCTGCGCGGCGGCGTTTAGCGCGTCGTGCACCGATGCCGCGCTCCAGCCCTGCAATGCGGCCAGTGCTTCGTGCGCGGCCTGCAGCGGCACGCGCGCGGCGGCGGTCAGGTGCTTGGCCACCGCGGCATCGTCATACGACTGCAGCGGCCCGAACCAGACGCGCGCCTTGTCGGCCATCTCGTTGAGCGTGTGCACGCGCTCGCGCAACGCGATGACGATGTCCTCGGCCTTGGGGCCGGTGTCCGCGTCCAGCCCGGCGCGCGCGAGGTGCCAGCGCAGCTCCGGCGCCACCGCGGCCGGGTCCATGGTCTTGAGGTAGTGCTGGTTGAGCCAGCGCAGCTTCTCGACATCGAAGCGGCTGGCCGAGTGGTTGACGTCGTCAGCGGAGAACAGGCTGATCATCTCGGCCATCGAGAAGATCTCCTGGTCGCCGTAGGACCAGCCCAGGCGCACCAGGTAGTTCAGCAACGCCTGCGGCAGGAAACCATCCTCGCGGTAACCGAGCACATTGACCGCGCCGTGGCGCTTGCTGAGCTTGGCGCCGTCGGGCCCCAGGATCATCGGCAGGTGGGCGAAGCGCGGGACCGGCTTGCCCAGCGCGTCGTAGATGTTCATCTGGCGTGGCGTGTTGTTCAGGTGGTCGTCGCCGCGGATCACGTCGGTGATGCGCATGTCGGCGTCGTCGACCACCACGCCGAAGTTGTAGGTCGGCGAATCGTCCGAGCGCCAGATGATCAGGTCGTCGAGTTCGGCATTGTCGAACACCACCCGGCCGCGCACGCGGTCGTCGACCACCACTTCGCCGTGCAACGGGTTCTTGAAGCGGATCACCGGGGTGACGCCGGCCGGCGGGGTGTCCTTGCGGTCGCGCCAGTAGCCGTTGTAGCGCGGCTTCAGCCCGCGGGCCTCCTGGTCGGCGCGCATCGCCTCCAGTTCTTCCTTGGTCATC
This sequence comes from Rhodospirillaceae bacterium, assembly GCA_019694335.1. Classification (GTDB taxonomy): domain Bacteria; phylum Pseudomonadota; class Alphaproteobacteria; order Rhodospirillales; family Rhodospirillaceae; genus SHVO01. The sequence goes on along the minus strand of JAIBCD010000221.1, from coordinate 424 downwards.
CAGCAGTAATAGGCCTTGCCGGCCTCCAGCAACTCGTGCGCCACCTCGCGGTAACGGTCGAAACGCTGGGTCTGGTAGAACGGGCCCTCGTCGTGCTCCAGTCCCAGCCAGGCCATGCCGTCGATGATCGCCTGCACCGCCGCCTCGGTGGAGCGCTCGCGGTCGGTGTCTTCCACGCGCAGGATGAACTGCCCGCCATGCCGGCGCGCCTCCAGGTAGCTGAACAGCGCAGTGCGCGCGCCACCGACATGCAGGAAGCCGGTGGGACTGGGGGCGAAACGGGTGCGGACGGCGGTCATGCGGGGTTTGCGTGGGTTTTCGGGGGCGGGAAGGTTAGCGCAAGGCGGGGATGGTTGTGGGTTCTGGGTTGTGGGTTGTGGGCCGCCACGCTGCCAGGACCCGAACGGTCCCGGGACGCAGATCG
>JAIBCD010000014.1 GCA_019694335.1 Rhodospirillaceae bacterium | reverse complement strand
CCGCGGCCGCGTCAGCGGAGAGCGCTTAGTCGCACTTGGCGTAATTGGACGACATGCAGGTCCGGGCCATGGCGCGCGCCTTGGTGACCTGGTCGGGCTTCATGGTCTTGGTCAAGCGGTCACGTTCCGCGCTGGCGGTGTCGGCGACCTTGCCCGACGACGTGGCGGCCGCGACGTTGAAGTACATATGCGCCTTGATCACGTCCTTGGGCACGCCGTCGCCGCGCTCGAACAAACCGCCGTAGCCGATGAAAGCCTGGGAGTAACCCTTGGCCATGGCGGATTTGTACCACTTCGCGGCTTCCCGCGGGTTGCGGGCAACGCCGGTGCCGCTGGCGTAGAAGTCGCCGAGGTTGGTCTGGGCTTCGGCGTCGCCGTTCTGCGCGGCCTTCAGGTACCACTTGGACGCTTCCGCCGGGTCTTTGCCGATCCCGCCCTGGCCGGCGGCATAAACGTTGCCGATGTTCAATTGCGCTTCGGCGGAATTCTTGTCGGCGGCCTTCTTCCACCAGGTCAGCGCTTCCTCCATGTCCTGCTTCACGCCGGAGCCGGACGCATACAGATAGCCGAGATTGAACTCCGCCTTGGGGTCGCCCTGTTCGGCCAATGGGCGCCACATCTTCTCGGCGGTCTTGAAATCGTTTTTCGCGAAAGCCTTGGCGCCGTCCTCGTAGGGACCGGCGAAAGCAACCGAAGGCAGCAGCGCGGCGGCCATCACGGTGGGGATCAAGGTGGAGCGGAGAGTTCCCTGGAACAACATGACATTTCCTCTATCGGTTCGAGACATACTCTGGATGGGCGCGACTTCGCCACGACCTGCCGCCTTCAGTCCTCCGCTCTCCCGAAACCGGCGCCGGATCATAGTGTCGTCCGGTCCCGATTGCGAGAGCGAGGCCCACAGGCCTTAATAAGCGGCGTTAATGACACTATGAGCGGCCGTTATGGCTTAGTTGGGGCGATGTTGGACATGATTTCGCCTGAGAGTCTGTCCCATAGGCGTCATCCGGCACCAATAAGGGAATCCCACAATCATCTTGCGCAGCCGCGTCGGCGATATGACGCGGTTTTGACAAGAAAAAGGCGCGATGGCTTCGTCGTGGCCGGGGTCGCATTGGACCTGCGGGGCAAAGGGCAATAGGCGATCCGCAATGACAACCAGGCGCGAAAGGATTTTCAGCGCGGCGGCATCTTGATCACCGGGCCGCCCGGGAACATTGTCCGTGCGCTTGCCGTTGATCCGGCATGTCCCGTTATCTTTCCTGGTTCTGTGTTGTGTTCGCCGCGTTGATGCCATCCGCCGCCGGCGCGCACATGATTGCGATCGACCCACCCGAATCCGTGACGGTTTCCGAGCCTGCGACGTCCCTGGCGCCGCCAATGTCGATCACCGAGCGTTACGTTCCGGCGCAAGCGCCGCGCGCACCGCTCGTGTTGTTGGTCGATGACACACCGGCGATTGCCTCCAGGCCGGTGGTGGCCGTGCCACCCAGTGTTGTCGAAGAAATCGGCGGGCACCCCGCCGCCTGGCCATCACCATTTGCACCTGGCGACCTGCGGGACGCGGCCAAGAAAGCCGGCAAGGAAGCGCGCTAGCACCAGGCGCTCGATGAGACTGGCGAGGCGCGGAGCTTCAACGCCGCGCCGCGTTGCGCTCGCGGGCTGACTTTTCGCGGAGTTCTTTGCGGATCATCAGCTTCAAGCCCGACCAGATCTCGTCAACCGCGCAGACCTTCACGTCCACGAGGCCGGTGGGCAGCGCCACGTCGCGGATCGTGTTTTCGCTCACGTCGGTCGCGACTCCTGAACTCTGCTTTGGCCACGAAACCCAGATGAAGCCATCGGGCGCCAAGGCCGCGCGCGCCCGGGTGAGCGCGGTCTCCAACGCGGCGCGCGCGTGCACGAAGACGTGAACCGCGTCGAGCGGCGCGGCCGGTGTCTTGAGAACTTTCAGCGTCAGGCCGTCGGCTTCGATGGCGGCGCGCACATCCTTGGGCATGTTCTGCCACCACACGCGCTGTCCGTCTTTCAGCGACAGCTTGCCGGCGAGTGATCTGCCCGAGTATCCGGCCATGTGCCGTCCCCTGATGTAAGCTTCGCGCAGGTTATAAGATGTTGAAACTTTTGTCTTATAATGTGGGTATTGCGAACCATTCTCAATTGCAGTACTTGTGTTTCATGACCGCTTTTTCCCAGCCGAATGCCCTGCGCGCCCTGCTCGTCGCGGCGCTGTGCCTCTTCATGAACACCGCGATCGCGGCGGACGATCCCAATACCGTTCAGACCGTGCGGCAGACCTGGAAACTGCTCGATTATCTGGCGGTGGATTACGGCGGTGCGGTCGAGAACGGCCGGGTCATCAATGAAGCCGAATTCGCCGAAATGAACGAATTCGCCGAAACCGCGCGCGCGCGCGTCGTGGGTCTGCCGGCGAAAGCGGAGCAGGCGGCGCTGATCAAGATCAGCGAAGACCTGAAAGTGGCCATCGCCGCGCACCAACCCATTGCCGATGTCGCGCGCCTCGCGCACGCACTGGCCGATGGTTTGCTCGCCGCGTACCCGGTGCCGATGGCGCCGACGACCGCGCCCAATGTCGCGCGCGGCGCCGCGGTCTATGCCGAGAACTGCGCCTCCTGTCACGGCGTCACCGGCATGGGTGACGGCCCGGCCGGCAAGGATCTCGATCCGCCGCCGATCGCCTTCACCGATCACGCGCGCGCCGCCGCGCGCAGCGTGCACTCGCTATACGAAGTCGTCAGCCAGGGCGTGGCCGATACCCCCATGGTCAGCTTCCAGGACATCCTGTCGGAAGAGGACCGCTGGGCGGTGGCGTTCCGGGCCGGGGGATACGCTTACACCGACGCGCAACGCGCCGCGGGCGAGAAGCTGTGGAAGGATGACGCGTCCCTGCGCGCGCGCATCCCCAATCTGGAAGCGCTGACGCGCGCCACCGAAGTGGCGCTCGCGGTCGATATCGGCGCGGACAAGGCGGCGGCGGTGCTTGCATACCTGCGCGCGCACCCCGACGTCATGACCGCCGGCGCCGGTGGCGGTCTTTCGTTCACCCGCAGTCAATTGACGGAGAGCCTGAAGGCCTATCGGGCCGGCGACGCGGCCCGCGCCGGCAATCTCGCGCTGTCGGCTTATCTCGACGGTTTCGAGCCGGTCGAGGCGGTATTGCGCGCGCGCGATGCTGCATTGCTGGCGCAGATGGAAACCGCCATGGCCGAACTGCGCACACGCATCGGCGCGCGCGCCGACGCGGCGCAAGTCGCCGCGCAGGTCGACGTGTTGCGCGGGCTGCTCGACAAGGTCGACGCGGCGCTGGCGCCCGGTGCCGACGACGGCACCGCCACTTTCCTTGGCGCCTTCACCATCCTGCTGCGCGAAGGCGTCGAGGCCCTGTTGGTGATCGTTGCCATGCTCAGCTTCCTGGCCAAAGTCGAGCGCCGCGACGTGCTGCCTTATGTGCACGCCGGCTGGACACTGGCGCTGGCGGCCGGTGTCGCCACTTGGGCGGTGGCGGCCTATGCCATCGATATTAAGGGCGCGCAGCGCGAACTGACCGAGGGCGTGTCGTCGGTATTCGCCGCCGTGGTGCTGCTGGCGGTGGGCGTGTGGATGCACGGCAAGAGCGTCGCCGGGCGCTGGCAGGCCTATATCAAGGAAAAGCTGTCCTCGGCGTTGACGAAGGGGTCCGCCTGGTTCCTGTTCGCGCTGGCGTTCATCACGGTCTACCGCGAAGTGTTCGAAACCATTCTGTTCTATATCGCGCTGTGGACCCGCGGCGACGGCGCGGCGATCGTCGGCGGTCTCGCGGCTGGGATCGCGGTGCTCGCGGTCATCGCCTTCGTGCTGCTGCGCACCAGCAAGCGCCTGCCGATCGGCCAGTTCTTCGCCTGGAGCTCGCTGTTGATCGCGGCCCTTTCGGTGGTGCTGGCCGGCAAGGGCGTGGCCGCGCTGCAGGAGGCCGGCGTGCTGCCGGCCATGGCCATCGACGGCCCGCGCCTTGAAGCCTTCGGAGTTTATCCTTCGGCGCTTACGCTTGCCGCCCAGGCGGTCGCGCTGGCGGTCGCGGTCTTCGGCTTCTGGTGGAACACCCGCGAGACCCAGGCGCCGGCCTAGCGCTTTTTCGCCACGGCCTTTTCCAGGGCGTTCGCGACGGTCTCCAGCACCTTGATGCGGGCGTAGTGTTTGTCGTCGCCGGGGATCACATGCCACGGCACCCGTGAGCACCGCGCGCGCATCTCGTCGGCGGCTTCCAGGTATTCTCTATACTGCTTGTGGGCATGCCAGTCGGTGCCGGACAGCTTCCACTGCTTGTAGGAGGTTTCCTCGCGTTCCAGGAGGCGGCGCTTCTGCTCCTTCTTGGTGACATGCATCCAGAACTTGAGCAGCACCACGCCTGCGTCGGCCAGCGACCGTTCGAAGTCGTTGATCTCGGCGTAGGCGCGTTTCCACTCCGGTTTGCGGGCGAATTTGTCGATCCGCTCCACCAGCACCCGTCCGTACCAGGTGCGATCGAAGATGGTGACTCCGCCGGCCGGCGGCAACTGGCGCCAGAAGCGCCAAAGGTAATGATGCGCGGCCTCCTCGTCGGTGGGCGCCGCGATCGGCACCACATGGAAGTTGAAGGCGTTCAGGCTGTAGGTGAGGCGGCGGATCGCGCCACCCTTGCCGGCGGCGTCCCAGCCTTCGAATGCCGCCACGCACGGGATACCGGCCGCATGCGCCGCTTTTTGCGCGGCATAAACGCGGTGCTGCTGTTCGGGGAAGGCGCGGCAGTAGGCCGCCCCGGACAGCCGCGGCATGCGCAGCTTTTCGAGGGGTGGAAGGCGTTTGGCCTCCGGCAATTCCGGCGGCAGGGCGCCGGGGATGTCGTCCTTCTTGCCGCGCGCTTCCCACGCCGCGGTGTGGGCGGTGAGCGCGTCCTTGAGGATGGAAAGCACGCTTGCGCGCCGGAAATTGTCGTCGGTCCCTTCGACCACATGCCAGGGGGCCGCGTCCGTATGCGTGGCGGCCAGAAGCTCGGCTGCGGTTTTCACCATCGCCTTGTAGGGCGGCTGCGGCGGCAGGGCGGCGTCGCTGGTGCGGAAGCCGAACACGGGATCGATCTTGTGGGCGCCGGTGGCGGCCTTGTGGATGGCCTCGTCCACATGCAGCCAGAACTTGAGCACCAGGGCGCCGGTATCGGTAAGGGTGCGTTCGAAGGCGCGGATGCGCCTGATATGCGCCTTGAAGTCCGCCGCCCCGTTCCGGCGCGCGCCGGCGGCGATGGCTTGGCTGTGCCAGGCGCTGAGATAGAGGCCGATGGTTCCGTTGGCGGGCAGGGTGCGCCAGTAGCGCCATAGCGGCGGCCGTCCTTGCTCCTCGGGCGTGGGGCCGTCGAAGGCGTGGCTCTCGATCCAGCGCGGGTCCATCCAGGTGTTGAGCAGGTTCAGGGTATCGATCACACCGGCCCCGCGCACCCCCGCCAGTACGATGACGATGGGGAACCGCGCCAGGCTCCGGGCCTTTTGCTGAACCGCGATCAGGTCCAGCCGGAGTCGGTCCTTGAGGGCGCGGAACCGGTCGTCCGAGAGGGTGGCGCCGATCTCGGCGGCCTTGAAATTCAGATGATCCATCGGTCCTGGGGCCCAATCCGGGGAGAGCGCGCGTTCATGCGGTTCCAACATAGCGGTTCTGCGCTACGCGCAGCTATTTTTGATTGCGGACCGTCCGCCTGTGGGCCCCGACACGCTTGGAATCGGCGGTGCTTTATTGTATTTCCGGCCTCATATTTCACTCCCTCCGCGCCCCGTCCCACATCTGTGTCTCTTAAGGGCGCCGCCAACAGGAAAGAGAAGGTGCACATGGCTATCCGCGTTGCCCTCAATGGTTTTGGCCGCATCGGCCGCAATGTGTTCCGCGCCGCCATGGAGGCTAAACGCTCCGACGTGGAATTCGTCGCGATCAACGACCTAGGCCCGGCGGAATCCAATGCGCATCTGCTGAAGTTTGACTCGGTCCACGGCCGCCTCAACGCCGAGGTCACGGTCTCGGGCGACGAGATGTCGGTCGATGGCCACAAGGTGAAGGTGCTCAAGGAGAAAGACCCCTCCAAGCTGCCGTGGAAGGATCTCGGCATCGATATCGTCGCCGAATGCACCGGCATCTTCACCGATAAGGAAAAGGCGAAAGTCCACCTGGCCGCGGGCGCCAAGCGCGTGCTGGTCTCGGCTCCGTCGGCCGGCGCCGATCTTACGGTCGTTTATGGCGTCAACCACGACAAGCTGACCAAGGACCATGTCGTGGTCAGCAACGCCTCCTGCACCACCAACTGCCTGGCGCCCGTCGCCTATGTGCTTCACAGCACCTTCGGTATCCAGCAGGGCTACATGACCACGATCCACGCCTACACCGGCGACCAGCCGACCGTGGACACCTTGCACAAGGATCTGCGCCGCGCCCGTGCCGCCGCGCTGTCAATGATCCCGACCTCCACCGGCGCTGCGAAAGCGGTCGGTGAAGTGCTGCCGGAGCTGAAGGGTAAGCTGGACGGCACCTCGATCCGCGTGCCGACGCCCAACGTTTCGGTGGTGGACCTGAAGTGCGTGCTGGCGAAGGCTGCGACCGAGGCCGAGATCAACCAGGCGATGCAGGACGCCGCCGTCGGCAAGACCTTCAAGGGCCAGCTCAAGGGCGTGCTCGACGTGAACACCCAGCCGCTGGTGTCGATCGACTTCAACCACAACCCGGCCTCCAGCACCTTCGACGCGACCCAGACCAAGGTAATGCCCGGCAACTTCATCCGCGTGTTGGCCTGGTACGACAACGAGTGGGGTTTCTCGAACCGCATGCTCGATACCATGGCGCATATGGCCAAGATGCTCTGAAGCGTCATGCCCGCGTTCAAGAGCCTCGCTCAGGCCGACGTCGCCGGAAAGCGCGTCCTGGTCCGCGCCGACCTCAATGTGCCGATGAAGGATGGGCGGGTGACCGACGCCACGCGCATCGAACGCCTGGTCCCGTCCATCACGGCGCTCACCGCCAAGGGTGCCAAGGTCGTGGTGCTCTCGCATTTCGACCGCCCCAAGGGCAAGCGCGTGCCGTCGATGTCGCTGGCGCCGCTGGCGCCCGTGCTCGGCAAGCTGCTGGGCCAGGACGTCGCCTTTGCCGACGACTGCATCGGCGCGGCCGCGAAAAAGGTCGTGGACGCACTGAAGCCTGGCCAAGTGGCGCTCCTGGAAAACCTGCGTTATCACGCCGGCGAGGAAGCCAACGACCCCGCGCTGGTGAAGGAACTCGCGGCGCTCGGCGACATCTACGTCAACGACGCCTTCTCGGCGGCCCACCGCGCCCATGCCTCGACCGAAGGCCTCGCGCATGTACTTCCGGCCTACGCCGGATTGCAGATGCAGGCCGAATTGGAAGCGCTGACCGCGGCGCTGGAGCAGCCCAAGAAGCCGGTGATGGCGATCGTCGGCGGCGCCAAGATCTCCACCAAGCTCGACGTACTCAACCATCTGACGGGCAAGGTCGATGTGTTGGTGATTGGCGGCGGCATGGCCAATACCTTCTTGAACGCCCAGGGCATCGACGTCGGCAAGTCGCTGTGTGAACGCGATCTTGCCGATACCGCGCGCGAAATCCTCACGAGCGCCCAGGCCAAGGGTTGCGAGATCCTGCTGCCGGTCGACGCGGTGGTGGCCGATGCCTTCAAGGCCGGCGCTGAATCCGCGGTCTGCGACATCAAGGCTGTCCCCGCCGACCGCATGATCCTCGACATCGGCCCCGCCAGCGTGAAGGCGCTGGAGACCAAGCTCGCGGCCTGCAAGACGCTGCTGTGGAACGGCCCGCTCGGCGCGTTCGAGATCAAGCCGTTCGACACGGCGACCATGGCGATTGCCCACAAGGCGGCGGAACTCACCGGCGCCGGGAAGCTGATCGCGGTGGCGGGCGGCGGCGACACGGTGGCGGCGCTCAACGCCGCCGGTGTCGCGGATAAGCTCACATACGTTTCTACCGCCGGCGGTGCCTTCCTCGAGTGGATGGAAGGCAAGGAGCTGCCGGGCGTGAAGGCTCTCGCCGGCTGAGTTCGCGCGGCCTACAGCGGCTTCGCACAGAACCTCAAGAACGTATTGATGACGTTGTCGGCGAACTCCGGCAGGACGTGGCGGCCGTCGGGCGCGAAGGCAGGGCCCGGCATGATCGTCGCCATCTCGTAGGATGGTAAGTACAGCACGTTTTTCTCGTACTCGCGGGCAATTTGACCCGCAACCGCGCGCAGGATGCTCTTGCTCTCCAGATTCGCGGTGCCGATGTCGGTCCTGGCAAATGTGCGTTCGAGCGGAACCGGCGACACGGATAACACGACCTGCTTGTCGGGAAAGTGTTTGAGCAGCAGATCCAGCGTCGCACTCACATTCTCGTAATTTTCGGCGAAAGTGCTTTGGCGAAAAGTGGCTTCGCCCTTGCCTCCGCCATAGCCCGCTCCCGGCGGGCGGCAGAAATAGCGTCCGGTACGGTTGTGCTGCCAGACCTCGGTCAGCCCGAGGGTGATCACGAATACATCGGAGTTCGCGATACCTTCGTAGAACATCCGGTCGATCTCGGCGGCCAAGTCGGTCAGCAGCGGAACCGTCGCGGCATAGTTCAGCTTCCGGTACGGGTCTTGGTAAACGACGGGCGCGTTGAGGTGCTGATTGGCGAGTTGCCCTTCGAGCGTGCAGAACCCGGCCGCGCGATCACCGAAGACGCCGAAGGCCGCTTCGAACTCCTGGCGGATGCTGAATGTGTCGTAGTGCGCAATGGAATCCCGCTCCGGCAGCATATCGAAGATCTGCGTGGCACGGTCGAATCGCAGGTCACGATATTTCGGGTAAACGTCGAAATTTTTCTCGACCAGAGCGCGTCGAACCTCCATGGCGAAGCAGCTGCCCATGGTGAAGATCTTGGTCTTTTGATTGACGAGTTGGCGCTTCTCGATCGCCAGGAAGGGCGACCGGTGATAGTCCCTCCAATAGCGGTAATCAGGCGGTGCTGTATTGGTGTTCATCAAGCGGTTCCGACTGTGCCGGCGGCCCGGCGCCGACGGCTCCGAGATATCTTATAGGGTAGATGGTTTCCCGCAATTGCCAAGGCCGGCGCCGGTGAGCGCTTCTTTTACATGAGGCGCACTACCAGGATCGCAGCGAATACCACCAGTAAAAGACCGGCACCCCGGTTGATCCAAGTGAGGACCGCCGGGGTTGTTTTTGTCCGCGCCGCGCCGAGGACGCCGCTCAGGGTCAGCCACCACGCCAGTGAGCCCGCAAAGGTGCCCGCCACCAGCGCGCCCGCGCGCGCCGGGTTGCCGTTGGCGGCCAGCCCGAGCCCCGCGAAGATCGCAGCGAACGCGACGATGGTCGCGGGATTGGTCAGCGTCAGGAAGAAGGTCTGCGCGAACAACCCCGCGTGAGCACCCCGCGGCGTGGCGGCCCCTATGGCCGGCGGTTGCCGGAATGTCCGCGCCCCAAGCCAGACCAGGGTGACGATGCCGACGATCTGCAGCGGCCGCGCCACGGCCTCCAGTGCCGAGGACACCGCCGTCAGCCCGAAGGCGGCGACGGCGGCGTAGGCCGCGTCCGCCGCCGCCGTGCCCAGGCCGCCGGCAATGCCCGCCATGGTCCCGTGCTCCAGAGAACGCCGGATGCACAACAGGCCTATGGGTCCGACCGGCGCGGCGATGGAAACCCCCAGCGCCGCGCCCTGCCCGAAATCACCCGCGATGGTCACGACGCTTTCACGAGGTGCTCCGCGATCTGCACGGCGTTGAGGGCGGCGCCCTTCAACAACTGATCGCCTGCGGCGAACAACGCGATGGTGCGGCCCGACGGGTCCGAGACATCCTGGCGGATGCGCCCGACCAGGATGTCGTCCTGGCCCGAGGCGTCCCGCGGCATGGGGAACAGGTTGCGCGCGCGGTCGTCCACCAGCTTCACGCCCGGGGCTTTGGCGATGATCGCGCGGGCTTCGTGTTCGGTGATCGGGCGTTCGCATTCGAACGAGATCGCCACCGCGTGGGCGCGCAGCACCGGTACCCGCACGCAGGTGGCCGAGATGCGCAAATCCGGATCGCCGAAGATCTTGCGCGCTTCGCGCATGACCTTGGTCTCCTCGCCGTTGTAGCCGGTAGCGGGATCGATGTCGCTGTTATGGCTGAACAGGTTGAAGGCGTAAGGATGCGGCAGCACCTTGGGCGCATACTCCCGGCCATCGAGGTGGGCGCGCGTGGATTCAACGAGCTCTTCCATCGCCGCGGCGCCCGCGCCCGAGGACGCCTGGTAGGTGGCGAGCTGGATACGCTTGATGCGGTTTTGCTGGTGGATCGGCCACAGCGGGGTCATGGAGATGATGGTCGAGCAATTGGGATTGGCGATGAGCCCGGCGTGGCCGGAAATGGTCTCCGGGTTCACCTCGGGCACCACCAGCGGCACGCCCGCGTCCATGCGGAAGGCCGACGAATTATCCACCACCACCGCGCCGGCCTTCACGGCAATCGGTCCGTACTTCTTCGAGGTTTCGCCGCCGGCCGAGAACAACGCGATATCGACGCCCTGGAAGCTGTCTTCGGTGAGCGCTTCGACGGTGAGCGCCTCGCCCCGGAACGGCAGCGTCTTGCCGGCCGAGCGGTAGGACGCGAGCAGCTTGAGCTTGCCCACGGGGAAATTGCGTTGCGCGAGGCAGTGGAGGAACTCCACGCCGACGGCGCCGGTGGCGCCGACGATTGCCAAGGAGCGGGGAGCGAGGGGGCGAGGCTGGTGATTCATAGCGCTTACTCCGGGTTGGGAGAGATGGCGCCTGAAATGAAAAAGGCCCCATCCGATCCGAGGGGCCTTTCGAGGGTTTGTCTGCTTATCGCGTCTGACTTACGCGCACGACCTCGAACGCCCACCGATAGTGGTCGTTTTGGTATTGGTCGTGGTTTTTTTGGTCAGGTGCGTCATAGCGGGCGGGAAAATAAGCAAACGTGCGGAAGCTGTAAAGCCGCTTAATTCGGCTATCGCGCGAGGGCTTTAAGGAATGTTTTTGTGGCTTTCGCGAGGCCCTGCGGGTTGCCGCGCCACAGATAGTGGTCGGCGCCGGCCAGCGGCATATAGGCGGCTTCGGGCAGCAACGCGCAGATCTGTTCCGTCGGCCAGGACGGGCGGATGTCGTGTTCGCCGAACACGAACAGGCAGGGCGTTTCCAGCACCGACAGGCGGTGGAGCAAGTCGGGCGTACAGCAGAACGCGCGCCAGTCGTCGGTCAGGGCGCGGTTCACATCGAGGTTCGGCGCCGCCGCCGTCGGCATCTCCTCGGTATGGCGCCGCTCGGCATAGGCGGCGTGCCACGCGCGGTCGTTGACCACGCGGCCTCCGGCGAGACCGATCACCGCGCGCGTGGCGCCGGGATGATGGAGCGCGTAGGCCAGCGCGAGGTCGGCGCCCCAGGAGTGGCCGGTGACGATCCAGCGTTCATGGCCCCAGTGACGGCGCAGCGATTCCAGATCGGCGATGGCTTGCGCGAGAGTATGCGGTCCCGCAGGGCTCGAACGGCCGCAGGCGCGCGGCTCGTAGCGATGAACGGTGCACGCGTCCGCGAGCAACGTGCTGACGGGCTGAAGATAGTCGGCAAGCCCAGGTCCGCCGTTCAGGAGCACCAGCGGCGGGCCGTGTCCTTCGGTATAGATCCAGAGCGTGGCGCCGTCGGGGAGGCGGACAAAGTCTTCCATGGCTTTGTCCGCGGCGGGCGGGCTAGTCGAGCCCGCGCCCCATTTGCAGGAACTTGTCGCGGCGGCGGGCGCGGAGCTGGCCGGGGTCGATGCGCACCAGCTGATTCATATGCATTTCCAGGGTGTCGCGCACGGCGGCGAAGGCGGCCTCGGGCGCGCGATGAGCGCCGCCCAGGGGTTCCGGGATGATGCCGTCGATGACGCCGATGCGTTCGAGGTCTTGCGCCGTCAGCTTGAGGGCTTCGGCGGCGGTCTTGGCTTGCTCGCCGTCGCGCCACAGGATCGAGGCGCAGCCTTCCGGCGAGATCACCGAATAGATGGCGTGTTCCATCATCAGCACCACGTTGCCGGTGGCGAGCGCGATGGCGCCGCCCGAACCGCCTTCGCCGATGATCACCGAGATCAGCGGTACGCGCAGTGCGAGGCAGCAGTCGATGCAGCGGGCGATGGCTTCGGCCTGGCCGCGTTCTTCCGCGTCCACGCCCGGATAGGCGCCGGCGGTGTCGACCAGGGTGATAACGGGAATGCCGAACTTGTCGGCCAGTTCCATCAGGCGGCGCGCCTTGCGGTAGCCTTCGGGCCGCGCCATGCCGAAATTGTGCTTGAGGCGGGTCTCGGTATCGCGGCCTTTCTCGAGGCCGATCACCATCACCGAGCGGCCCTGGAAGCGGCCGAGACCGCCGACCACCGCCGCGTCCTCGCCAAACGCGCGGTCGCCCGCGAGCGGCATGAAGTCCTCGATCAAGGCGCGGACGTAATCGAGCGCGTGGGGCCGGTCGGGGTGACGGGCCACCTGGGTTTTCTGCCAGGGGCTGAGCTTGGCGTAGGCCGAGCGCAAATCCTTGTCGACCCGCGACTGCAGGCGACTCACTTCCTCGGCGATATTGATGCCGTCGCTGTCGGAGAGATGCCGGAGTTCGGCGATCTTGCCCTCCAGCTCAGCGATCGGTTTTTCGAAATCCAGAAAGTGCATGACCGAACTATTTTATCACCGTCCGCGAAAGGGCGGCATCAATGCAGACCGCGGGTTAAAAAGTCAACCACCGGGCGTAAAACATACACAATATCCAGTAAAAGGATGCCGGTAGCTACACTATGGGTTGTGGGCTCTGCCGCAGGCCCATGGCAATGGCCTCGAAGTCCGGCTCGCTGTCGGGCCCGATCAGGCCGTGGCGCATGGCGAAATCCAGGATCACGAGGCCGACGTTGAACTTGAAGGCCTCGGTATCGCGGACCAGCGCCAGCACCTCGTGGACCGGCAGCAGGTCGAAGCGGCTGATTTCCTCCGAAGGCTGGGGAACGAAGTCCTCGGGTACGGCGAGGTCGTAGCAGAACAGGGTGTCCATCCTGAGGCCTTCGGGCGCGTCGAAGGCATAACGGATGGCGCCGGCCGACGAGGCGCGCCGCGCCAAGGCTTCGGGCAGGTGCGCTTCCTCCGCGCATTCCTTCACCAGGTTGTCCATCAGGGACAGCCCCGCCGGTTGCCCGCCCGCAACCATATTGTCGCGTTTGCCCGGCTCCACGCGCAGGTCCATGGCGCGCGTGCCGATCCACAGCAGGAACTCACCGCCGCGTTTGATATAGCCGTTGAGGTGCACGCCGAAGGCCCGGGCGCCAATGGCGGGCACCAGCGCGCGGTCGATGGTGAAGGCCGCGGGCTCGGACCACTGGTTTTTGACGCCGTAGATCTCGTTGCGGGGTTTGGCGAACAGGTCGGGCGGCAGGCGCGGGAGCAGGGCGGCGACCGCGGCGCTGCGGGCTTCGGGGGTGTCGAGGTCGGCGACGAACGTGACCCCCCCAGGGCGCGTGGCTTGATGCGCCAGCGGGGTGAACACCTTGGAGAAGCCGAGCAGGACGTCGGCGCGGGCGGGCGTGATCCAGCCTAATTGGCGCCCGTCCGCGGCGAAGGGCACATAGCGCGCGAGGTCGCGGTGGTTGCAGCGGCGGACTCTGTCGAGAAAACTCATGGCAACTCCGATTTGGGCGGCGGAGTGTATCAGCTTGACCCGAAATGCATTAGACTTGCCCGAAGCTGGTCCCCGGGGGCTTCTTGAATCGCGACAACCTGAACCGTATTCCGTTCGTGATCGCCGTAGCCCTGACCATGCTGTGGGTGGCGGTGATGGCGCTGTATTCGCGCAAGCTCGGCGTGTCCGGGCTCGCCGCCTTGACGCCAGCGGAAATGGCCACGCTGCTGGCGGCCGGCGGCGGTCCGCCGGTGGTGTTATGGTTGTTCGTCGCGGTCATGGAACAGCGCCGGGTTGTGACGCAGCTTCTGGCGCAGAATCGCCAGGCCCTGCAACAATCGGAAACCCAGGCGCGCGCGCTGCTCACCTTGCAGAGCGAAATGACGCGTGCCCGCAGCGCGGCCTCCCACGATCTGGCCTTACGCGACCTCGCCGCCAGCGCCGCGGTGCTCGCGGAACGTTTGGGCGTGATCAACCGCGAGAATTCGCCCGCCGCCTGGGCCAGGTTTGGCGCCGGCGACGTGACCGTGTTCGTACAATCGTTCCTGACCTTCGCGGTCTCGCACCCCGACATGGCGGAGCGCATGGCCGATGCCGTCAACCGCGATGCCGTGGCGCGCGCCGCACTGGCCGGCTTCGTGCGGCGCTATCAGCGCCTGACCGATACGATGGATGACAAGATGACCTTGGAGGTCATCGAGGAGGGCGCGCTCGGGCGTGCGTTCCGCCTGTTTCGCGCAGCCGATGACGCCGCCCTCGCACGGGCTCAGGCCCGCGAGCCCGAATCCGTGGCGTGATGGCTTCGCTCACCGACCGCCTCAAGGGTCTGTTCGCCGGCAAGAAGGCCTCGCCCAAGAAAGCCAAACCGCCGGCGAAGACCTATGTGGTCAGCAAGACCAACCGCGCCGAGGTGATGGCCGAGGCGATGGCGGTTTACCGCCGGGAAAAGGGCCGCATGCAGGATGGGCTCGACAAGGCACTGGCCGACATGCGCAAGGAGGCACCCAAACTGCTGCACGATCCGGAAGCGCTCGCCCGGCTGCTCACCCTGCACAAGGCGCATGTCGATATGCGCAAGATGATGGCCAGCGACCACGAGCGATTCCTGGTGCTTTCGGGCATGCGCGAGCTGCTGGGCGATCCCAAGGCCGCCAAGGGATCCACGAAACCTTCACCAAAACGTTGAAATCATTATCTATTTCAGTGGTTTCAGGGCCGGTTTTGGCCTTGACCGGTCGCAAGCCAGCCTGTAAAACCGCCGCCTTCGGAGAGGTGGGGCTGATTCCCGCCCCGTATTTGTACAAGGAATTCTGCCATGGCCCGCCGTTGTGAAGCCACTGGCCGCGGCGTTCAGTCCGGCAATAACGTCAGCCACGCCAACAACAAGACCCGCCGCCGGTTCCTGCCGAACCTGCATCAGGTCACCTTGGTGTCGGATCTGCTCAAGAGCCGCGTGCGCCTGCGCCTGTCCACCAGCGGTCTGCGCACCGTGGAAAAGCGCGGCGGCATCGACGCCTTCCTGCTGTCCACGCCGGACGCGAAGCTCGAGCCCGCGACCTTGAAGCTGAAGCGCCGCCTCAAGAAGGCCCAGGCTGCGGCCTAAGCGTTTCTTCCATAGTTTTGAAAAAGCCCGCCTCACTGGCGGGCTTTTTTATTGGGTGCTGGCCCGCGCCAAATAAATATGATGAGGGCCATGACCGATACCTCCGATCCCACTGAAGCGCCCGCGCTGATTCGTGCGGATATCGCCGCCGGCCGGCTGGCGGAAGGCGAGGCGCGGGCCCGGCGGGTGCTGAATGTTTTTCCCGGTCACTATCCCGTGCTGCTGGCGCTCGGTGAGATCCTCGAGCGCACGGGGCGTAGCGACGAGGCTGTGCCGGTCTACGACGCGGCCATCGCCACACACCCCGGTAGCGGCCGCGCCTTCACGCGGCGCGCGGTGATCCTGTTGCGCCGGCAGTGGGGTTCGCCGCCGGCGCCGCACCGCTCCGCCGGACCGCGCGTGATGTGCTCATCCCTCGGCGCCAACGGCCGCTTCGCCAACCAATTGTTGCAGTACGCCATGACCCGGCTCTACGCCGAGGATCACGGCCTTACGGCGGAAATCCCCGATTGGATCGGACGCGACCTGTTTGGCCGCGACGATCCCTTGCCGGGTGCGCCGTTGCCCGAGCTGTCGGAAAATGACGCCGATATCAGCGGGGCACTTTCCGGCCGTGTGCCACGCGACCTCGCGGGGCGCGACCTCTGGGGCTATTTCCAGAAGGACTCCCGCGATTTCGCAGGCCACCGCGACCGCTTCCGGCGCCTGTTCACGCCGCGTCCGCCGCTAGCGGCGCTGACCGGCGCGTGGATGGTGAAGCTCGACCTCCAAGGACGGTCACTGGTGGCGCTGCATTTGCGCCGTGGGGATTTCGTCAAAAGCAGGGCTTGGATCGCGCCCGAGGAATGGTACCTGGCGTGGCTGGCGGCGCTGTGGCCGCGCCTCGTGAATCCATTGTTGTATGTCGCCACCGACGATCCGGCGACGGTGGCCGCGTTCAAGGACTATGCCCCGGTCACCGCGGCGGTGCTCGGACCCGCGCTGCCGGGCGTGGAGTTCTATTGCGATTTTCACATCCTTACCCAGGCGACGCATCTCGCCATCTCCAACAGTTCGTTCTCTTTCGTGGCGGCGATGCTCAATGAACGCGCGGTGGCGTTCGCGCGGCCCGACCAGCAGGTGCGCGGCTTGGTTGCCTTCGATCCTTGGGCCGCGCCAGTGACGCTGCCCCAGGATCCCAGGGTCACCGAAGGCGAGATGATGGCGCGCCAGCTCCTGGACGCGGTGCCGAACCACGTTCCGGCGCTGATGGAGCTGGCCGCGATCCTGGAAGCGACCGGGCGCGAGGACGAAGCGGTCGGTGTCTACGACCGCGCCATCGCCGCCAACCCCGGCGCCGCGCTGCCCGTCGAACGGCGCGCCGCGCTGCTCGCCAAGCGCTCCTATTCGTAACGCAACGCCAGGATTGGTTTGGCGCGCGCGACCTTGAAGGCGGCCAGGCCGAACAGCCCAAGGCCCGCGACGATCACGGCCAGCACCGCAAGGGCCGTGAACATGATGTCTTGGATGCGCTCGGCACGGTACTGGTTGTCGATCGGAGCGATGGAGATGGCGAACTGCGCTACCACCGTCACATGATGATCGGCGCGGCCGCGCCGCGGCCCGACCCGTCGTCGTCTTCCTCGAACAAGTCGGTGAGCTGCGCCATCACCGCGCCGCCCAGTTCGTCGGCGTCCATCAATGTCACGGCGCGGCGGTAATAGCGCGTGACATCGTGGCCGATGCCGATGGCGAGCAATTGCACCTCGGACTTGTCCTCGATATAGCGGATGACCTCGCGCAGGTGCTGTTCGAGGTAGTTACCGGGATTGACCGACAGGGTCGAATCATCCACCGGCGCACCATCCGAGATCACCATCAGGATGCGCCGCTGCTCGCCGCGCGCGGCCAGGCGATTGTGCGCCCAGGCCAGCGCTTCGCCGTCGATGTTTTCCTTGAGGATTCCTTCGCGCAGCATCAGGCCGAGGTTGCGGCGCGCGCGGCGCCAGGGCGTGTCGGCGGCCTTGTAGACGATATGGCGCAGGTCGTTGAGGCGGCCGGGGTTGGCGGGCTTGCCGGATTCCGTCCATAGGCGGCGCGACTGGCCGCCCTTCCACTGGCTGGTGGTGAATCCCAGGATCTCGACTTTCACGCCGCAGCGTTCCAGGGTGCGCGCGAGCAGGTCGGCGGTCATGGCGGCGATGGTGATCGGCCGGCCGCGCATGGAGCCGGAGTTGTCGATCAACAGGGTGACCACCGTGTCGCGGAATCTGGTTTCCTTCTCGCGTTTGAACGACAGCGAGTGCGTGGGATTGGCGACAATGCGGGCGAGGCGGCTCGCGTCCAGCAAGCCTTCCTCCAGGTCGAATTCCCAACTGCGCATCTGCTGCGCCATCAGGCGGCGCTGGAGCCGGTTGGCGAGGCGCGACACCACGCCCTGCAAATGCGCGAGCTGGCGGTCGAGCTGCAGGCGCAACCGGCTCAGCTCCTCCGCGTCGCACAGGTCGGCGGCGTCCTCTTCCTGATCGTAACGGGTGGTGAAGACCTTATAGCGCTCCTGCTCGCGGCCTTTGTTGTGGCCCATGCGCGGCGCCGATTGCTTGCCGTCGGCGTCGTCCTCGGCGTCCGCGCCGGTGACCGGCTGGCCTTGGACGTCGCCTTCTTCCACGGCTTCGGCGTCGGCTTCGCGCGACTGGGACGGCTGCTCGCCCTCGCCCTGGCTCTGGTCGCCCTCGTCACTCTCGGAGCTGTCGTCCTTGTCCTGCTCGGGGTCGGCGTCGCCGCCGGCGGGGTCGTTGCCGTCCTCTTCCTCGTCCTGCTCCAGATCCTGGGCGTTGTCCTTCTCCAGTTCCAGTGTGTCGATCAGGCGGCGCAGAATATCGGCGCTCTTGCGCTGGTCCTGGATGTTCGCGGACAGGTCGGCGAGGTCACGGTCGAGCTTAGTGCCGAAATGCTCCGCAAGCAGATCACGGACATGCGCGCCCGAGGCGCCGAGGGGCAGCGTGCCGCAGCGGTCGTGCACCAGCACGCGCAGGGCATCGCTCATATCCACTTGGTGGAACGAACGCGCGGCCTGGTAACCTTCCAGGGTCAGGCGCTGTTCCATGGCTTGGCCGAGGTTATGGTTGACGCCCTGGTATTGGCGCGCGCCCAGCACTTCGACCCGCGCCTGTTCCATGGCGTTGTAGGCGGCGACCGCGTCCTTGCTGACCGGCATGCGGCGGGCGTGCACCGCGTCGCTGTGGTGGCGTAGCCGCAGCGCCAAGGAATCGGCGGCGCCGCGCAGGCGCGTCACGTTCTCGGGCGTGAGCTTGTGCGGCGGCATCGGCAGGCGCATGTCGTTGTGGCTGCCGGGCGCGGGCTTTTGGTTGGCGGCCAGCGGCGTATAGGTCACCGCGAGGTCGCGCTTGCCGGCAATGGCCTTCACCGCCGCGGTGGTCGCGGCCTTGAACTGCTCGGCCTTGGAAAGACCGCGTTCGATCGGACTGGGGTGCGGAGGTTTGGCGGCCATGGCGCGTGCTGCGCCTTAGGCCACGGCTTCCACAGCCGCGCCGGCGATGTCCTCGCCGAAACACCGCTGATAGTACTCGGCGATGATCGGACGCTCGGTCTCGTCGCACTTGTTGAGGAAGGTGACGCGGAACGCATACCCCAGATCCTTGAAGATCAGGTTGTTGTCGGCCCAGCTGATCACCGTGCGCGGCGACATGACGGTCGAGATGTCGCCGGCCATGAAGCCCGCGCGCGTCAGATCGGCCACGTCGACCATGCTGGAGATGATCTTCTTGCCTTCGGGCGTGTTGTAGCCCTTGACCTTGGCGAGCACGATGTTGGTTTCGGCGTCGTGCTTCAGGTAGTTCAAGGTGGCGACGATGTTCCAGCGGTCCATCTGGCCCTGGTTGATCTGCTGGGTGCCATGATAGAGGCCGGTGGTGTCGCCCAGACCGATGGTGTTGGTGGTCGCGAACAGCCTAAAAGCAGGATGCGGCCGGATGATCTTGTTTTGGTCGAGCAGGGTGAGCTTGCCGTCCACTTCCAGCACGCGCTGGATCACGAACATCACGTCGGGGCGGCCGGCATCGTATTCGTCGAACACCAGCGCCACCGGGTGCTGCAGCGCCCAGGGCAACAGGCCTTCGCGGAATTCGGTGACCTGCTGCCCTTCGCGCAGCACGATCGCATCCTTGCCGATCAGGTCGATGCGGCTGATGTGGCTGTCGAGGTTGATGCGCAGGCACGGCCAGTTGAGGCGCGCCGCCACCTGTTCGATATGGGTCGATTTGCCGGTGCCGTGGTAGCCCTGCACCATCACGCGGCGGTTATGGGAGAAGCCGGCCAGGATCGCGAGCGTGGTGTCGTGATCGAAGCGGTAGGCCGGGTCGAGATCGGGCACATACTCCGTGCGCTCGGCGAAGGCCGGCACGGTCATGTCGCTGTCGAGACCGAAGGTCTCGCGCACCGAGACCTGCTTGTCCGGAGTGGAGGAAGGTTGAGCGGGAGGTTCCGTCCGCTTGCTCATGTCGGTGCGCACCTTAGGGGCAATTTCGGAAGCGGGTTTATGACACGCCGAAGCCGTGCCCCGCAATTAGGCTTTAAATCAGCGATTCCAAGGCGTTTCAGGCCGTCTAAAGGCCAATTTAGGCGGAGACGGCGGGCTGCAGCTCGGTGCGCAGGAGCTGGTAGGCCTGGTTGATGATCTTCATGCGGGTTTCGGCTTCGGCCGATCCGCCGTTGGCGTCTGGGTGATACTTCTTCACCAGCTCCTTGTAGCGCTGCTTCAAGCCTTCGAGCGTCACCGGCATGGTGAGACTCAAGACCTTGAGCGCACTCTGACGGGCGGCGTGGACCTGCGCGGTTTCGTCGCGCTTGGTGTCCTTCGCGGACGCGGCCTCACCGTCCGGGTCGAATGACGTGCCCGCGGCAAACCCGAACGGATCGTGCACTTTATAGCGGCGGCGCCCGCCGCCCAGGGAGCCCATTTTCCAGGTCGGCCGTTCCCAGGTGGCGGCGCTGCGGATCTCGGTTTCGAGATCGGCCGGGGTCGCGCCTTTGTGATAATCCCAGGACGCGTTGTAGGCGCGCACATGCTCCAGGCACAGCGCGACATAGGAGCGCAAGTCGCGGTCCTTGGGCGCGCGGTAATCGCCAGCGGCCGTGCACCCTTCCCAGGCGCACGTGCAGGGCGCGCTCTTCCAGGATTTCTCCCGGGCGCTTTTTTCCGACGCGAAAGACTCGGCTTTGAACGGCATGACGGCTAAATATGGGAGGCGAGGGTGTGACCGGCAATCTTGTTTCTTTGCGCCGGATATGCATTTCGGGAAACGGACACCATGGCAATTTACAGCGAACGCATTAGGTCGAAATTGACGGCGGGCCTCGCGCCCGTGCGCCTCGAGATCACCGACGATTCACAACGCCACCACGGCCACGCCGGCGCCGCGCCCGACGGTATGGGCGAGACCCATTTCAATGTCGCGGTTGAGTCGGCGGCCTTCGCCGGAAAGTCACGGGTCGAGCGCCAGCGCCTGGTGCATGGCCTGCTGGCGGACGAATTGCGCGAGCGCGTGCACGCGCTGTCCTTGAAGCTGACCGCGCCCGGAGAAACCTGAGTTACTCGGCGCCGGTATAGAATTTCGGGAATTCCCGCTTCACCACCGGGCTGTCGGTCGCCCAGGCGTGGCAGGTGTTGAGCAGCGCGGGCTTCACCGTCACGCCTTTGGTCTCCAGCGCCTCCTGGCGGCGTTTGCGACCCATGGTCTGGTAGGTGACCGTGGCGGCGTGTCCGATCAGGTCGACGATATGGACGCAGCCCTGAATGCCGCCCACCAGTTCGCGCACGGACTTGGTGAAGCCCTTGATCAGCTTGAGGCCGGTCAGTTTGCGGAAATTGGGCGTGATCGTGCCGCAAATCTCGAATGGGGCGTGGTCGGTGACCGCGTGCACCTCGGTGAGGGTGAGGCCGGCATCGACGGTGATCCTGAGCGACATGCCGTGGACGATGTCGCCGGGTCCGACCGGAATGGCGGATAGCGGCGTGCCCTGCGGCTTCATGTCCTCGACCGAACTGTCGACGTCGAAGGCGCCATCGGCGCGCTCGTACCCGCGGCAGACGATGGTGCGCCGGTGGAGAAACTTGCGGGCGGTGGGTTCGGGCAGCGGCATCACATCCGCTCCGCTTTGGGGAATTCGGTCATCGCCAGCACGCCGTCCTCGCGCCAGGCGTGGCAGGCGTTGATGAAATGCGGTTGCATTTTCGCGGCCTGGGCGGCGCGGTAAAGCGGCTCGTCGAGGGTTTGATAGGCGACAGTCGCCATGGGCCCGAGCAGATCGACCAGATGCACGCAGCCCTTGATGCCGCCCATCCTCTCGCGGACCGCGCGGTTGAAGCCCTTGCCCAGGCTTACCCCGACAAGCTGCTTGAACGCGGGCGTGATGACGGGGCACAGCGCGAAAGGCGTGTAATCCTGGACCGCGACGATATCCCGGATGACCAGGCCGCGGTCGATGGTCATGCGCAGGCCCATGCCGTGCACCGGCACGCCGGCCGGGATGCCGTTCCGGTCCTGGTTGGGGACGTCGTAGGTTTTGACGTCGGTCAACCAGCCGTCGATGTCGACGAGGCCGTCCTCGCGCTCATACCCCTCACAAACAATGGTGCGGGTGTGCAGCAGCGTGCGGTCGGACGTGGGGTCGGGTAAGGGCATGGAAGATCCTCTGCCCCCGATTTAACCATCGGGAACGGAGGATAATACCGCACATTATTGCAAGGCGGGTTTGTCTTTAGTCGTTGTCGCGGTCTCTTGCGGAAACCGCGTCAGGCCGAAGCGCCGTAGCTCTCGCCGTAGATGAAGGCGTTGCGGTGAGCGAGATCCTGTTCCAGCTCGGTGTTGTAGACCGCGTAGAGGTCGCGCACCGACACCATGCCCACGACCTTCTTCTGGCCGCCAGGGGCGCCATCGACCACCGGCAGGTGGCGGTAGTTGTGCAGCTTCATCATGCGGATTGCGTCAGCGGCGGTATGGTCGGGGGAGAGCGTGTCCGGGTCCGCCGTCATGATGTCGCGGGCGGTGGAGATTTCGGGGTTGAGCCCGGCCGCGATGACGCGGGCCGTCATGTCGCGCTCGGTGATGATGCCGACGAGGCGCTCGGCATCCATCACCAGGACCGCGGCGACCTTGCGTTCGCGCATCAGCCGTGCGGCCGTGCGTACAGTATCTTCGGGCCGTATCGTACAAAGGGTCTGACCGCTGATGACGTCGGGAACAATCTTCCTGATCATGGCGCACTCCCTCCCCATGCTGATGACAGGTCGTCATCAGCGAATTCGGGTCGCAAAGCCCCGACGGGAAGGCGGGCAAAAATGGCGCCCGGCCTCGAGCTGGGCCTCCCGACCCCTCCATGCCCCAAAGTGTCTGCCTGCGGGGATGAGGGGTCAAGCCGCCGCGGAAGAGGCGAAGGCGTCCTGATCGGCCCTGGGCGCGGGTTTGACGCGGACCAGGGTGAGCTGATTGCGCGTGCGCCGCACCACTTCGAACCGGAAGCCGTGGAACAGAAACCTTTGGCCGGCCTCGGGAATCGTGCGGGCCTCGTAGAGGATAAGCCCCGCCAGGGTTGTGGCCTGGTCGTCCGGCAAGTCCCAATCGAACTCGCGGTTTAGGTCGCGCAAGGTCACCGATCCGTCGATCAGGTAGGAACCGTCGGTCTGGGGGCGCACCCCGGCCACGGGCACGTCGTGCTCGTCGCGGATGTCGCCGACGATTTCCTCCAGAATATCCTCGAGCGTCACGGCGCCGAGCAGGGCGCCGTATTCATCGACCACCAACGCGAAGTGTTCGCGCTTGGCGCGGAAGGCGTTGAGCTGGTCGAGCAAAGTGGTGGCGTCGGGGACGAACCAGGGCTTGGTGGCCAGCGCCACCACGTCCACCGTCTCCGCGCGGCCGCGCGCGGATTCCAGCGCGCGCAGCAGCGCCTTGGCGTGGATCACGCCGACGATGTTGTCGGGCTGGTCGCGCCAGAGTGGAACGCGGGAGTAGGCGGCGCCCGCCACTTCCTCGATGATCTCGGCGATCGGCAGGTCGGCGTCGATGGTCACCAGCTTTTTCCGGTGCACCAGGACTTCGCCCACCGTCACGCCGGCCAGGTCCAGCACGCTGCGCAGCATGGCGCGTTCGTGCTTCACTTCCTGGATGATTTCCTTGTCGGACATCTGCATTTCAATGGTGCCGCGCAGCTCGGCCAGGGTCTGTTCGGCGGTGCGCACGATTTCGGTCGAGACGTGGAACAGGCGCAGCGTGCCGTGGACCACGGCATGCATCACCACGTTGATCGGGCGCGCCAGCCACACCAGCGCCGACATGATGCCGGCGACCCTGAGCGCGGTGGCGGTGGTGTGCAGCAGCGCGAAGGTCTTGGGCAGGATCTCGCCGTAGATCAGGACCAGCACGGTCATGATGCCGGTGGCGTAGGCGATGCCGCGCTCGCCGTATTCCTCGATCATCACGCTGGTGGCCAGGGCGGAGGCCAGGATGTTGATGAGCGTGTTGCCGAGCAGCACGGTGGAGATCAGCCGTTCGCGGCGCGCGAGCAATCTGTTGACCGTGGCGGCGCGTTCGTCGCCTTCCTGCTCCAGCTGATACATCAGCGACTTGGACGTGGCGGTAAGCGCGGTTTCCGAGGCCGCGAAGAACGCGGTGACGGCGATCAGGGCGACGATGACGATGGCGGTGACGATCATGCGGCCAGGCTCGCCCGCACGGTGTCTTCCAGCGCCGCCGCCGGCACGTCGCGGCTGACGAAGGCTTTGCCGATCCCGCGCGCCAGGATGAAGGTGAGGGCGCCATCTTTCACCTTTTTGTCCTGCCCCATGTGGGCGATCAGTGCGGCGGGCGTGAGGGCGCGGGTCTTGGGCGGCGCCACCGGCAATCCAACGGCGGCAAAGTGGGCCTTGATCCGGGTGAGGTCGGCGGCGGGCGCGAGGCCCAGGCGCACGGACAGATCGAACGCCTGCACCATGCCAATCGCCACCGCTTCGCCGTGCAGCAGGGCGCCGGAGTAACCGAACTCGGCTTCGAGCGCGTGACCGAAGGTATGGCCGAGGTTGAGCAGCATGCGTTCGCCCTGTTCGCGCTCGTCGGCGGCGACGATCCGCGCCTTGGCCTGGCAGGCGGTGACGATGCAGTGCCTGAGTGCGTCATGGTCGCCGCCCAGAGCCGCGGCGCCGTTGGCTTCGAGCCACGTCCAGAACGCGGCGTCGCCGAGCAGGCCATACTTCACGACCTCGGCGTAGCCGGCCAGGAGTTCGCGGCGCGGAAGCGTGGACAAGGTATCGGTGTCGGCCAGCACCAGGCGCGGCTGATGGAAGGCGCCGACAAGGTTCTTGCCGGCCCGGGTATTGATGCCGGTTTTGCCGCCGACCGCGCTGTCGACTTGCGCCAGCAGTGTCGTGGGCACCTGGATGAAGTCGGCGCCGCGCAACAGGATCGCGGCGGCGAAGCCGGCGAGGTCGCCGATCACGCCGCCGCCCATGGCGACGATCATGGTAGAGCGCTCGCACTTCGCGGCCAGCATGGCGTCCAGCACCTGCGCGAGGTGCGGAAAGTCCTTGGAGGTTTCGCCGGCGGGCACGACCACATGGTCGCTGCGGATGCCGGCGGCGTTCAGGCGTTCCACCAGCGGCGCGAGGTAGAGCGGCGCCACATTGCTGTCGGTGACGATGAACACGCGCTTTTGGGAGAGCACCGGCGCGAACAATTCCGGGGCGCGCGCCAGAAGGCCGCGGCCGACATCGATGCGGTAACCGCGATCGCCAAGGTTGACCGCGACAGTGGAAGCGGGATCAGGGGAGGAAGAATCAGGCGCGCTCATGACCACGGAAATCTTCAATCGCCGCCAGCACCCGGGTGCAGGTGTGGTTGGGGTTGTCCAGGCCGGTATCCACGGTGATGTCGGCCTGGGCATAGACCGGGTAACGCTGGTCCATGAGCCGTGCGAGGGTTGTGCGGGCGTCGCCGTCGTTGAGCAGCGGGCGGTGCGTGCGGCCCTTGGTGCGGGCCACGAGGGTGTCGAGGTCGGCGCGCAGCCAGATGGAGATCGCATTGCCGAGGATCAGCGCCCGTGTGCTCGGGTCCATGAAGGCCCCGCCGCCGGCGGCCAGGATCGAGGGTTTGTCGGCCAACAGGCGCGCCATGACCCGGCGTTCGCCATCGCGGAAAGCGGCTTCGCCATAACGCGCGAAAATCTCGGATACCGTGCAGCCGGCGGCTTTCTCGATCTCGGCGTCGGCGTCGATGAATGCGAGGCCGGTGCGGCTGGCCAGTCTCCGGCCGATGCAGGTTTTGCCGGCGCCCATCAGGCCAACCAGGACCACGGTGCGGTCAGGCGCCCGGTCCAGGGGCACGGCGGGCTGGGGGTCGGCAACGGCGTTCATCGGGTGTTTCTAGAGCATGATCGCGTGCGTTTGAATTGCGATCATGCCCAGGTTCTTGATTTGGTCGTATTATCTGCGGCGCGCCGGCAAGCGTTTGCGAAGCCCGCCAATGAAAACGCCGATATTATAAAGAGGTGCGGGCGCTGGCGCGAAATTTCCCCGCAAGCCATTGATGCAATGGACATTCCCGCTTCCGTTGCGTAGTGTCGCTGGGCGCGCGAGCGAACCGTAAAACGGCTAGAATGCGCCGGCGTTCCGGAGAGTTTTTGAGAGTTGGTCGAATATGGTGAAGATCGTGATTGTTCTCGTGCTGGCGCTCCTGGTGGGGGGAGCGGTGTTCCTGGCGACCTGGGACATGCCGCCGCCAACGGCCACCGTCGAGAAAGTCATCCCCAATGACCACTTCAAATAGGATCACGACGCGCGCTGCCGGACTGGCGATCGCCGTCACGCTGGCGGTTGCCGGCGCCGCTCATGCGCAGACGGCGGCGCCCGCCGAAGGCGCCCCGTCGCAAGCCGGCAATTTGCCCGTTTCGATCCTGCCGGAACCGGACCCCAACGCGCCCAAGGATCAAGCGCCCGACACCTCCATCGCCACCGTCGAACTGGCCGCGCCGGGCATCGACCGCCTGGGTCTGGTGAGCACCGGCAAAGGCGGGTTCGCGCCCGACCTGTGGACCGGCACCGACCCGGGGTTCCTCAAGCAGATCCTGACGCTATTTCCGGCGCGGGTGAATTCGCCGGCCGCGCGGCGCCTCGCGCAGAACCTGCTGCTGTCGCCGGGCGCGCCGCCGGTGGCAACGGATGCGCCCGCCGCCGATGCGCCGGCCGATGCCGCGGCGGCCGCGCCGCCGTCCGGCGAAACCATCGACGCCGCCGCCCTGCTGCAGGCGCGCGTGCAGAATCTCGTCGCCATGGGCGACTGGGCCGACACCGTCGCCTTGCTGGAACTTGTGCCGGCGGACCAGATGACCGACGCGCTGCGACGGATTCATGTGGATGCCGAGTTGGCGAGCGATCACCTCAATGCCGCCTGCGCCGAGGGCCAGGCTGCGCTGCGGGTATCGAGCGAAGTTTATTGGCAGGAACTTCAAGTGTTCTGCCAGATCGCGACCGAGCAGGGCACCGCGGCCGCGCTGGGCCTCGATGTGCTGCGCGAGCAGAAGGCCGACGATCCGGCGTTCTTCTGGGCGGTGGACCTTCTGCAGGGCGGCCGCAAGCCGGCGCCCGCATCGGTCACCACCCTCACGCCGCTGCTTTATGCCATGATCAAGAAGGCGGGCGCGACGCTGCCACCCGCCCTCGCCAAGCTGCCCGACGCGGGCCCCGCCTCCAACGCAATGTCGCCGGCGATGATGTCCATGGTGGCGCGCATCCCCACCGCCGAGGAAGGCCTGCCGGGCGACAAGCCCATCGCCGATCCCGCGCGCCGCGACCGCCAGCGCAAAGCCATCGAAGCGCGTATCGTTCTGGCCGAGCAGGCGGTGGCCGCGGGCAGCCTCGACGCCGAGGTGCTGCGCGAGTTGTATAAAGGCATCGACCTCAAGCAGGACACCGACCTGCCGTTGCTGACCAAGGTGGCGCCCGAGGATATCCGCGGCCGCGCGCTCCTGTTCCAGTCGGCGCTGACTCAGACCGTGCCCACGGCGCGCGCCGAGGTGATCACCCGCGCGGTGGAACTCGCGCGCCTCGACGGCGGCGAGAAGGGGCCCGACCTCGCGGTCGTCGGCCGCGCCTATGCCGCGATGCTGGGCGAGATGGAAGCCTCGGCCGAGATGGTGTGGTTCGCGGGCACCGCCGCGCGCGCGCTGCTGGCGGCGGGCGAGACCGCGAAGGCCAAGACCTGGCTCGATCTCCTGCACAGCATGTCGCGCAACAGTCTGGAAGCGGGCGTGATCGCCGATAACCTATGGCCGTTGGAACGGTTGCTGTCGCCGTCCGAAGGCGAGATGCCGGCCGGCGCGATCCGGACCTGGGCCGCGTCGGTGCCGGAAGTGGTGCGCGCCTCCCAGCGCCAGCTGCTCTACACGTTGTTCATCGCCGTGGGTGAGTCGGTCAGCCCCAGCCTTTTTGCCCAGGGGCTGAACGATCAGGCCGATCAGGCCGACCAGGAGGTAGCCAATGTACGTCCGGCGGTGTGGAACGGATTGACCGCGGCGGCGCGCGGAAAACGCGTCGGCGAAACCGCGGCCTTGTCGCTGATCGCGCTGGGCGGTGACGGCCCCGCCAAAGCCGCCCCCGCCACCTTGCAGAAGGTGATCGAAAGCCTGATGGCCGTGGGCCGCGACGCCGACGCCCGCGCGCTGGCGGTGGAATCGGCGCTGATTCACGGGCTTTAGAAAATGATCCTCCTGATCATTTTCTAAAGCTGATTTGTATGGCTATGTTTTCGGGCGCGAACCGGTACCCACGTCGCTGGGAAACATTGGCGTGAACAGGCACGTCGAAACCTTCCTCGAGATGATGGCTGCTGAGCGCGGCGCGTCCCCGCGCACGCGCGAGGCTTACGCCCGCGATCTCGGCGACCTGGCCGGGTTTCTCGAGGGCCAGCCGGCCGATGCGGCGTCGCGTGACGATCTCCGGCGTTATATCGATCATCTTCACGATGCCGGCATGGCGCCGCGTACGGCGGCGCGGCGGCTGTCGTGCCTGCGGCAGTTCTACAAGTTCCTCTATGCCGAGGGTTTGCGCGCCGACGATCCGACCGCGACCCTGGAAAGCCCGCGCCTGGGCCGTCCGTTGCCGAAATTCCTGAGCGAGGATGAAACCCAAAGACTGCTGTTGGCCGCGCGTGAGCGCGAAGGCGCCGAGGGCGCCCGCATGTCAGCTTTGGTGGAATTGCTCTACGCCACCGGCCTGCGGGTCTCGGAGCTGGTGGCATTGCCGCTGGCGGCGGTGCGCGGAAAGGGTGTGATCATCGTGCGCGGCAAGGGCGACAAGGAACGCATGGTGCCGGTCGGCGAAGCCGCGCGCACGGCGGTCGAGGCCTATCTTCCGTTCCGCGCGCAGTTCGTCCCGGCCAGGCTCAAGTCGTCGCCCTGGCTGTTTCCCGCTGGCGGGCGCAAGGGCCATCTCAGCCGCGGTGCCTTCAGCACCCAGCTCAAGGCCGTCGCGGCGCGGGCCGGCATCTCGCTCGCGCGGGTTTCGCCGCACGTACTGCGGCATTCCTTCGCGACCCATCTCCTCGCCAATGGCGCCGATCTCAGGAGTTTGCAGGAGATGCTGGGGCACGCCGATATCTCGACCACGCAGATTTATACCCATGTGCTGGACGAGCGCATGAAGCGCCTGGTGGCCGACAATCATCCGCTGGCGAAGGCGAAACTCTAGAACCCCGCCAAGGCCCGAACATCGGTCGGTGTCTTGCCGCTCTCGCGCAGCGCCTTGAGGGTCGGCGCCCGATCGCGTTTCGAGAACTTGCGTCCGGAAGCGTCCACCAGGAGCTTGTGATGGTGGTACCGCGGCGTGGGCAGCCCGAGCAGCGCCTGCAACAGCCGGTGGACATGCGTGGCCGCGAACAGGTCCACGCCGCGCGTCACCAGGGTCACGCCCTGAGCCGCGTCGTCGAGGGTGCAGGCAAGATGGTAACTGGCCGGCGTGTCTTTCCGCGCCAGCACCAGATCGCCGAACTGTTCCGGCACCGCGCGTTGTTCACCTTGGGCCGCGTCATGCCATGACAGCGGTCCGGCGGCGGTGCAGGCCAGGTCCATGGCGAGCCTGAGCGCATAGGGCGCGCCCGCGGCGATGCGGCCGCCGCGTTCGGCGTCGCTGAGCTTGCGGCAGGTGCCGGGGTAGAGAGGGCCGTCCGGGCCGTGCGGCGCGCCAGCGGCGGCGGCGATCTCGCGCTGGATGTCAGCCCGGGTGCAGAAACAGGGGTAGAGCAGCCCTTGTCCCGAAAGGCGGTCCAGGGCCTGGCGGTATTCAGCGAAATGCCGGGACTGGCGGCGCACCGGCTGGGGCCAGGACAGTCCCAGCCAGGCCAGATCCTCGAAGATCGCGGTCTCGAATTCGGGGCGGCAGCGGCCGGTGTCGATATCCTCGATCCGCACCAGGAACTGCCCGGCCTGGGCGGCGAACAGGGCGGCATAGGCGTGGCCGATATGCAGGAGGCCGGTGGGGCTGGGCGCGAACCGGGTGACGTCAGGCATCATCGGGCCAAGTCGGGGGATCAATCTGGTGGCGAGGGAGTGTCATCAATACCACATTTTGTATTTTGTCCGGGACTTGCTAGAGTGACGGCGGTTTGAGGATCACCCGCGTTTCCGGCGGTCGTTCTTCCGCCTGAAGCGCCAGCGTAAGTGGGACATGTCACCCGAAACTTGCCCGGCGTTGGTCTTGAATGCGGACTTCCGTCCGCTGTCGTATTTTCCGCTGTCGGTGTGGCCGTGGCAGGAAACCATCAAGGCGGTTTTCCTGGGCCGGGTGCAGGTGGTGCAGGAATACGACCGCATCGTGCGTTCGCCGCGCTGGGAAATGCGCCTGCCGAGCGTCATTTGCCTGAAGAAATACGCGCCCATGGAGCGCTCGCCGGCGTTCACCCGGTTCAACGTGTTCCTGCGTGACCGCTTCGCCTGCCAGTACTGCGCCACCGAGCACCCGACCAACGACCTGACTTTCGACCATGTCATTCCGCGTTCGCGCGGCGGACGCACCACCTGGCAGAATGTGGTGACGGCCTGTTCGGCGTGCAACCTGATGAAGGGTTCGCGCCTGCCGCACGAGGCCGGCATGTATCCCTCGTACCGGCCGTACCGGCCGAGCTCGTTCCAGCTGCAGGAGATCGGACGCGGTTTCCCGCCCAACTATCTGCATGAAAGCTGGCGCGACTATCTCTACTGGGATACCGAGCTGGATCCCGTCTAGCAGTCTCAGATTTTTTCGCCAGGGCGTTCCCGCTTGGGGAATGCGGCCGCTTAAATCTTCTTGGAAAGCCAGATGGCGAGCCGTGTGCCGGCGGAAACCGCGGCCGTCAGCACGGGATACGCTGGCGCGTTCTCGGCGCCGTGCGCGAGGCTCACGTCGCGGTGATGCAGCTCGTCGCCGCGGAAGCGGGTGATTGTCTCCCGCAGATCCCGCTCGTCGTCGCCCAATTGCGCGGCCTGTTCGGCGTAGTGTTCGGCGATGACGTTCTCGACCGCCACCGTGCAGGCCATGGCGGCATCCTTGCCCAGAAGCGCCGTGGTGGCGCCGAGCGCGAAGCCCGCCATATGCCAGACCGGTTCCAGGGCGGTAGGGCGCACGGCGCGCTCCGCCATGATGCGGTTGAAGGCCTGAAGGTGTTCCTCCTCCTGCGCCAGCATGGCTTTCAGGGCAGGGGCGACGTCGGTCTTGCCCAGCACCGCGAGCTGGCCTTCGTAGATGCGTTTCGCGCCATATTCGCCGGCCTGATCGACGCGCACGATCTCGGCCAGCAGCGTGTCTTTGTCAGCATCGCCGGGAAGGCGGTTTTCGGCGGTGATGCGCCCCCGATGGGTCACAGGCTCAGCCACGGCCCCACCACTCCTTCTTGAGCGCGGCCTTGAGCGCGAAAGCGGTGAGCAGGCTGGCCAGGATCAGATTGTAGCCGGCCATGGAGATCGGGCCGCCGAACAGATAAGTGGGTTGATCGCAGCTCGGGCTGCCCGCCTTGCCCAGCGCCGCCATGAGATCGCCCATGGAAACGCCGCCGCGGCCGCCGCCCGAGCAATAGGACGGACCTGGCCACCAATGAAGCTCGACGCCGACGTGATAGAAAGCGAGGCCAGCGTCGATCGCGAGCAAGCCGACCAGGTGGAACAGCACGACGCGCCGTTCGCGCGGGCCGACCGCGGGCATCAGCGACAACGCGCCCAGCAGGACGGTCATGGCGTAGGGCACGCGCTGCCAGAAGCACACCGTGCAGGGCAACAGGCCGAAGCCGTACTCCGCGGTGAAGGCGGCCGTGAGCGCGGCTACGGCGCCCAAAGTCACCACGGCGCTTGCCTGCCAGCCTCGGTCCGTAATGATGGTCATGACGCCTTTTATCCCCGATTGGGCCGCACTTTAGCCTTAAAACGCTGTAAAATACACGAGGGGTTAGCTTCCCTTTACACTGCGGGGTGTTCTGTTCTATTCGTCTCGGCCGCAGGCAGACCGCGCGGGTATGGCGGAACTGGTAGACGCAGTAGACTCAAAATCTACCGTCCTTACGGACATGGGGGTTCGATTCCCTCTACCCGCACCACTCTTTTGAGAGAGCGTCGATGAAGATTCTCAAGGGCCTTGCGATCCTTTCCGTCATGGTGAGCGCCGGCCCGGCATTTGCCGCCGAGCCGCGTTGCAACGTGATGCAGTTCTTCGATGCCAAAGGCGCCCTGATGCCCACGACCGCGCCGGTGATCGGCATGATGGTGGGCGACAAGCCGGTCTATGAGCCGTCAATGCCGGGCGCTTCGTCGGTGCGGCCGGGCGCGGAGACCGCCTGCCCACCCAATCTGGTCGACGGCGTGCGCTCCACTTTCGAGAATGCTTGCATGAGCGATGCGCGCCGTCGGCAGGCCGCGGCCGATCATAAGGTCGACAGCAAGGTCATCGACAAGGGCTGCTCCGACATGATGAAGGCCTTGGGCGCGGCGGTCGCGACGCCCAAGTAGCGCGCGCCCCGGGCGGCTCAATCCCGATCTACGGCAATTCCCCACGGCGAATGTCGCCCCGGCGCTGCGGCTGCTGGCGCACCATGTGCGCGGTCTTGGCGCGCGCGGAATTGAGCGCGAAGAGGCCGTCGTCCCGCACATCGCGCAGGGATTCGGCGAAGGCGCTGGCGGCGTAATCCAGCTCGGCGGCGCGGTGCGCCGCAGACAGGAATCCGGTTTTGGACGCGTTGATGAAAATGCTGCGGCTGAGGGCGAACAGGTAGAACGCCGTCTCGGCGGCGGGCGCCGCTTCGAACACGATGCGGAACATCGAGCCCACGCCGCGCATCGCCGCCGGCAGGCGCTCGGCCGCGCACAACGCGTTGAAATCCTCCGCCAGTTTGCGCCCTGCCTCGTTGAGTTTGGGATAGACCGCCGCACGTTGCGCGAGCAGTTCGCGCAACGTGGCGACGCCGGCCGCGATGCTGATGGGATTGCCGTGGAACGGCGCTTGCGGCGCGCGGCCCTGCATGATGTCGGCGCGGCCCGCGAGCGCGCCCAAGGGCAGGCCGCCGCCAACCGCGCGGCCATACACGCTAAGATCGGGCATCACGCCCAGCAGTTCCTGCGCGCCGCCGAACGCCAGCCGAAACCCGGTATAGGTTTCGTCGAAGATCACCAGCACGCCCGCGGCTCGCGCGGCCGCGGTGAGATCGGCGAGCCAGGCAACGTGATCGAGTGTCGGCAGCGCGGTCTGCACCGGCTCGACCACGACCGCGGCCGGCGGGTCGCGCCGCAGGCGCGTGATCGCGGCGTTGTCGCCGTAGGTCCAGGCTTCGCCGCCCGTGTCGGACGACGCGGAGAACACGGCGACAGCTTCGCGGCCGGTGAACATCTGCGCGCGGGAGATCGCCGCGGCCAGCGCGTCGGCGCTGGAGTTGACCAGCATCACCCGTTCGTTGGCCGGGCTGGCGGCCTGGATCAGCCGCGCCAGTTCCACCTGGTCGGCGGCGGGTAGTCCGAAGTCCCAGCCGCGCTCGGCCTGGGCCAGCACCGCGTCGCGGGCCACGGGATGATTGTGGCCGAGCACCTGGGCGCCATAGCCCATCGAGAGGTCGATGAAGGCGTTGCCGTCGAGATCGGTGACGCGCGCGCCGGCCGCGGTCCGGATAAATAGGTTGAGCGCCGCGGGCAATTCCGCGGGTTCGGGAAGAACTTGCGCCCGGTCAATGGCCAACTTCCAGGAGTGGCCGGTCCGGGTCTCGAGGGCCGAGAGCGCGCGGTCGGATTTCTTGCTAAGCGCTTCCCGGATGAGTCCCGTCGGCGAATATCCCGCCGTATATGTCATGTACGTGCTCCATTTCCCCGTGAGCCGGCGGCCGTTTCTCGGCCGTCCGCCGCGCAGGCCTGCTGATGCCGGCGCGGGTGTTCAGCGTCCGCCCGGGGTGGGCCCAGGCGTCGTTACGTTTGTCGGTGTTGCCGTTGGCGACGCGGTCGTGCATCGCCGCGAGCAGCACGATGACGGCTTTGGCGTGCGCGAGGCGGCACGGCGGGCGAAAGCCTTCCCGTTCGCCGAAGCGGAATGTGGCGGCGCGCGAGGTCCGCTGAGGCGACAGGCGTCCGCGATTCGCCGAGGACGGATTCCGCATGGTTCAGCCCGCGGCGGGCCGGCCGCGCTTGCGGGCCAGATAACCGAGGACTAGGGCGATTGCGGTGACGTCGCGCCGCGCGCCGGAGTCCGGCGCTGGTGGTTGCGCGACCATGTGAAGAGGGCTCTCAAGACCCCCCCATGGCTGGGGCGGGGCTCCTAGATGCTGTGTCATGTGTCTCTCCAAGTTCCAAACCCTGGTGGACATGGCCCCTTGGGGGCTCGGGTCAGGGATTCGGGCCTGGTTGGCCTTCGTCCTGCCGTCCTTTGGTCCTGGCGCCGCCCTTGCCCGGTTCCCGGGTTCTTGAGGTCTGGCTGGCGCTGACATTAAGGCTTTATCCAGGCCTCCCGGCCGAGACTCAGCCCAGACTTAAACCATTGTCATTGCTGGGATTTGTTGCGCGACTCCCAGCACTGACTGGGGGAGGGTGCACTTCTATAGAAGGGCCATGACCTGTCAGTTCTGACAGGTCATGGCCGGGCCTGCTTTGTGGTGATCTTGACCCGAAACCATCCCCCGCGGGGGGAGCTCATTGACGAGCGAGGGCCAGATGCACGCATCGATCATCGAAATGCCGGATGCCGGCGCCAGCGGAAAACTGGAAGGCATGTTCAAACTGCGCCACGAGGTGTTCAAGGAACGCCTCGATTGGGAAGTCGGCACCGCCGGCGGCAAAGAGCGCGACATGTTCGACGACCTCGACCCGGTCTACATCGTCTGCGAACACGAAGGCGATGTGCTCGGCTCCTGGCGTCTCCTGCCCACGGTCGGGCCCTACATGCTCAAGAACGTTTTTCCGGAACT
The DNA here is from genome assembly GCA_019694335.1 of Rhodospirillaceae bacterium. GTDB lineage: Bacteria > Pseudomonadota > Alphaproteobacteria > Rhodospirillales > Rhodospirillaceae > SHVO01. Next base: position 26,345 of record JAIBCD010000014.1, on the reverse strand, counting down.
GCTTTATGGCATGCCGGCGCCGGAAGCGCCCGATGTGTGGGAGATCAGCCGCTTCGCGGTCTCCAAGCGCGTCGTCGGCAACGAATCGCTCGGCACCATCAAGACCGTCACCAATCTTCTGCTGGAGCAGTTGTTCACCTTCGCCGCGCGGCGCAACATCTCGCGCATCGTCGCGGTCGCCGATGTGCGGTTCGAACGCATCCTCGGCCGCGCCGGTCTTTTGACCCAGCGCTTCGGGCCACCCTTGCAGATCGGCGTGACCCGGGCGATCTCCGGCTATGCGGATGTGTCCGATCTCAACATCCGGCGCATGCAGCTCGCCGCGCGCGAGCGGGATTCGCATCAGCCGGCGCCGCAGTTCCTGGATTTGCCGCGCGCGGCCTAGACCGCCGCGCCCGGCTGAGGTTGACTCGCGCTGGGATGCGTCCCCGTGGGCACCACGGGGAAATGTCGGTGTGAGGGAGTTGTTTTGAATGTCGATGAGCACAGAGGCGCCGGACGTCCACGACGCGGGCGTGCCGGCGCAGGGGAAAACGCCGCCGCGGGGGCCGAAGGGTCATCCGATCCTGGGGGTCATTCCGGAATTGCGGGCCGACACCCTGGGTTTCCTCACGCATGTCGCGAAAACTTACGGCGATTTTGTTCCACTGAAGGTGTTCATGAGTACCGCCTATCTTCTCAATCACCCGAAGCATATCGAACACGTGCTTCAGACCAACTATCGCAACTACCGCAAGACCAAGATGATGGACAAGTTCAAGCCCATCCTGGGCGAAGGGCTGTTCATCAGCGAGGACGAACTGTGGACGCGTCAGCGCAAACTGGTGCAGCCGTCGTTCCACCGCCAGCGCATCACGGCGATGGCCGGCACCATGATCGAGGCCCTCAAGGAACACGTCGCGACCTGGGATAAGTTCGCCGCCAGCGGCGAGGAATTCAACCTGTCGCTCGACATGTCCTACATCGCGCTGGAAGTGGCCCTGCGCACTATGTTCGGTAACAGCCTGCCGCGCGAGGAGGCCAACGCGATCTCGGATGCGTTGCATGTCGCCAACGAGATCACCGCCAAGCGCATCTGGGAGATGACGCGCATCAGCGAATACCTGCCGACGCGGGAGAACCGCGCCTACAGGGAAGCCGCCGGTACGCTCGATTCCATCGTCAACCGCATTATCCGCGACCGTCGTGCCGAAGGCGCGCGAAAGGATGGAGCCGTCGGTACTTCGCAGGACGACCTCTTGGGCGTGCTGATCGATGCCCGCGACGCCGACACCGACGAAGGCATGAGCGACAAGCAGCTGCGCGATGAAGTGCTGACGCTGTTGCTGTCGGGGCACGAAACCACCGCGGTCATGCTGGGCTGGGCGTTCCTGATGCTGAGCCAGCGGCCGGAAATCTTGGAACGCATGCGCGACGAGGCCGATTTGGCGCTGGCGGGTCGCGATCCGGTCGGCGAAGACATTCGCAATCTGGATTACACCAAGCGCGTGGTGCAGGAAGTGGCGCGCCTCAAGCCGCCGATCTGGTGGGTGGCGCGCACCGCCATCAGCGACGACACCATCTGCGGTGAAAACATCAAGGCCGGCACCACGGTGCTGATCTCGCAGTTCCTGGTTCACCGCAACCCGAGCGTCTGGGAAGACCCCGAACGCTTCGACCCCGACCGCTTCGAGGCCGAGCGGGTGGTCAACCGCTCGAAGTTCGCTTACCTGCCGTTCGGCGCGGGACCGCGGGTGTGCGTGGCGTCCGCGTTCGCGACCATGGAAATGCAGTTCCTGCTGGCGATGATGCTGCGGCGCTTCGACGTGCAGATCACGTCCAGCCTCGACCCCGAGATGTCGAACCTGATCACCCTCAGGCCGAAATACGACATCATGGCGCGCGTGACGCCACGCCGCCGGCACTAGGGGAAGCTGCGCGGAAGACTAGCGGGCGGAGTGGATCAGGCCCGCGCTCATCGCCTTGGCGGCGGCGTGGGTCTTGTTGTGAACGCCGAACTTGCCCATGGCGTTCTGCAGGTGGAAGTTCACCGTGCGCTCGGAGATGTTGAGGATCGAACCGATCTCCCACGCCGTCTTGCCGATGGCGGTCCACTGCAGGATCTCCAGCTCGCGCTCGGTGAGCGGGATCGGCTTCGGGATATGCTCGACGCGGGTGCGCGCCCGCTGCACGGCGTCGTGGAAATAGAACGACAGCATGTGCACGTCGTATTGGAATTCATCGACCGTGTTATTGAAGCTCTTGGCGGTCTGGTCGGAATAGAGCGACATGATGCCCATCTCGCCGGCCGGGCCGTGCACCGGCACGGTGACGCCATGGCGGATGCCGAAGTCGAGGGCTTCGGTGAAGATGCGGGCCTCGCGCGGATTGCGGCTGTTGGAACGGTAGTTCTCGTCCCAGCGGATCGGCAGGCGGTTGGAGAGGCAATCCCTGATTAGCAGATCTTCTTCACCGAGATCCTCCTCGATGTAGTGATCGACCCAGGCCGGGCGCACGTTCGACAGGAAGATGATGTCGGACGGCGCGCGCTTCACGTCCGCCGGCTCCATCTTGAAGCCGAGGTAAGTGAAGGCGTTGAAGCCGAGATTGGAGAAGGTCTGGTCGAACTTGCGCTTGAGCGCCTGTTCGGTGGTCAGGGTCTCCAGATCCGACAAGATCGTGGCGAGATCGGCCCGCATTCGGTTTCCTGTTCGCGACCCCGGCTGTTTTCGCCGGTATGACGCGCCCCCGCACCACATTTAAACCGGAGGTGCCGCCATTCGTTTTGGCTATGAACGACAATACGGGAGATGAACTTAGGGAATCAACGCTTGAGATACCCCCGGAATTCCACAACCTATGCGATAGTTTTTGTCAACTAACGATTGACGCAGCTCAATGCGGACACATCAGCAGTTGGTGGACCATCCCTGAGCCATACCGCCGGATGTCATTCCGGTATTTGATGTTTTCCCGAATTTACAAAGGGCTGTAGGGTGCCGCCGCGCCGGTGGGGGTGCAGGCGTCTGAGCCGAAAATCGGTCAGGCAAGGGGGGTAACGTTATGGGGGCTATCGGTTTTTTCCGGGCGCCGACGACGTTCGTGCTGATGGCGGCACTGGTGGCAACCTGCGGTTCAAGCGCGCGTGCCGCGAACAGCGACCCTGACGAGATCGTCGTCACGGCGCGCAAACGCACCGAGACCCTCGCCACGGTTCCAGCGTCCGTTACCGTCCTTACGGCAGATGATTTGGAAGCGCTCCAGATCAAGGCCAGCCCCGAGATCGCCGCCCAGGTTCCAGGCCTGATGTGGGAGTCGATCCTGGGCTACGCCACGCCCAATATCTTCCTGCGCGGCATCGGCAACGCCACCTTCAACGCCAACCAGGCGGGACCGGTCGGCATCCACCGCGACGGCATCTACCAGGGCTCCAGCGTCACCTATGGGTTCGGGCTCTATGATCTCGACCGCGTCGAGGTGCTGAAGGGGCCGCAAGGCACGCTGTTCGGGCGCAACACCACCGGCGGCGTGATCAATTTCGTCACCCGCAAGCCCGATGTCGCTGACGGACTCAATGCGAACGGCAGCGCCACATATGGGCGTTTCAACGAGATGGATTTCGCGGGCGCCGTGGGCGCGCCGGTCGGTGACGCCGCCTCCGTGCGCCTGGCCGCACAGAGCCTGAGCCGTGACGGCTACGTCACCAACCAAAACCCGGCGAGCGGCATCGGCCGCGAGGGCAAGATCGACATGCATTCCGCGCGCGGCCAGTTCCGCGTGCAGTCGGGTGCGCTCGATGTGCTGTTCGGCGTGCGCGGCGCGCAGAACCGCAGCGACGTCACCCCCGGCAAGCAGCTCGGGGTGGTGTGCCCGGCGACGGTGCGCGTGCCGGCCCTGGGCGCATGTGCCGACTTCCTCGGTTTCCGCGAGTCGACCGACCTCAGAACCAATTCCACCAACATCCGTTCGATGGACAAGGTCGATTCCTGGGGCACGGATGGCACGCTCACCTGGGCCGGCGATGGCTTCGCGGTCACCTCCCAGACCGCTTTCGACGCCAATCACCGAAAACTCGTCAACGACTCCGACAGCGGCCCCTATACCGAGGCCACGACCAACGCGGTGACGCGCTATCGCCAGTTCAGCGAGGAAGTACGCGCGCTGTCGAACGGCGCCGGTCCGCTCACCTGGATCGCCGGCGCCAACTATTACCGCGACGATCTGGTGGCGTTCACGGCGTTCAACTTGACCGCCCTCGGTCCCGGCGCATTGTCCCAGTTCTTCCCGGTACCGGAAGGCGCCGCGCAGGTTCTGCATCAGCGCACCGAGAGTTACGCCGGGTTCGGTGAGGCGGGCTATGCGTTGGCGCCGGGTCTCACCGTCACCGCGGGTGTGCGCTGGACTCACGACAAGCGCAGCGCCGATATCAATGCCTTCTTGTTCAACGCCGCCGGCCTCGCGACCACTTTCGTCGATCGCACGCTGGCTATGGCGCGCCTCCTGATGCCGACCATTCCCGCCATGACGACGGAGCGCGCCTGGTCGCGGTGGGGCGGCCGCGGCGTGGTATCTTACGAACTTCAGCCGCAGATCATGATCTACGCCGGCGTGGCCCGCGGTTTCAAAGGTGGCGATTTCAACGGCGGCGCGCTGTTCGCGCCCACCGAAGCCAATATCACCGGTCCGGAATACGTCACCAGCTTCGAGGCCGGCGTGAAGGGCGCGACACCGGACTGGCGTTTCGGTTTCGACGCGGCGGCGTTTTACTACGACTTCAGCGATCAACAGGTCTCGATTCTGGTGCCGGGTTCCCACGCCACGCTCCAGCAACTGGCGAACGCCGGGAAAACCGGCGTGAAAGGGGTCGAGGGCGAGGTCACGCTGCGGCCGGTGGAGGCGCTGCGCCTGGAAGCCAAGGCGGCTTTTGTCGATGCGCGCTTCGTACGTTTCCAGCGCGACGCAAGCAATCCCACCACGAATTTCGCCGGCAACCGCCCGGCGTTCTCGCCCACCTTCAGCTTCGCCGCCGCCGCGCGCTATACCGCCGACGTGGCGCAGGGGTTCGCGCTCTGGACGCAGCTGGATACGTTCTACAAAGGCGCGCGTTTTTTCTCGGTCGATAACAACCCCGCGCTGATGCAGCGGGGTGTCTGGCTGGCGGACGGCAGCGTCGCGTTGGGCCGGAAGGATGGCCGCTATACCCTTACGGCTTGGGTCAAGAACATCGGCGATGTCGGCTACTTCGGGACGGGCCTTGCCAACAGCGGCCTCGGGTTTCTGGAACTGATCCCCGGTCCGCCGCGCACGTTTGGGTTGACGCTCAGCGCGAAATACTAGAGCGCAGGCGTGACCGTGGCGACGGTGCCTGCCGCGTCCCACGCATGGTTGTGGAGCAGACAGGCGTCGCAATGCCCGCAGGGCGCGGGCTTCGCGCCGCTCATGTCGGGTGCGTAGCAGCTCCAGGTTTCCCCGGGCGCGAGGCCCAGGTCGCGCGCCAGCGCCGCGATCTCGGGCTTGGTCAGGGTCACGAGCGGTGCGACGATCTTTGGCGGGTTGGGTACCGCCTCCGCCCACATGGCGCGGAACGATTGCAGGAATGATTCCCGGCAATCCGGATACCCCGAGTAATCCACCGCGTTGACGCCCAGCCACACTTCCTCGGCGCCCACGCCCGCGGCTTCCGCGCAGGCCAGTGCGAGAAACACCGCGTTGCGCCCGGGCACGAAGGTGGGCGCGATGCCGGCCTTCATTTCGGCGACGCTGCGGTCTTTGGGGATTTCGATGTCGGGCCGGGTCCAGCCCACGTCGATCATGCGGCGTTCGATGCCGAAGCGCGCGCACTGCGCGGCGGCGTAGCTCAGTTCGACGTCGTGGCGCTGGCCGTAGGCGATGCCCAGGCTCACCGGCGTACGGCCCTTGAATTTCGCGAGCAGCAGGCAGACGGTGGAATCAAGCCCGCCCGAATGCAGGACCAGGCATTTCGTTCCCTGCTGGCTCATATAAGGTCGTAGCGGCAGGATTCGCCCAGCGACGGGCGGCGCACGGTCACGCTTCGCAGGGCGGGGAAGCGGGGCGCGAGCTGGCCGGCGATCCACTTGGCGAGGTTCTCGAGCGACGGGATGCCGAGGCCAGGCAGGTCGTTGAGAAAATGATGATCGAGCTTTTCGCGTACGGCATTGAGCGCGACGGTCAGGATCTCGAAATCCACCACGCACCCGGTCGTGGGCTCGGGTTCGCCCGCGAGCGCCACTTCGACACGGAACGAGTGCCCATGCACGCGCGTGTTCTCGTGGCCCGCCGGCTTGTGGCCGAAGGAATGGGCGGCCTCGAAGCCGAATTCTTTGACGATATGGAAGCGACCAGCCATCAGGGAATATTCAAATACTTGTGGGTTTGCAGGGAAAGACGCCATTTCGGGTGGGCAAGGCAATAGTCAATCGCCGCCCGGGTGTTGGTTTCCACTTCCGGCCCATCCATGGGTTGCAGGAAGCGGTGGGTGAAGGCGAGATTCTCGAAGGTGGCGGGGTCGGCCCCGGCCTGGGGAAAGATCAGCTTCAATTCATCGCCGGCGGCCTGGACCAGAGCGGCCTCGGCTTTGGGGCTGACGCAGATCCAATCGAGGCCGGCGGGCGCGGCGATCGTCCCATTGGTCTCGACCGCGATCCGGAAGCCCTGGGCGTGAAGCGCGGCGATCAGGGGGGCATCGAGCTGCAGCAGCGGTTCGCCGCCTGTACACACCACCAGCTTGTCGTGCCCGTTTCCCGGCCAGGCCGCGCCTACCGCGGCGCTCAAGGCTTCGGCGGTCGCGAACTTGCCGCCGCCGCTGCCGTCGACGCCGACGAAGTCGGTATCGCAAAACCGGCACACCGCCTGGGCACGGTCTTCCTCGCGTCCGCTCCATAGGTTGCAGCCGGCGAAGCGGCAGAACACGGCGGGCGTGCCGGTGTTCGCGCCCTCACCCTGCAGGGTGTAGAAGATCTCTTTGACGGCGTAAGACATCGCGTTTTGGGGCTTCCAGATCGGTCGCTTGGCGCCTCACATACGCGCCCCTTCCCCAAAAATCCAGGCGACGTGGAAAATCAAGGCAGGCAAAGGGGTTGCGCGCGCGTCCTGGGGCCTCGTCCGGGGCCGACGTCATAAATATTTCACCGCTCCGGCGGCCCGGGCGTGGCTTATTCCCCCCGGCTTCGGCTGTGATAGGTTTCAAGGAGTTCTTCCCCGACCATGGACCAAACGATGACCACGGGTAACCAGGCCCATACCGTCACGGCCTTCGATAACGAACTGGCGCAACTCGAGCGCCGGGTGCTGGAGATGGGGGGGCTGGTGGAAGCCCAGCTCAAGGCCGCCATGGAAGCCTTGATGAAGCGCGACGCCGAAGCGGCCGAGCGGGTGATCGCGCGCGATCCCGAACTCGACGCCTGCGAGCGCGAGATCGAAGCCGGCGCCCTGTCGATCATCGCCCGGCGCCAGCCGCTGGCCAACGACCTGCGCTATGTCTTCGGCAACGTGAAGATCGCGGGCTCGCTGGAGCGCGTCGGCGACTACGCCAAGAACATCGCCAAGCGTACGCTGGTGCTGAGCCGCCACGCGAATATCGCGATCCCGGCTGAAATGAGCGCGCTGGGCGTCTCGGCCCTGCGCTCGATCCGCGACGTCATGGACAGCTTCACTACCCGCGACGCCCAGAAGGCCGAGATGGTGTGGCAGCACGACCACGAGATCGACGACCTGGTGGCGCGCGTCATGCGCGCGGTGATCTCGGGCATGTCGCAGGACATGATCGCCAAGCGCAAGGATCCGGAGGAGATCGAGTGCTCCACCCACCTGCTGTTCATCACCAAGAACCTGGAGCGCGTCGGCGACCACGCCACCAATATCGCGGAAGTGATCGAGTTCCAGCTGTCCGGAGGGTGGAGGACCACCCAGCGCCCGAAAGGGGGGGACGCACTGCAGTCCAAGTAGGACGTCAGGTCGGGCGGTAAAGCCTGGTTTCGAAATCCTTGGCTTCCAGCGGTTTGGAGAAGAAAAAGCCCTGGATGATGTCGCAGCCGTTGTCCTTGAGGAATTGGACGTGTTCCATGACCTCGGCGCCTTCGGCCACCACTTCCAGATTGAGCCCGCGCGACAGCCCGATGATGGCGCGCGCGATCTCCTTGGTGTTCTGGTTCTCCTGAACATCCTTCACGAAGGCGCGGTCGATCTTGAGCGTGGTGATCGGGAACCGCGACAGATACGACAGGCTCGAATAGCCGGTGCCGAAATCGTCGATCGACAGCCCACAGCCCAGGTCGCGCACCGCCTGCATGCGTGCGATCGCGGCCTCGACATCGTTCATCAGCATGCTTTCGGTGATTTCCAGCTCCAGCCACTTGGGTGCGAGACCCGAATCATCGAGCGCCTTTTTGACCTTATCGAGCAGATCCTTGGCCTTGAACTGGTGGGCCGAGACGTTCACCGACATGCGGATGGGCGCGTAGCCCGCGTCCTGCCAGGCCTTGGTCTGGCGGCAGGCTTCGCGCAGGCACCAGGTGCCGATGTCGACGATCAGGCCGCATTCCTCGGCGACCGGGATGAACTCGCCCGGGCCGATCATGCCGTGGACCGGGTCGCGCCAGCGGATCAGGGCTTCGGCGCCTTTCACCCGGTTGGTGAGCACATCCATCTTGGGCTGGTAAAACAGCACGAATTCCTGGTTCACCAGGGCCGCGCGCATGCGCTTTTCTAGGTCGAGGCGGTTGCGCGCCTTGGTGTTCATGTCGGCGGCGAAGAAGCGGTATTCGGCGCCGCCGCTGGCCTTGGCGTATTGCATCGCCGAAAGCCCGTCCTTGAGCAGGTCGTTGAAATCCTCGCCGTCGGTGGGGTAGATCGCGATGCCGATGGAGAAGGTGACGAACACTTCCTCGTTCTTGATGTGGAACGCCTTCTTGACCGCGGTCAGAACTTTCTCGGCGACGATCACGCTGTCGTCGACGGCGCTGATCGGGGTCATGACCGCGAACTTGTCGCCGTCGAGGCGCGCGGCGGTGTCCGACGAGCGGATCACCTTGGACAGGCGCTCGGCGACTTCCTTCAGGAGCTGGTCGCCGGCCGCGTAGCCGAGCGCGTCGTTGATGACGGTGAAGCGGTCGAGGCCCATCACCAGAAGGGCGATGGACTTGTTGGCGCGCTTGGCGTTGAGGATGGTTTGGCCGACACGGTCGGCGAGCAGAGCGCGGTCCGGCAAGCCAGTGAGCGCGTCGTAGCCGACGCGGCGGGTGTCGCCGCTGGCGGCATCGGTCTGGAAGGACTCCGACAGGATCACCGCCAGGAAATCCGTGGGCGTGCCGCTGTCGTCGCGGATCGGCGTCATGGACAGGCCATGCACCTGCGCGCGGCCATCGGCGTGACGCGAGCGGATCGAGGTGTAGTGGCGCGGCGCGGGCGCGTCGGACCACAGTTCGTCGCACAGGCCCGCGTCATTGAGGTCGCTGAACAGCTCGCGCGCGTCCTTGCCGATCAGGGCGCCGGGCGCGAAGCCGGTGAGTTTGTTGAACGCCGGATTGACCTCGCGGATCATGCCGCTGCGGTCGGTCAGCAGCACGGCGTCGCTGGTGGCCTCAAGCACGGCCGCGAACAGGGCGCCAGTGTCAGACATCGAAACACATCAAGGCCGGCATCCCTCTCCGAGGTATCCCCGGCGCTGGTCGCGGCCGGCATTTTTTGTACTATTCCATGGGTTGCAGGGTGCCCGCAACCCGAACCTCGGCGATTTCCGCAATAAATCCTAAATTTATCAATTGGTTAGGTGAGGGCGCGAAGCCCAAAACACACCCAGGAGAACGTCATGACCGCCATCGCCGCCACACCCGAGCCGCCATACTACGCGGTGATTTTCACGAGCCTGCGTAACCCCGGCGATAACGGCTACGGCGAGACCGCCGCGCGCATGGCGGAATTGGCGGCGCAGCAACCGGGGTTCCTCGGAATCGAAAGCGCCCGCGATGGTCTCGGCATCACCGTGTCTTACTGGGCGAGCCTCGAGGCGATCGCCGCCTGGAAGCGCAACACCGAGCACCTGGTGGCCCAGAGGCGCGGGCGGAGCGAGTGGTATTCGGAGTTTGCCTTGCGCGTCTGCAAAGTCGAACGCGCATATACGATGCCTTAATCGCGCAGATTTTCGACCATGCGCGCCAGCAGTCGGAACATGTCGTCCTGATCGGCGGGCGAGAGCCGCTGCACCGCGCGTCCGGCGACGGCGCGGGCGTTTTCCATCACCGCTTCGCGCATGTCTTTCGCGCGCGGCGTCAGGTGCACGAGGGCGCGGCGCTTGTCCTCGGTGTCGGCCTTGCGCTTGATCAGGCCGTCGCGCTCCATGCGCTCGAGGGTGTTGGCCATGGTCGGCTGCTCGACATTGATGCGCCGGCAGAGTTCGGCCTGGGTCAGCCCGTCCTGTTCGAATAGCATCACCAGGGGCGCGAACTGCCCAGGCGCGACACCCTGTTCCTTGAGCACCTCCTGCAAACGCCGGTCGAACAGCCGCGAGAGCAGGCCGATCTGGTAGCCGAGGGAGTCGAGGCGGCGGATCGCCATGGAGGTCTTTCAGGGGGCGAGCGTGTAGCCCTTGTCGGTCATGCAGGTACGGACCTGGGCGTCGAAGTTGGTTTCGGCGGTGACCCGGTCGTGCATTTGCATCGGTGTTTCGCCGACGTTGGCGCCGGTGCCGGTGGGCAGGCCGTTGGGTGGCCGGGCCGCGGTGGTGGGCGTGTAGCTCGCGCGCTGCTGGCCGGCGCGCGCCAGGGCCATTTCCTGCACGCGGTCGTTGCAGGCCTTGTAATCGGCGGCGGTCTCCTGCGGCGTTTTATCGGTGCGGAACCAGTGATCGGTGGAGCAGCCTGAAAAAGCCAGGGCGGCGACGGTCAGGGCCAACGCGGCCTTGACCGGTCGCGACAGACCTGTTTGTTTCGCCCAGTCTTGTTTCAGCAAGTCTTGTTTCAGCGGGTATTGCCTTAACAAGGGCTTTCTCCTTCCCTAAATCCGCCCCGCATGATCGCATGGCGGGCCTGTCCCAATCCAGCGCGCACATGATGTCTTCACCCAGAACCTATGCTTTCGAGGAACTCGCCGTGGGGCAGAGCGCGTCCCGCGAACGCATCATCACCGCGGCCGACATCGAGGCTTTCGCCGACGTGTGCCGTGACCACAATCCGGTGCACATGGACGCGGCCTACGCCGCGACCACGATTTTCAAGGAACGGGTCGCGCACGGCATGCTTTCGGCCGGGATCATGTCCGGCCTGTTCGGCGAGGATCTGCCGGGGCCGGGCGCGATCTATGTGGCCCAGAGCCTCAAGTTCAAGGCGCCGGTGAGGATCGGTGACCGCCTAGTGGCCCGCTGCGAGGTGCTCTCCAAGAACCCCGCCAAGAACCTGGTGGTGTTCAAGACCGAGTGCCGGGTCGGCGACAAGGTGGTGGTCGAGGGCGAGGCCACGCTGCTGGTCGCCTCCAAGACCAAGGCGTAATGCACATCTTCCGCACCTGGAGCGAAGTGCCCGCGCCCTTGAAAGGCGGGGTTATCGCGCTCGGTAATTTCGACGGCCTGCACAAAGGCCATCAGGCCGTGATCGGCGAAATGGTCCGGATCGCGCGCGGAAATGACGTGGCGGCGGCGGTGATGACCTTCGCGCCCCATCCGCGCCAGTTTTTCCGCCCCGACCAGGAGCCGTTCCTGCTGAGCCCGTTCCGGCTGAAGGCGCGGCTGATCGAAGCCCTGGGTGTCGACTACCTTTATGTGCAGACCTTCGACAAGGAGTTCTCGCAGCGTTCGGCGGAGAACTTCGTCGCCGAGGTGCTGGTGGGCGGCCTGGGCGTGTCGCATATCGTGGTCGGCTTCGACTATGTGTTCGGGCATCAGCGCAAGGGCAACGTCGCGCTGCTCAAGGAATTGGCCGGGCGTTACGGCTTCGGCGTCACGGCGGTGGGCGAGACCACGGCGCCTGACGGCGTGCGCTATTCCTCGACCAACATCCGCAATCTGCTGAAGGAAGGCCGTCCCTTTGATGCCGCGCGGCTGCTCGGCCGCTACTGGGAGATCGAGGGGCGCGTGGAACAGGGCGACAAGCGCGGGCGGCAACTCGGCTTTCCGACCGCCAACCTGCCGTACAAGGACTACTTGCACCCGCGCCAGGGCGTGTACGCGGTGCGCGCCGGTATCGACCGGGGTGCCGCGACCCTGTGGTTCGACGGTGTCGCCAACTTCGGCAGCCGGCCGACTTTTGACAAGACCGACGTGCTGCTGGAAGTGAATTTGCTCGGCTTCGAGGGCGATCTCTACGGGCGGCATTTGCGGGTGGCGCTGATCGACTACCTGCGGCCGGTGCAGAAGTTCGACGGCCTCGCGGCCCTGGCCGCGCAGATCGCCAAGGACGCAGAGAATGCCCGCGTGGCCCTGGGCCGCCTTCCCGGGGCGCCGGTTCCAGCGCCCTACGTGCCTGCCGCCTGAATATAATAATCGTTATATTACAATATATTATGGGTGTGTCCCGAGGGCCTGTTGTCCCTCGCCGCCGCGCCTGATAGACACGGGCCGCCATGACCGACATCAGCGGAAACGACAGGACCATACAGGCGGGGCGAATTAGCCGCCCCATCTCCTGCCCGGCGCGTTAAGGGCGGGAATGGGGTCAGTTTTCTTTCGCCCTTCGTCTTCCCTGTAATTGGAATTCCGCGCCATGGCCGACCAGCCCGCGACACCTGCCCCGTCCGCACCGGATTACCGCAACACCGTTTTCCTGCCCGCCACCGACTTCCCGATGAAGGCCGGGCTTCCGCAGTTGGAAGCCAAGCTCCTGGCCCGTTGGGAGGAGATGGACCTCTACAAGCTCCTGCGCGCGACCGCGAAGGGCCGCGAGAAGTTCGTCCTGCACGACGGCCCGCCTTACGCCAACGGCCACCTGCACATCGGCCACGCGCTCAACAAGATCCTCAAGGACGTGATCGTCCGCGCCCGGCAGATGACCGGTTACGATTCCAACTATGTGCCGGGCTGGGACTGCCACGGCCTGCCGATCGAATGGAAGATCGAGGAAGAATACCGCGCCAAGGGCAAGAACAAGGACGACGTGCCGGTGGTGGAGTTCCGCCGCCAGTGCCGCGAGTTCGCCGAGAAGTGGATCGCGGTCCAGCGCGAGGAGTTCAAGCGCCTGGGCGTGGTGGGCGACTGGAAGAACCCCTACATGACCATGGCGTTCCCCGCCGAGGGTGCGATCGTGCGCGAGCTCGGCAAGTTCGTCATGAACGGGGCGCTCTACCGCGGCGCCAAGCCGGTGTTGTGGTCGGTGGTCGAGAAGACCGCGCTCGCCGACGCCGAAGTGGAATATGAAGACCATACCTCCACCACCGTCTGGGTGAAGTTCCCGGTGGTGGAGACGAAAGTCGCGGCGGCAAAGGGGGCGTCCATCGTCATCTGGACCACGACGCCCTGGACCATGCCCGGCAACCGCCTGATCGCGTTTGGCGATGCCGTCGCTTACGACGTGGTGGAAGTGAAAGCCGTTGCCGAAGGCGCGCTGGCGAAAGTGGGCGAGAAGATCGTCGTCGCGCACGAACTCCTCGAAACCACCCTTAAGTCGGCCAAGATCACCGAACACGCGGTCATCGGCAGTGTCAAAGGCGAAGCCTTCACGGGCACCGTCTGCCGCCATCCGTTCGCGGGACAGGGCTATGACTTCCCGGTGCCCATGTACGCGGGCGACTTCGTCACCACCGAGGCCGGCACCGGCTTCGTGCATGGGGCGCCCGGCCACGGCGAGGACGACTGGATCCTTGGCATGAAGCACAACGTGCCCGTGCCCGACACCGTGGACGGCGAAGGCAAATACATGGCGCATGTGCCGCTGTTCGCCGGCAAGCATGTCTTCAAGATCGATGCCGACATGATCGCGGCGCTGACGGCCGCGGGCGCATTGCTTGCGCACGGCAAGCTCACTCACAGTTATCCGCATTCCTGGCGGTCCAAGGCGCCGCTGATCTTCCGCAATACCCCGCAGTGGTTCATCTCGATGGAGAAAACCGGGCTGCGGAAGACCGCGCTCGAGGCCATCGCCGCGACCCAGTGGGTGCCGCCCTTGGGCCGTAACCGCATCCAATCCATGATCGAGAGCCGCCCGGACTGGTGCATCTCGCGCCAGCGCCAATGGGGCGTGCCCTTGGCCGTGTTCACCCACAAGGTCACCGGCGAGCTCTTGCGCGACCAGGCGGTGATCGACCGCATCGCCGACGCCGTGGCCAAGGAAGGCGGCGACGCCTGGCTGACCTCACCGCCGGAGCGCTTCCTCGGCAACAGCTATAAGGCCGAGGACTGGAATCAGGTCACCGATATCATCGAGGTGTGGTTCGACTCGGGCTCGACCCATGCCTTTGTGCTGGAACAGCGCCCGGACCTGAAGTGGCCGGCCGATCTCTACCTTGAAGGCTCGGACCAGCATCGCGGCTGGTTCCACACCTCGCTCCTGGAATCCTGCGGCACGCGCGGGCGCGCGCCGTTCGACGCCGTGCTCACCCATGGCTTCGTGCTGGACGAGAAGGGCCGCAAGATGTCCAAGTCGCTCGGCAACGTCGTGGCGCCCCAGGCCGCGGCGGGCCAGTCGGGCGCCGACATCCTGCGCCTGTGGGTGGTGGGGTCGAACTACGCGGCGGACCTTTCCGTGGGCCCGAACATCATCAAGCAGATGAGCGACCTCTACCGCCGCCTGCGCAACACCTTGCGCTATCTCCTGGGTAACCTCGCCGGCTTCGACGAAGCCGAGCGCCTGGAGGCCAGGGAGATGCCCGAGCTGGAGCGCTGGGTGCTGCACCGCCTGAAGCAGATGGACCGGATCATCCGCGACGGTTGTACGGCCTACGACTTCCACGGCGTGTTCAACGAACTGCATAACTTCTGCGCGGTGGACTTGTCGGCGCTGTACTTCGATATCCGCAAGGACGTGCTGTATTGCGATGCGCCGTCGTCGATCAAGCGCCGCGCCAGCCGCACGGTGCTGGCGATCGTTTACGACTGCCTGGTGAAGTGGCTGGCGCCGTTCATCTGCTTCACCGCGGAAGAAGCCTGGCTCGCGCGCCACCCCGAGGCCAAGTCGGTGCATCTGGAACAGTTCCCGGACCTGCCGGACAGCTGGCGCGACGACGCGCTGGCGGAGAAGTGGACGACGGTGTTTAACCTGCGCCGGGTCGTCACCGGAGCGTTGGAACTGGATCGCGCGGCCAAGCGCATCGGCGCTTCGCTCCAGGCGCACCCCAAGCTTTACGCCGATAAGGATACATTGGCGAAGATCGCCGGCGTGCCCATGGAGGAGATCTGCATCGTTTCCAATATCGCCTTGGTCGCGGCGACACCGCCGGACGGGGCCTACGTATTGGCCGACGTCGCGGGCGCGGGCGCGGTGGTGGAATTGGCCGAAGGCGCGAAGTGCCAGCGTTGCTGGAAAGTGCTGCCCGATGTCGGACGTCACCGCCATGCCGCGGTGTGCGAACGCTGCGACACGGCGGTCGATCAGATCAAAGCGGCCTAGCATATGAGCGCGGGATCAGTTCTCGGTAGGATGCCTGTGACCGGCCTCGCGATGGCCGCGGCCGGCCTGCTCACGGACCAGGTCTCCAAGTACATCATTGTCGAGAAGGTGATGCGGCCCGAGGGCGTAACCGAAACGCCGTTCTATTCCTCGCGTGTCATCGAGGTGCTGCCGGTGTTCGAACTGCGGCTGTCCTGGAACGCCGGGATCAGCTTTTCGCTGTTCAACTCTGGCGAGGCCGCCACCTGCGCGATTCTCCTGGCGATGCAGGGCGGCATCACGCTCTTGTTATTGTGGTGGCTGTGGCGCCTGGACAGGCCCTGGTTGCAGGCGGCCTGCGGCCTGATTATCGGCGGGGCGCTGGGCAATATCGTCGATCGCGCCACCTGGTGCGCGGTGGCGGACTTTCTGCTGGTCCATTGGCGGGACTGGCAATTCCCGACGTTCAACCTTGCCGATACCTGGATCACCCTCGGCGCGGGTATGTGGCTGCTTGACGCCGTGATGGCACCCCATCACGATGCGGCAAATTCAAAGGAATAGGTCGTTATGAAGCTGGTTTCCGACACAAAATTGTCCCGGGTTGCCGTGGTGCTCATCGCCGTGGTGGCGCTCGCGGGTTGCCAGAGCATGAAGCGCTCGCTCGGGCTGCAACGCACCGTGCCCGATGAATTCGCCGTGGCCGCGCCGGCGCCCCTGTCCGTGCCGCCCGACTACAACCTGCGTCCGCCCGCGCCGGGCGAGGAGCGCCCGCAGCAGCTGACCCCGGTCGAACAGGCCCGCGCCGCGCTGATCGGCCGCGCTCGCCTGCAGGCCTATCAGACCCGCGGCATGAGCCGCGGCGAAGCCCAGTTCCTGGCCCACGCCGGCGCCGACGACATCGCGCCCAATATCCGCAACACCCTCGACAAAGAGGTCTCGGTGTTCGCGGGCGAGAAGAGCGATTTCACCGACCGCCTGCTGTTCTGGAAGTCGGAAGATCCCGCCGGCACCGCCATCGACCCGGCGGCTGAAACCCGGCGTTTGAATCAGAACGCCGCCAGCGGCAAGAAGCCCGGTGACGGTCCGATCCCGGTGATCTCCAAGGGCGGCTCGGGTTTCCTGAAGGTGTTCTAGGGTATTTGTTTGGTCGCATTTTTAGCGGCCGAACCGGTTCCCACCTCGGCCTAAAATGCTTTAGGCGGGCTTCGGCGCCGTCAGCGGCTGCCCGTCGCGGATCCGCACAAAGACAAAACCGAACATCGTCGCCATCGCCGCGAAGGCGAACACCGTCGCGGCGCCATGGATGGCGGCCGCGGCGATTCCGCCGATCAGGTCGCCGACGAACACAACGATGGTTTCGCCCAGGCCGATAATCGACAGGGTCCATAACAGTGGCCATGTCAGGCCGCGCGTCATGTCCCACGATGCGCGAAGGCTGACCGGTTGATCCGTGGCGGCGAGCGCGAACACGAAGCTGATCCGGTTGATGATGGCGAGCGCGAACAGGACGCCCGCGAGGCCAAGTGCAATACACAACATGATCGCCAGCACGCCCTGACCCAGGACGTAATACACCCCGGCCAGCACAATGGCGGCCGCGATAAAGATGGCCATGCCCACCAGCATCACCACGATTTGCCATCCCAGAAGCCGCCATTCGCGGGCGCCAAAAGCGAACAGCGGCCGGTGGGCGGCTTCGTCCTTGCCCAGGACGATCATGCGGTACCAGGTGACCACCATCGGCAGGCACACCAGCAGCTGCGCCGCCACCAGGGCGGCGCCGAGCGCCTTGTCCGTCGTCGTGGACTCCTGGGTGAAATAGCGGGGCAGGAGCAAGGTGGCGATGGCGATGACGGCGAAGGGGATGGCCCCATGCCGGACGAGCATGCGCCACTCCCGAACGCAGTAGACCACGATCTCGTCGACCATGGACGGGACGCTGAAGGTCATCGGAGTCTCCACAACCTGCCGTGACGCCGAGCTTACGATGCCGGGCCTGTGACCGTCTCGCGCCATGGTGGACTATTGATCTTGGGGCCATTGACCTCGGGGAAGGGGACGCCCAGAGTCGCCGCCTTGTTCCCCTGTGGTGGATATCCCGATGCGCCTGCGTCTCCTGCTTCCGGCCCTTGCCGCGGTTCTTGGTCTCGGCCTCCAACCCGCCAAAGCGGTTGTCTACGGCGCTGAGACTTTCACGTTGGCGAATGGGATGCAGGTTGTGGTGATCCCCAATCACCGGGCGCCGGTGGTGAGCCATATGGTGTTCTACCGCGCCGGCGCCGCCGAGGATCTGCCCGGCAAGTCAGGCATCGCGCACTTCCTCGAGCACCTGATGTTCAAGGGCACGCCCAAATATCCCGCCGGCGCGGTGATGGACGTGGTGGCGCGCAACGGCGGCAACCAGAACGCTTTCACCACCCGCGACTACACCGGCTACTACCAGAATATCGCGGCCGACCGCCTGCCCCTGATGATGGACATGGAAGCGGACCGCATGCGCAACTTGATCCTCAACAAGAGCATCATCGACACCGAACGCGAAGTAATCATCGAGGAACGGCGCATGCGCGTGGACAACGTGCCGGCCTCGATCCTGCAGGAAAAACTGGATGCCGGCCTGTGGATGTATAACCACTATGCCATCCCGATCATCGGTTGGGAGCCGGAGATGCACCAACTCACCGATGTCGACGCCAAGGCCTATTACGACGCCCATTACACGCCCAACAACGCCATCCTGGTGGTGGCGGGCGACATAACGATGGCGGCGCTGAAGCCGCTGGCGGAGAAATATTACGGCGCGATTCCGCTGCCCAAGGGGGTGGTGGCCAAGCCGACAACCCGTGCACGCGATACCTATCTCTATCCGCCGTCGGCCAACCGCGTCGTCATGCACGACGAGCGCGTCAGCCAACCGCAGTGGGTCAAGCAGTTCATCGCGCCGAGCTACAATGTCGGCGATCGCACCGACGTGCATGCGCTCGAGGTGTTCGCCGACCTGATCGGCGGCGGCTCCACCGCCAAGCTGTACCGGAGCCTGGTGGTCGACCAGAAAGTCGCCGCGGGCGTGTCCGCGAGCTATGACGCTGAGGCGGTATCTTACGGCGTGTTCTACCTGTCGTTGACGCCAAGCCCGGGGGTCGAGCTCGCCAAGGCGGAGGGGGCGTTCGACGCCACTTTGGCGGCGTTGCTCAAGGACGGCATCACCGACGCCGATGTCGCCCGTGCCAAGGGCCGCATGGCGGCGCGGCTCGCCTTCGCGAAGGACTCGCCCATGAGTGCCGCGCGCGCGGTCGGCACCTCGCTTGCCTCCGGTGTGTCGCTGGCGGATATCGAGAACTGGCCCGATGCGATGAACAAGGTCACCACCGAACAGGTGCGCGCCGCCGCGCGCAAGCTGTTCGCTACCGCATCCTCGGCCACTGGGATATTGCTGCCCGCGGAGGAAAAGCCATGATGTTCGCGAGGATCGTTTGCGCCGCTGCGCTGCTGTTCAGCACCGCGGCCGGCGCCGTCACGGTGAAAGAGGTCAAGAGCCCCGGCGGCCTGACCGCTTATCTTTCCGAGGATCACACTGTTCCGATCATCGCGGTGAGCTTCCTGTTCAATGGCGGCTCGGCGCTGGACCCGGCGGATAAGGTCGGTCTCTCGACCCTCGCCACATCCACGATCGACGAAGGGGCGGGGCCGCTCGATTCCTTCGCCTTCCAGAGCGAACTGCAGGATAAAGCGATCAGCTTGCGCTTCGATGCCGCCGCCGACGATATCCGCGGCCGCGTGGTCACAACCACGCCCAACGCCGCGCGGGCGTTCGAGCTGTTGCACCTGGCCCTCACCCAGCCGCGCTTCGACGCCGAACCGGTGGAGCGGATTCGCCGCGAGCTGCTGGTGGGTATCCTGTCCCGCGATGAGGATCCGTCGAGTGTCGCCCAGGAGAAATTGTGGAGCACCATCTTCGGCAACCATCCTTACGCCCGCAACGAGGACGGCACCGAAAACACCATGAAGGCGATCACGGTCGCCGATCTGCGCGCCTGGGTCAAAAGCCGCTTCGCGCGCGACCGGGTACTGATCGCGGTTTCGGGCGATATCACGCCCGCCGACCTCGGTAAGGCCATGGACCAGATCTTCGGCGCGCTGCCGGCGACCACCGGTCTGAACGCGACGGTCCCGCCCGCGCCGGTCAGCACCAAGGGCCAGGTGGTGCGCGTCACCAAGAACCTGCCGCAGACCGTGATCTACATCGGGCAGAAGGGAATCCTGCGCAGCGACCCCGATTGGTACATCGCGACGGTGGTGGACTATGTCTTCGGCGGCGGCGGCTTCCAGTCGCGGCTCATGGACGAAGTGCGCGAGAAACGCGGCCTGGCGTACGGCGTATCCACAGCGCTGGTGCCCTACGATGCCGGCGCCATGATGTTTGCGCAGGTTGGCACCCGCGCCGACCAGGCCGAGACCAGCCTCAAGATCATCCGCGATGAGTGGAAGAAGATGCACGACGCAGGGCCGACCGAGGAGGAACTCAAGACCGCGAAGCTCTATCTCACCGGCGCCTGGCCGCTGCGGTTCACCTCGACTCAGAGCATCGCCGAGATGCTGCTGGCGGTGCAGAAGGACAAGCTCGGGATCGACTACCTCGACAAGCGTAACAGCCTGATCGAGGCGGTGACCCTGGACGACGCCAAACGGCTTGCCCGCCGGCTGTATGACCCGGAGGGCCTCACCGTCGTGATGGTGGGGCCGGCGCCCAAAGCCCCGAAATAGCCGCCCGAACCTTGCGGGGTGGGCGGCTAAGGCCTTGATTTCTAAGCTATTGGCTTTTGTCGGGTTTGGCTTTTGACTCCGGGTTGATATGGTGCGCGGCACATGACCGACCTTGCCGACCTTCCCGCCTGGGATGCCCTGAAAACCCACGCCGCGACTTTGCGCGACGTGACCTTGCGCACATTGTTCGCCGCAGATCCGGATCGCTTCGCACGGCTGTCATTCGCTTTTGGGCCGCTGCTTGCCGACTACTCGAAGAATCGGATCACCGCCGAAACCTTGGGGTTGCTCACCGAACTGGCCGCCGCCCGCAATGTCGAGTCCGCGCGCGCCGCCATGTTCGCGGGCGAGCGCATCAACCGCACCGAGAACCGCGCGGTGCTGCACACCGCGCTGCGTAACCGCGATCCCGCCGGCGTCGTGCCGGTGGAGGGCGCCGACGTGATGCCCGAAGTGCGCCGCGTGCGCGACCGGCTCAAGGCCTTCGCCGAGAAGGTGCGTTCGGGCGCATGGACCGGCGCCACCGGTAAAGCCATTCGCCATGTGGTCAATCTCGGCATCGGCGGTTCGCATCTCGGGCCGATGGCCGTGGCGGCGGCGCTGGAAGACTCGCGGCGCGCCGATATCTCGCTCGACTTCGTCTCCAATCCCGACCGCGCCCAGATCGAAGACGTGTTGAAAGGCCTCGATCCGGCGGCAACCCTGTTCATCGTCGCTTCCAAGACCTTCACCACGGTCGAGACCATGGCCAATGCGGGCGCGGCCAAGGATTGGATCGTTACGCAGCTTGGCGCGGGCGCCGTCACCAAACACTTCGCGGCGATCTCCACCAATACCGATGCGGCGGCCGCCTTCGGGTTGTCGCCCGACGCCGTATTCCCGATGTGGGATTGGGTGGGCGGCCGCTATTCCATTTGGTCGGCGATCGGCCTGCCGCTGATCATCGGCTGCGGCTATGAGGCATGCGACCAGCTGCTGGCAGGCGCCGAAGCCATGGACCGGCATTTCGAGACCGCGCCGCTGGAACAGAATCTGCCGGTGATCCTGGCGCTGATCGGTGTCTGGAACGTGGATCTGCTCGGCATGGCCGCCACGGCGATCCTGCCCTATGACCACCGCCTGCGCCTGTTCCCGGCCCATATCCAGCAGATGGACATGGAGAGCAACGGAAAGGGCGTGACCATGGACGGTCGGCCGGTGGCCGTCGATACCGGCCCGATCGTGTTCGGCGGTGGCGGGTCCGACAGCCAACACTCGTTCTTCCAGTTGTTGCACCAGGGGCCGCGCGTGGTGCCGTGCGATTTCATTATCGCCGCGAGAGGGGCGGCGAATGGCGGCGGCAAAAGCCGCGATCTGTTGATGGCCAATGCGCTCGCCCAGACCGAGGCCCTGATGAAGGGCCGCACCGCCGCAGAATTGCGGGGCGTCGCGGCCGAACTGGTGCCGCACCGGGTGTTCACCGGCAACCGGCCCACCACCACCTTGATGCTCGACGAGGTTAGCGCCTACACCACCGGGATGCTGATCGCGCTCTATGAACATAAAGTCTTCGTCCAGGGCGTGATCTGGGGCGTCAATTCCTTCGACCAGTGGGGCGTGGAACTCGGCAAGGAGCTGGCCAAATCCCTGGAGCCGGCGGTGACCGGCGGCCCGCTTGCGGACAAAGCGCTGCAAGGGCGCGACAGCTCCACCGCCGGCCTGGTCGCGGCCTACCTCAAGGCGAAAGGGTCGCCATGACCATCCGCCTGCTCCCGCCCAACCTGGTCAACCAGATCGCCGCGGGCGAAGTGGTGGAACGGCCCGCCTCCGCGCTCAAGGAACTGGTGGAGAACGCGGTCGACGCCGGCGCCACGCGCATCGACATCGCGCTGAACGACGGCGGCCGCTCGATGATCGTGGTCACCGACAACGGCTGCGGCATGACCCCGCAGGAGCTGATCGTGGCCGTGGACCGCCACGCCACCTCCAAGCTGCCGGCGGACGATCTGCTCGATATCAATTTTCTGGGCTTCCGTGGCGAGGCCCTGCCCGCGATCGGTTCGGTCGCGCGCCTGACCGTCACCAGCCGTACGCAAGGTGCCGACTCCGGCTGGTATGTGGTGGTGGCGGGCGGACGCAAGGACGGCCCGGTGCCGGCGCCGCATCCCCTCGGCACCCGCGTCGAAGTGCGCGACATCTTTTTCGCGACTCCCGCCCGTCTCAAGTTCCTCAAGGCCGCGCAAACCGAGCTCTCATATGCGGTCGACGCGGTGGAGCGCCTGGCCATGGCGCGTCCCGACATCGCCTTCACCCTCACCGCCGACGGCAAGCCGCGCATCAACCTGCCGGCGGCGGATACCCAGGGCGACCTGTTCGACGTCCAGCTCGCGCGCCTCGCGGCGATCCTGGGCAAGGAGTTCGGCGCCAACGCCCTGCCCGTGGCGGCCGAGCGCGGGGATATCAAGCTCTACGGTCATATCGGCCTGCCCACCTTCAATCGCGGCAACGCCCTGGCCCAATATCTTTTCGTCAACGGCCGGCCGGTGCGCGACCGCCTGCTCACCGGCGCGGTGCGCGCGGCCTATCAGGATTTCCTCGCGCCCAGCCGCCATCCTTACGTGGTGTTGTTCCTGGAGCTGCCGCAGCGCGAGGTGGATGTGAATGTCCACCCCGCCAAGGCCGAGGTGCGGTTTCGCGACGCGGGCGCCGTCAGAGGACTGATCGTCGGCGCCCTCAAGCACGCGTTGGTGGACGCCGGCCACCGCGCCTCCACGACGGTCGCCAATGCCGCGCTTGATGCCTTGCGCGGCGGTACGGTCGCGCCGGCCGAATACGAAGCGGCCTATGACATGCAGCAGCCGTTCGGCGAAAACGCGGTGCAGGACGGCTTCGAGATGGCGGAGACGCCCTCGCTGTTCGCGCTGCCGCCGTCGGCCCCCGAAGTGTCCCAGGCCGACCCGGCGGAAGCCGACTACAAGGCGCATCCCTTGGGTGTCGCGCGGGCGCAACTGCATGAAACCTATATCGTCGCCCAGACCAGCGACGGCATCGTCATCGTCGACCAGCACGCCGCTCACGAGCGGCTGGTCTATGAACGTATGAAGGCCTCGCTTGCGGAGGGCAGCGTCGCGCGGCAATTGCTGTTGATCCCGGAGGTGGTCGATCTGGACGAGGACGCGGCCAACCGCCTGGGCGCGCGCGCCGCCGAACTGGGGGATCTCGGCCTGGTGCTGGAACCGTTCGGCGCCGGCGCGGTGGTGGTGCGCGAAGTGCCGGCGATGCTAGGCGACACCGACGTCAAGGGCCTGGTCAAGAACCTCGCCGACGAACTCCAGGCCATGGACGAGGCCCTGAGCCTGAAGGACAAGCTGGGCGACGTCTGCGGCACCATCGCCTGCCATGGGGCGGTGCGCGCCGGGCGGCGGCTCAACGGCGCGGAAATGAACGCGCTCCTCCGTCAGATGGAGGTGACGCCCCACGCCGGACAATGCAATCATGGGCGGCCGACTTATGTCGAGCTCAAGCTCAAGGATATCGAACGGCTGTTCGGCCGCAGATAGAGGCTAAGGGGCGATGATCGGGGAGTTCCTTCGCTATCTCACCACCTATGCGCCGGAGCGGGTGCGCAAGTTCGGCTATTTGAAGCGCCTGATCGCGCTCGAGTTCCGGGCCAAGCGCTGCGCCGACGCCTGGTCGGCGCACCAACGCCGCTGCAAGAGCTTTATCGTCAAGGCCGCCGAACTCACCGCCAAGCAGGATCTGTGCGTGGTGATCGGCTCGGGCCTGTTGCTGGAAGTGCCGCTGAGCGCACTGTCCGAGCGCTTCGGCCGCGTGATCCTGGTGGACATCTTCCACATGCCTCAGGTGCGGCGCGAGGTGAAGCGCTACTTCAATGTGAAGCTGCTGACCGGAGACGTGACCGGCGTGTTCGCGGCCATGAAGGAGCACCGGCCGCCCGGCCCCAATATCCCGGCGCCGCCGGCGCGCATTCCCAACATCAAGGACGCCGACCTGATCGTGTCGTGCAACTGCCTGACCCAACTGGCGCAGCCGTTCACAGAATATTTCGAGGAGACGCGCGGGTTCTCCGACCTGGACTCCGACAAGGTCGCCTACCACGTCATGGAAAATCACGCCAAGGCGCTCGCGAACGACGCCGCCGGTGTCTCGGTGCTGATTACCGATCACGAGCGCTTCGCCATGCAGGGCGACAAAGTAGTGTCGCGCACGGACCTGCTAAAAGCGTTGCGCCTGCCCCCCAGCCCGATGATGGGTCACAACGAGGAATGGGAGTGGTTCATCGCCCCCCATCCCGAGGAACATCCCAGCCACGACTATGTCCACACCATGGTCGGGCGCATCTTCAAGCATGGGATGGAGGAGCCGGGTAAGGAGGGCGAGGCAAACGCCGAGCCGTTGCCGCCCGAGCTGGAAGCCGAACTTGCCGCCGAGAAAGGCGACCCGCTGGCGGACGTCAACCCGACGCAGTCGCTGGCTGAAAAAGCAAAAACCATATGACCGCGCGGCCGTAGTCGCGCCGGTCGATCATCTTGAATCCGTCCGCGGCCGGTTGCGGGGCGCCGTCGCCGGTTTCGGCGACGATCAGGGCGTTCGGCTTGAGCCAGCCTTGCCGGGCGAGGCTGGCGAGCGCGGCGCTTGTGACGTGCTCCTCGTAAGGCGCGTCGAGCAGCACGAGGTCGCAGGGCTTGTGGGCGCGGGGCAGGGCGGTGGCGTCGGCGCCGATCACGGCCGCGCGGTCTTCGGCGCCCAAGGTTCCGATGTTGCGTTTGATGAGGGCGGCGGTCGCGGTATCGCGTTCGACGAAGGTGGCGGCCGCGGCGCCGCGCGACAGCGCTTCAAGTCCCATGGCGCCCGAACCCGCGAACACATCAGCCACTTGCGCGCCGGGCAGGCGAAAACCGTACTCCGAAAAGCCGTGAATCAGGCGATTGAACACCGCCTCCCGCGCGCGGTCCGAGGTCGGGCGCACGCCTTCCGGCGGCACGGCGATGCCACGCCCGCGCCACACACCGCCGATGATGCGGAGCTTGCCGCTTGCTTTGCCAGGGGGCTTCACCGCTTTCTCTTTTTCGCGAGTCCGGTCGGCGCTCCCGCGCCCAATTGCTGACGCACGACCTGCGCCGGGATTTCCTCCAGCGCGCCGGGTTCGAGCTTGCCGAGTTGGAACGGCCCGTAAGCGACGCGGATCAGGCGTGTCACCGTCAGGCCGATATGCGCCAGCACCTTACGCACTTCGCGGTTCTTGCCCTCGCTCAAGGACACGGTGATCCAGGTGTTGCTTTTGGATGGCCCCTCGGTGGTGTCCACGGTCGCCGTGATCGGGCCGTAACGTTCACCCTCGACCGTCACGCCGTCCTGGAGCTTGGCCAGGAGCTTGGGGTCGGGGCGGCCATAGACGCGCGCGCGGTAGCGCCGCACCCAGCCGCGCGAAGGATGCTCGAGCGTACGGGCGATCTCGCCGTCATTGGTGAGCAGCAGCAAACCCTCGGAGGTGATGTCCAGGCGCCCGACGCTGACCACGCGCGGCAATTCCGGCGGCAGCACCTCGAACACCGTGGTGCGGCCTTTTTCGTCCTTGTGGGTCGTAACCAGGCCCTTGGGCTTGTGGAAACGCCAAACCCGGGCGCGGTCGGCTTCGGGCAGCGGCTGGCCATCCACCAGTACCGTGTCGTTGGGTCCGATCACCACGGCCGGCGTCTTGAGCTTCTCGTCGTTGACTTGCACGCGGCCCGCGGCGATCCATTTCTCGGCATCGCGGCGCGAACACAGGCCGGCGCGGGCCATGACCTTGGCGATGCGCTCGCCTTTGGCGGCTCCGTCGGGCTGTTCCTTTCGCGGTTTCTTAGTCATTGCCGGTCCGCTTTTTTGTTTGCGCGCCTTCCGCGCGGGCCATGACCTTGGCGATGCGCTCGCCTTTGGCGGCTCCGTCGGGCTGTTCCTTTCGCGGTTTCTTAGTCATTGCCGGTCCGCTTTTTTGTTTGCGCGCCTTCCGCGCGCGCCACCACCTCGGCGATGCGCCCGCCTTTGTCCACCGCCTTGTCGCCCTTGGGAGCGTTCCTCACGCTGCCTTGC